>NZ_CP040297.1:6436734-6765102 GCF_013393945.1 Nostoc sp. TCL26-01
TCGCTGAAGCCATCGGTTCTACTCGCGTTACCGTTACTCGGTTATTAGGGGATTTGCGTGAGAAGAAGATGATTTCTATCCACAAAAAGAAAATCACTGTGCATAAACCCGTAACTCTCAGTCGGCAGTTCACTTAAATCAGTGAACAGTTATCACAGCGTATGGTGGGGGATTTAAACCCACCACCAACGCCTACCACTAATTGGTGCGGTGTTTCGCCAAGGATAAATACATCACTCTTCACTGATAACTGATAACTGATAACTGTTAAAAGCTGATGGAGTGAGGAAGGGTGGCTCGTGTTATATTTCTTTAAGTAACACCCATAGTTGGAAGTAAATCTAAAATCTTGAGTAATTTCGGCTATTGTTACCCTCCCATACTCCACAGATAATGATTGAAAGTAGTAGGCTGTATCTGGACGCATTTCGGTAGCGGAAGATGACCACCGGGTACATCCTCATCGCAGCAATTCTAATTTTGGGAGGCGTAATTGCCACTGTTGGCGATCGCATCGGCACAAGAGTTGGCAAAGCCCGCCTCTCTCTATTTAAGCTTCGCCCCAAAAATACGGCTGTACTGGTAACTATTCTCACTGGTGGGTTGATTTCAGCCACAACCCTGGCAATCTTGTTTATTGCTGACGAAGGCTTACGCAAAGGGGTTTTTGAGTTAGAAGATATTCAAAAAGACCTCAGACAAAAGCGGGAACAGTTAAAAGTCGCAGAAGCCCAAAAAAGTCAGGTAGAAAATGAGCGCAATAAAGCCAATCAAGAATTAGAGATTACAAGAAACGATAAAAAACAGGTAGAAACTCAGCGAGACGAAGCTAAAAAAGAAAAATTAAAAGCGCAAAAAGACTTAGCACAAACCCAATCACAATTCCAGCGTACACAAAAACAACTTGGGCAAATAGTCACACAATATAGGCGAGCGATCGCTGAACTACAAAGCGTTTACAATCAAAGAAAAGCCCTACAAGCAGCAGTTGAACAACTCAGGACAGAACGCCAAAAATTATTTGCAGAAGCCAAAAAAGCCATAGAACAACGGGATCGAGAACTAGCTAACCGCCAAAAAGCTATAGAACAACGCGATAGGGAACTAGCTAATCGCCAAGAAACTATAGAACAACGCGATCGCAAAATTTCCCAACTCGATAAACTCATCCAAAATCGCAACGTAGAAATTACAGCCCGCGAAGAAGTAATTGCTAAGAGAGAATCTCGTCTCAAAGAATTAGAAAAACAGCAAGATTATTTAGAACAAGAAGTAGCTAGACTGGAAAAATATTACCAGTCATATCGTGATTTACGTTTAGGTAAACTAGCATTAGTGCGTGGGCAAGTTTTAGCCGGTGGTGTAGTTCGCGTTAACCAAGCTACAGCAGCTCGTCAGGTAATCATACAACTACTACGAGAAGCCAACCGTAACGCTAATATCGAATTAACAGAACCTGGAACAAATTTTACAGAAACAGAACTACTACGTGTGACTCCAGATAGAGTTGACCAGCTAGTTAAACAAATTGATGATGGTAGAGAATATGTAGTGAGAATATTCTCGGCTGGCAATTATGTGAGGGGAGAAAAGCAAATAGAATTTTTCGCTGATACAGCCAGAAATGTCTTAGTATTTTCTGGCGGTGAGGTTTTAGCCACCACTACGGCTGATCCTAAAACCATGACATCCTATCAACTCAGGCAAAGACTAGATTTATTAATTTCCGCATCGCAATTTCGGGCGAGAAATGCCGGCATCGTGGAAGGTGTGCAAATAGATGGTGCTTTTGTTCGTTTTATCTCTTTACTAGGACAAGTTAGTCAACCAATCGAAATAAAAGCGATCGCCACCGAAGATACTTACACCGCAGGGCCTTTAAGAGTTAAATTAGTAGCAATTCAAAACGGGCAAATTATTTTTAGTACTTAAATAATAACTGTTAACCACCGAAGTATTATGTATAATTACAACCCTTTAGAATGCCTACCTTCATCGGCGGAACTACCAGATTCTGATGACACTCCTGTGGATAACGAACTGCAAATATTAATTCCCAATTTATTGTTAGCCATCTTAGCTGCGATTTGGCAAACCCGTAATGACTGGTTTTTCGGTATCAATATGGGGATTTACCATACACCATTACAACCTGCTATTGTCCCCGATGGATTTTTGAGTTTGGGTGTTGAACGTTTTGTTGGAGAAAATGGACGTTCTAGTTACGTTTTTTGGGAAGAAGAAGGGATTGCACCCATTTTAGCTTTAGAAGTGATTTCTCAAACTTACAATGGCGAGTATGAACAAAAGAAAATAGATTATGCCCAATTAGGCATTTTATATTATGCCATTTATGCGCCTACACGGCTACGTCGTAAGCGTCAACGTTTAGAAGTTTATCGCTTAATTGAAGGTCAGTACATTTTACAACTCGGCGATAAAATTTGGATGCCGGAAATTGGTTTAGGTATCGGACGAGAACAGGGTACTTATCAAGGAAGAACACGAGAATGGTTGTTTTGGTATGACCAAGATGGTAACAGATACCAAACTCCTGAAGAGGTAAACGCACAACAGCAACAACAATTAGAACAAACTCAACAACAGCTTCAAGAACTTTTAGCCAGATTACAACAACAAGGTATTGACCCAAATTTACTATGAAATACCCCAGGCTCAAACTTTTGTTAGGTAAAGGTATTTCGTCGTAAGAGCCTATTTACATGGGTAAAAATCAGATGACAACATGGGTACTTGATACTGACCATGTTTCACAACTCTAACGAGGTCATCCAATAGTAGTTAGTAAAGTAGCTATTCCCAATTCCCCATTATTTACACCGACCTACTTAATTTATTATGTCCTTTAGCCAATTTTCGCCCACACAACCAGTTATTTTAGGCTTTGATCCGGGGAAAGATAAGTGTGGTTTAGCAGTGATGGGATTGGATCGGCAATTATGCTACCACCAAGTCGTCCCTTCTCCAGCAGCGATCGCCACTATTGATACCCTCAGACAACAGTTTCCCATATCTTTACTAGTCATGGGTAATCAAACTACAGCAAAACGCTGGAAACAACAGCTACAGGAAGAATTAGTCGAGCCTTTAAATGTGATTTTAGTAGACGAGCGCTACAGTACCTTAGAAGCACGCGATCGCTATTGGCAGATGTTTCCCCCTCAAGGACTAACTAAGCTACTACCACAAGGTATGCGCCAGCCACCACGCCCCATAGATGATATCGTCGCCATTCTCCTAATTGAAAGATATTTAAATCGTCTTAGTCAATAGTCAATGGTCATTAGTCATTAGTCAATGGTCAATGGTCAATGGTCATTAGTCATTCGACTTCCGACTTCTACTCAGCACTCCCTCACTCCTTCACTCCCTCACTCAGCACTCTCCTGTTTCATAACTGTGCGCGAATGGTAAAAGCATAATCCCCCCCTGGTTCTAGTTGATAATCTTGCTGTTCCAAAAAACGACCTAAAGGTTCTTTGATTAAGGCGCGTCCTTGGGAAGGTTTGACTAGGAGTTCTCCCCGACGGAAGTGCCATTGGAAATGCCACTCAAAGTCACCAGCACTCACTTCACCTTCCAAGAAGCCGTGTTGCCATGATTGGCGTGTAATTTTTACGTAAGCAGTAGTTTCCGGCAGACGTTTAGCACTCACAATGCTTGGTGTTAAATATGGAGCAAAAGCTAACTATGTAAGCTATCTTTTATTTACCAAACTTCTGTTAAATCGACAAACTGACAAAATAAGTATTTGTTGTCCTCAAAAGTCATCATTTGCTTACATCAAAGCTTAATACTAAACGGTTTAGTTTAATTTCATTAAAGTACTTGTTAAATGTAAATAACAATACCATATGTACAATTTGTAAATAAGTAGTATTTTTATGTATAAAATAAATAATTGTTTAGGATAAAGTCTGTTGCATATAGATTGCGATTAAGTATAAATTTAGTTTATTCTACCAACAGTACTTTAGCTTAATGCTGTTTGTTTAATAGAGGAGCAAACACTGAATCAGGGAAAATCATTGAATAATTACCCTAACTGCTTTGTTGTTTCCTTTTCTATTAACCGTACAGTATAAAATCTAAATTATCGATGATACCGTTTTGCATGAAGCCTTCTGTTTACTTGAATGTACACAAGACTATAAGGGCTTGCTGGCATGAGACTATCTGATGTAGATCCACTCATACCGATTATTCATTTAAAAGAAGAACTCCTCAAGTTGCCAAAAGGCTACTCATTTTACGAAGAAGAAGTCGTAGATTTTTTATCTAGACGAAGATGGCCTGAGTGCGATCGCCGTATTGATCGAACTACTTTTTGGCGTTGGAGAAATGATAACGAAATTGAACATCAAAAAATATTCAGTCGATTGGATCTGCTGAAACTCTGTCAAATCTGTGACCATTATCGAGTAGATGGAACTCGTAATGAATATCTGGAAATTATGAAAAAGAAAAAAGTGCCAGTACTCAATCGATGAGAACAATCAACAGTCAAAATCAACGTTTTTCGGCTAGTTCTGTGTCAGGATTTTCCAGGCTAGCAAACTAGTGCAATCTGCTTGACTTTAGCAAACTTTTGTGGGCTTGGGAATACGAGCTGTAAAGCATGACAAACCTTTGACATTGTATCAGTCCGATTAACTTAGGTTTCTTCGGAGAGTTTATATTTATACCTGCATCTTTTCAGATGTAGGTATTTATTTTTAATATAGCGGTTCTCGTTTGTATGCAATACGCTCTGACCTCTCTCCTACAAGGAGAGAGGCTTTGAATCTTGCTCCCCTTCCCTTGTAGGGAAGCAGGGTGGTTTCATACAAACAGAGAAAAAACAAAACTTTGTTTCAAAGCCTCTCCCCCCGTGGGGGAGAGGTTTGGAGAGGGGTCAAAACTTCTGCTACAAAGCGACAAATCAAGATGTATGTATTTTTCTTTTTTCGTATGAAACCACCCTGCCCTTCCCTTGTAGGGAAGGGGTTGGGGGTTAGGTCTGTATTGGACTCGATTGAGAAGCGCTATATACTCATATCTTGCACCAAGCGACTAGAAGTCGCGGCTACACAGGCAAAACCCGCCTGCGCGGGTTTCAAATGCTTGATGTTGCGTTAGTCCGCGTAGGCGGTGAGACCAGTCCTGTAGGCGGGTTTCCCGCCGTAGGGAACTGGCGGTAGCGAGCTTGCGAGCGTCAGGAACTTTGTTTGTATAGCCGCGATTTCTAATTGCTGAGGCTAGGTGCAAGTTAGGAGTATAAAAATATTTAATATTCCTATATCTAAAGTTAGAAAAAGAGCCAAGTAAATATATTCCTAAAGTCTCAATTAAAACAATCTGAAAGTATGAAGTTTTTAAAAAATATCTTGTTGAGAATAATCTTAGTATGATTTACTCCTTGATAAATTTTGTGATACTTATATGTTCTCCCTGGGAGATTACGTGCTTAATCAACAGTCTGGGCATTTAGGGAAAGTAGTTGGTTATGGAAACTACCTAATCAATAATGTACATACAGTGACGTTAAAAGTATTAGTAGCCGAAACAACGAATTCGCACAAGCGCGAATTCGTTGTTGAAGATACAGTTTCCGCTTGGATTCGCTGGTCTGTAGCATAAGATTTCTAAGTTTTGCTGGGAGTGGTGAGTAGTGAATAGTTAAGTCGTTTTTCTACTTGCCACGCGACTACTTTCCCGATAGCAATTGAGCAGAATTAAGATCCAAAAACAAATTTGCTTGTGGTTGTTGGCGGAGTATAGAAGCTGGGCAATTTATGCTGACTGTTGCTTGTAAGATTTCCTTGACTACCTGTGCTTTACGTTGTTCTGGTGCTAGACAAATTATTTTTTTAGCGGAACAAATCAAAGGTATAGTCACAGTAAAAGCATACTGAGGGACGCTATCGATATGAGGAAATTGACCAGTATTAACTTGTTGTTGGCGGTTAACTTGGTCAAGTTTGACTAGTTTAACGCTATGCGGATCGTGAAAATTGGCGACAGCAGGGTCATTAAAAGCCAAGTGTCCATTTTCACCAACTCCTAAGCAACATAAATCTATTGGTTGTGCTTGCAAAAGTTTGGTGTAGCGATCGCACTCTGCTAACGGTTCTAATGTATCACCTTCAATGTAGTGAAATTTCTGAGGCATTACTCGCTTTTCTACACGTTCTCGCAAATAGCGGCGAAAGCTAGCTGGATGATCAGCTGTAATTCCCAAATATTCATCTAAATGAAATAACGTAATTTTTGACCAATCTACATCACCCAAAGCAATCAACGCATCCAGAAATTTGAGTTGGGAATTTCCTGTTGCTAATAAGATGGCTGCTGTGTCTTGTTGTTGTAGCACAGACTGTAAATACTTGCCCACTATCACTGCAACATCTAAAGCCATTTCAGCCTCAGATTTGTATATTTGTACCGACAGATGATCAACATGAAAAAATTTTGTGGCAACTACCATTGGCTTCAACAGAATATTGTTAGTAATGTGGCGATAATTTAAGAAAAGGTAAAGAGTTTTACTACACTCAGCACTCTTCACTCTCCGACTTTCACGTCAGCACTCTTCAGATGATATTTGATTCCCTTTTCTAAGTTAGCAGCTATGACTAAAGACCGAAAACAATGTAGACTATGTAAATAAAGTTAACAATTATTTACATTTTAGCTAAACATCATGCTTGCTGCGATTCTTTTTGATTTAGACGGTACTATCGTCAACTCTGACCCCATACATTATCAAGCTTGGCAACAAATGCTATGGAAACATGGCATAGAAATGGATGAAACATTTTACAAGTCACGAATTAGTGGTCGATTAAACCCAGAAATTACTAGTGATATTTTGCCTCAATTGTCAACAGTAGAAGGGTTGAAATTTGCAGAAGAAAAAGAAGCACTTTTCCGCCAACTAGCTAGTAACCTGTCTCCAATAGCAGGATTTACAGAATTAATAGAATGGACACAAACACATCAATTAAACCGTGCATTAGTCACAAATGCTCCGCCATTGAATGCCGAATTTATGCTGGAAGTTTTGGGAATTACAGAAACTTTTCAGCAAATTGTCTTAGCAGATGATTGCATAGCGGGTAAACCTGATCCTGCACCTTATCAAGTTGCTTTACAAAAATTAGGGATTAAACCTGAAGAAGCGATCGCCTTAGAAGATTCTCCTTCCGGAATTCGTGCCGCAGTGGGTGCTGGTATCCGGACTATTGGTATTGCCTCCACTCACGATCCTAAAGCTTTGCAAGCAGTTGGTGCATTTCTAGTAATTCCCGATTTTACCGATTTGCAATTATGGACATTGCTCAATTCGCTCATAGAAGCAGATTTGAGTTTAGTGTAATTCATAATTCGTAATGAACCACGCTCATTACGAATTACCTTTTGCTCTACTCACTATTGCCATAATTTTTTCAAACTGAAAATTATGAGCTAAATCTAAAAAATACGCCTTTAAAGTAGTATTTTCAGGTATTATTTCTTCAATCAAAGGTAAAACTAAGTCATCGCTACATTGGGCAGCAGCATTATATACTTTTATCAGCCATTCTTTAGGCATTTGAGATAGTAAAGGTAGTACATCATCAGAAACAAAAAACTTTTCCTCACTTTTTGTTTGTTGATAACTTCCCTCTTGATAAAGATATTGTACACCCAGGTATTTACTCAGCTTTTCTAAGATTTGTTCTTTGGCAAAAGGCTTATAAATCAAATCATCACAACCAGCCAAAAGAATATCTTGGCGTTGTTCAGCAAAAGCATGAGCAGTAACAGCAATAATAAAAGTGTGAACAGAAGGGAAAATAGGGGTATCAGCAACTGTGTGGAGGTGAGAATCAACCTCCAAAGAGCGAATCAAACGAGTAGCAGCATAACCATCCATCACAGGCATACGCATATCCATAAAAATCAACTGAGGATGCCAGTGTTGCCAGAGAGCAACAGCCTCATCACCATTGGTAGCTTCGAGAACAAAAAAGCCAACAGAAGAAAGCAGTTTCACCAGCAACAAGCGACTATCAGCAACATCATCAACAACCAAGATGCGGTATTGAGCTTGATGAGGAGCTAAACCAATCACAGCCAAAGGATGAGAAGCAACAGAAACATCAGCAGCAGCAACTAAACCCACAGGAAGAGAAAAGCGAAAAGTACTACCAACGCCGACAGTACTAGAAACAGAAATCACACCCCCCATCAATTCAACATATTTACGACTAATAGCTAAACCCAGCCCAGTACCCTGTTGAGATTTACGTCCACTTTCAGTTTGGGCAAAAGCGTCAAACAAAAAATCAAGTTCTGCAGGAAAAATGCCAATCCCGGTGTCTTGGATCTCGAAGAGGAGGGAGGAGGGGGAAGGGGGAGAGAGGGGGAGGGGGAGATGGGGAGAGGGGGGGAAAGAATCTATATAAGTATTCTCCCCTTGTCCCCTTGTCACGCCAGTCACCTCAACGGGGGAAACCCCCGCACGGTGCTGGCTCCCCTTGTCCCCTTGTCCCCTCGTCTCCTTGTCCCCTTGTCCCCTTTTCTCCAGGCTGACTCTCAATGTGACTGTGCCTGTTTCCGTAAATTTGATAGCGTTACCGATGATGTTGAGTAGGACTTGGCGTAGTTTGTTTTCGTCTGTTTGGATGTGTTGGGGTAGGTTGGCGGCGTAGATAAATTGCAGTTGTAATCCTTTGGCTGTGGCTCGATTGAGTAACATTTCTTCCAGGTTATCCAACAGACTCATTAAATCAAAGTTGTTGATATTGAGTGTGGTTTTGCCTGCTTCGATTTTTGACATTTCTAGGATGTCATTGATCAGGTTGAGCAGGTGTTCCCCTGCTCGGTTGATGATGCTCAGGTTCTGTTGATTTTCGGCTGAGAGTGTTTTGTCTTGGCTCATGATTTGCGTGAACCCTAGTATGGCGTTGAGTGGTGTTCGCAATTCGTGGCTCATGTTGGCTAGGAATTCGCTTTTGGCGCTGTTTGCTGCATCTGCGGCAATGACGGCTGCTTGTAGTGCTTGTGACTGTCGTTGTGTTTGTTCTAGCAATTGTGCTTGTTGTAAGGCTACACCAAGTTGGTTGCCAATCTGCACGACAATATTGATTTCGCCAGTTTTCCACTGACGGGGGCTAGAGTTTTGGTAACTTGCCAATAATCCCCAAAGTTGATCACCACAGAGAATCGGAACAATGATGTATGCTTTGGCTTGTAGGCGCTCCAAGAATTTAAGGTAACAAGAATCAAACCCGGCTTGGTAGATGTCAGGGACACATAGGAAACTTGTACCTTCAGGAGATTGTGGATAATTTTTTTGTAATTGTTTGCCTGCGTGGTGAAACATTTTGAGACTACAGCGATCGCTTTTTAATGTACCCTGTGTTAAATGTGGGTCATTTTGATATTCTTCTATGAGGGAAATCCAACCTGTCTCTACAGATTCGGCCACAAATTCGCCACTCCATTGAGGGTGGAAACGATAGACGACAACACGATCGCAATTGAGTACTTGACGTAATTCTTCTGTCGTCGCTGTAAATATTTTTGCCAAATCTAGAGTTTGGCGCATACGTTGAATTACTTGAGCGATCGCTCTTTCTCGTTCGGCACTTTCTTTGAGGGCTTCTTGGGCGCGTTTACGGGCGCTAATTTCTACCATCACTTTACCCACACCAGAGGGACGATTCCTTTCCCCAGGAATGGGAAAATAAGAAACTAAAAAGTGACGTAAACTATCCGGCTCCTCAGATGCCGGGATACTGAGTTCTAGATTGAGAATTGGTTGATTAGTTATAAGTACTTGTTGGCAGAATGGTAAAACCAAAGGAGCGATTTGGGGGGCTATTTCCTGGAGTGTCTTGCCGATATGCTCTGTAATCGGGTGACCATGAATATCTGCTATTAACTCATTGATTTGCACAAATCGCAGTTGATTATCTAAAATAGTCATGCCTACAGGCGCACCACTAAAAAAAGCCTTGAGACGAGCTTCCCGCAGTTCCAGTTCTTTTTCAAGAATTTTGCGTTCTGTGATATCTTTGTGAGTGCCTGTCATCCGTAAAGGTACGCCCTGTTCATTGCGTTCGACAATCTGACCACGAGACTGAATCCATTTCCATTCACCAGAAGCACAACGCATCCTAAATTCCATCTCATAAACAGGGGTAATTCCTTGCAAATGATCTGTAATAGCTGACTTGACAGCTAAAAGGTCTTGGGGATGTAGAAGTTCTTGATTGGCTAGTTGATTTTCCGCAATTTCATTTTCTCCGTAGCCCAGCATTTTTTTCCATTGCCAGTCCCGATATATTTTACCTGTGCAGAGATTCCAATCCCACAAGCCTAGATCGCTGGCTTCTAAGGCTAGTTGTAAACGTTCTTCACTGTTTCTGTGGGCAGCTTCTATAAGTTTGCGTTGAATTAATCCGCCTAATTGGGTCGCTACAGCCCCCAAAAGCATCAGTAAACGCCTATCTAGTGGAACTGGAGTGCGTTTAAAAAAACCTAACACAGCTAATACTTCTCGCTCTGCCAAAATAGGAACACCAAAACCTGCTTTTAAACCTACCTTGGCTGCTTGTCGCGATCGCAAAAAGTATGGCTGTTTAACTAAAGATACATCTTCTAGCCATTCTGGTTGTTTGCTTTGCCAAACTCTTCCTGGCAGCCCTATACCTGAAACAAATGTAATATTCTGACTCTTAGTGCAGAATTCCTCCAAACTGCTTTCGTCACAGTAACAAACTAAACTATGTTCTAAAATATTCCCTTGTTCATTGGGTAGCCATGCTTCAGCAAAATCCCAACCAATAGTTTGGCAAATCAACCGCAAGACTAAAGTTAAAGCACTTTTGACATCAACTGCACGGGCGATCGCTTGCGTTGTTAATAGCAATAAACGGCTTTCTGTTTCTGCTTGCTTGCGTTCTGTGATATCTTTAGCTGTACCTAAAACGTATTTTTGTCCATCGATTTCGATCATTTCCGCACTAAATAGTGCTGTTTTAATTTCTCCACCACAAGTCCGAAAATCAACTTCGTGGTTACGAATTACTTTTGCTTGTCGAAGAATTTGGCCAATAAACACACATTCTTCAGGATTAACCCAAATATTTAATTCTCTATCGGTGTTACCAATCACTTGCGAACGAGAATATCCAAATAGGCGGCAAAAACTATCGTTAACTTCGATATAACGTGTTTCTGGGAACGTACATAAGACGATGGGGTCAGGCGATGCGCGAAAAGCTGATGCTAACTTTTGTTCTGAAATCCGAAATGCTGCTTGTGCTAATCGGCGTTCTCGTGCTTCTAATGCCAAGGATGCTAAATTGCTCAGAGAACGAGCAAAATTTTGATCTTCCGGTGTCCAATAATGGGCTAATCCCACCGCTTCCAAACATAAAACGCCAACAGTTTTACCTCCTAGACGAATAGGAGTATCTAACATGGATTTAATATTAAATTCTGCTAGATAAGTTTGGGAAAATTCTTGAGTCCTGGGGTCTGTGTGGGCATCTTCTGCGGCGATCGCTTCATCTTGATGCAAAGCTTGAAAATAGTCTGGATATTCTGCTACTGATAAGACTAATCCTTCACTGTGCTGATTGCGACTATCTTCAAACAAATCAATACACTGAATTTTTGTACCTGTTTCGTCATATAACCAAACACTCGCTCTTTCTACACCCAGATTCTTTGCACCAGCTACTGTAATTTCTATAAAAGCTGCTTTCAAATTATCTTGATATAACAATTGATTTTTTGCTAGTTTAGTTAAAACTAAATTATGATTACAAAGCTTAATAGTGCTAGATTGAGAATCTTTTTTTGTCTGTTTTTTGGATTTAATACTTTTATATCGGCTGGATGTATATGTCAGTAAAGTATCTGTATTATTTCCAATTATGAGATTTTTGATATCCGCATTAAACCCTACTGTTTGATGATTGGTAACTAACTCTTTATCCTGATTTTCTTTATCTGTAATTATGGCTAATTGATAATTGTTTTTCCCAAGGTTTTTATAGAGATTTTGTGTTGCTAAATAATTCTGAATCCTTAACAAACATTCTTCTTTTTGTAATGGTTTGGTAATAAAATCAGCAACACCTAATTGGAAATATTTCCACTGCGTAGCTAGTTGTTCTCTGAAAATTAGTAAAATTATAGATATATCTTGAGTTTGGGCATTGGCTTTTAAATTTTGGCAAATTTCTTGTCCCTGACTTGGAGAAATAGCACCGTCTAGTAAAATCAAATCAGGTCTACTTTTGTAGATAGTATTGATTACTGCTTTATCAGCAGCAACCCTTTGTAAAAAATATTTTGTCCCCTGGAAAAATTCTATTAAAAAATTATTATTTTCTAAATGGTTATCAATTAATAAAATATTTGTTTGGGGGGAATTCATAAAACACACCAATTTACTATTAAAAAATCAAAAAAACAAATAGCTTGATAAAAATCTGTTATTACCTAAGTAAAATTGGTAAATCTAACTTAATTGAGAAAAAACTATGTCAACTTAACTTAGCTAGTAATATTTTGACAATCAAAAATTATTTTGGCAATTGCTGACAACAAGAATGAACATCTACTGCTAACCGTCGAGATAGTACAAAAATACTATATATTACCAAGAACACTGAATTTGATGAGTGGTGAGCAAAGATTTTAGTGTTGATTGTCCTAGTAAACCCAGACTAGCATTAAATTTAGAGTAAATTTTAGCGATCGCCAAGCCGGAGCAAGATCAAAAATAGCGCAAGAACAACTCATTCTCTAGGTTGTTAAATTAGATGCTATTTCGTCACATCAATAGCAGCGTAGCAACTAGTCTTGAGCAAAGATAAATTTACTAAGCCCCGTTGGGGCGGGTGTAGGGGTGTGAACAGTGAATGTTTATTAACTGGTAACTGATAACTGATAACTGTTTACTGTTTACACCCTTAAACCCTTACACTCCTAGTGAAGGAAAATTATGGAAACTCAGTCAAATAACCCATCCATAACACCCCCAGATATTCCCTCTGGCTATTTAAACATTATGGGTTACATCGATGAGTCAGAGGTAAATGGCCCTGGTTGTCGTGCTGTCATTTGGGTACAAGGCTGTCCCCGTGAATGTCCTGGCTGTTTTAATCCTGCTTCGTGGACATTTGAAATCAACGAATTGGTTACTGTTGATAGTCTCGTCGAACGCATTTTGAGCAAACCGCAAAATCAAGGTGTAACATTCTCTGGTGGAGAACCCTTTTGGCAAGCACCCGCATTGGCAGAACTAGCTCATCAGCTCAAAACTGCTGGCTTAAATGTTATGTCTTTTACAGGATTTACTCTCAAGCAACTACAATCTGCCTCAGCCCCTCCAGGTTCTCAAGCATTATTAGAACAACTAGATATCTTGATTGATGGGCCATTTGTCGAATCTTTAGCGATTAACGCACCTGATTCCCCTGTTTCTTCCAGAAATCAAACAATCCATATCTTTAACCCAGCTTTTGCCGATAAAATTACTTGGGCTAGCGACCAAATAGAAGTGCATATTCTCAAAGATGGCAACCGAATTGTGACTGGTTATCAAGGTTGGTGGGAATTGACATAAATTCGTTGCATTGTATCGTGGGTAGAGACGTTGCATTGCAACGTCTCTACAGTTGGTATCGCCACAACGTAAAATAAATTCAAAGATAAGTTATCCGTAATTATGCTCACGTTGACGCAAATTCAACCACCAAACCCTAATTTAACCGTCATTTTGACGCTAGCACTCACCGCAGAAGAACGGACACGCTCTCGTCACCGCTTTGAAATGGCAGATGGTAGGGTGGTGTTTTTGCGTTTACCCAGAGGGACAATGCTTAGGGAGGGTGATATCTTGCAAGATGAAAGCAACGGTAGTTTCATCAGAATCGCGGCTAAACCAGAACCAGTCATGACGATATTTGCGCCAACTCCACTTTTATTAATGCGAGCAGCCTATCATCTAGGGAATCGTCATGTACCTGTAGAAATTACGCCAAACTATTTACGCCTATCACCTGATCCTGTGTTACGCACCATGTTAGAACACATGGAATTAGCAATTACAGAAGAAATTACCCCATTTCAGCCAGAATTGGGCGCTTATGGACACCATCACCCTCACTGATCTTAATTTACTGCATATATTACAACTAGCTAGTTCTGCTTTACCTGTAGGAGCTTATAGCTATTCGGAAGGATTGGAAACCTTAGTAGAAAACGGTTCAGTGACCAATCAAGAAGCGCTGAAACATTGGTTAGAAGCAGAATTAAGTTATGGGGCAATTCGCACAGAAGCGGCAATCATAGTTAGAGCTAATCAAGCCGCAACCATCGGTGATATGGCAGCATTACGCTACTGGAATCACTGGTTATCGGCGGCGAGAGAAACCCAAGAATTACGCAATTCTAGCTGGCAGATGGGGCGATCGCTCATGCAGTTACTTGGTAAAATACAACCACAAACTCTACCTTTAGCTGAAGTTGTGGGTCATCGGTGTAATTATGCGATCGCTTTTGCGATTGCTACTGCTCATTGGCAAATCAATACACCAGTCGCCTTGCTAGGATATCTCCACAGTTGGGCAACCAATTTAATTACATCTGGTGTAAAACTCATCCCTTTAGGACAAACAGCTGGGCAAGAATTACTCCTGCAACTGCAACCTTTGATTAATACCACAACTCAAGCAGTTTTGACTCTACCAGATGATGAACTTGCCTCTTGTAGTTGGGGTTTGGCTTTAGCCAGTATGCAGCATGAAACCCAGTATACAAGGTTGTTTAGAAGTTAACAGGAGTCAGGAGTCAGTCTATTGCTGACGGATGTATTCTTCTTTAACTCAAGGCAAAATTTCTAGCTATTAGACATCTGGTGAAAATGAGTGTAGAGACGTTGCAGTGCAACGTCTCTACAAGGATTTCGGGCAACGCAGAATTAAATTCGGTCGATGCCTATTGTAGTGATCAGCATAACTTGCAAAAAAAACGTTACACAGACTTGTAAAATTTCTCCCATTGCCACACTAATATTAAAACTAACAGAGTAGTTAAAGCCACCCTTTTCTATAAGAGGGAATATCGGCAAACAATCAGGAAGCAACTCCAGTGGCTAAACATCAATCAAAACAGCACTCACAACCACAAGTTTCCAGCACAGGAACAGAGTTGACAGAAAACTCCTTCAGGATGCAACTAGAAGCATTGCTGAAGCAGAAAAAATATCGGCAAGCCTTGGAAGAAATTAAAAAAATCCAGCGATCGCACCCGGAAATTGAATTTATGCCTCCAGAAGCAGAAATTTGGTTGCTGCGGGGACAGCAGGAATGGCAAAAGCAAGATTTTAAACAAGCAGAAAAATCCTTTGGACGCGCTCTAGAATTGGGTTTAGTGGGAGATGTTCACTATTGGCAAGCTAAATGTCTGCTGGAATTAAATAAGTTGGATGCTGCCCTGAAGTTAATCCATGATGCTTTTGAGGCAGGTACTCTGATTAAAGATTACAGCATCTGTTATCTAAAACTCCTATTGCTCAAAGGAGATATCGCCAAAGTCGAGGAGTTAATTGACAAACAATCCAAACGCTTTAGTGCTGCTCAACTTCATTGGGTACGGGGAGTACTGGCTCTTAAACATGGACAACCAATGTCCGCTTTGACATCTTTCTACAAAATTAAGCGTCCTATCACACCAGAAGATTTACCAATTGCTTGGGTTATTTACGGTCAGCAGATGAATGGTAATTGGCAGGTGGCGGCGAATTTGTTGGGTTTGCAATCATCTAGATCCATGTTCAGCAAACCCAAATATTTAGAACATCCCATTTTAGAGCGCTTGGCTAATGTGCAACAGGCAAAGACCAAAGAACCACCCCTAGAACCCCGGAATCTGCAACGAGAAGATCCCGCTACTCAAGACGCACTATCAGCCCTAGCAATTGTACAACTCATTAATGAAGGTAATCATCATGATGCAGCCCATGTCTGGTTGAGAAGAGAACCACGTTCAACGCGCTTCCCAGAACTAGAGACTCTGCGGAAGGATTTGTTCATCCTTGCTGGTCAACAAGCACTGACCCAAAGACAAACAGAATGTGCAGAGCGCTTTTGGCAACCTTTGTTAACCGAAAAACCCTTCAACCCCCAATTAGCAGTCAATCTGTTAGAAGTTTTGGATGCTAATGATTCTCAGAAAGAACGTCAAAAGGTTTTAACTCAATTTTTGCGGTGGCTGGAGCAGGAAGGCAAACAAAAACCCCAAGAATGGCCAGATACACGCTTAAAGCCAACCTTAGCCCATCTCCACTGCTGGATGGCAGATACTTACATGGCACTAGATCGGGAACGCACCGCTTTAGGAGCATTGCAACAAGCAGAACGCATCTGTCCCACATCGCCAGAAGTATTGGGACGCAAAGGCTTATTTGCGGCTATGGAAGAAAACTATGATCAAGCGATCGCCTTGATTACCCAAGCCATTGAAGGGGGGTGTCGATATGAAGAAGTTTACAATGCCTTACTGGCTTCTTGGGAAGAACTAGGAGATAAACAAGCACTGACTGAAGCCCGTCGCCGCTTTGGTAAACACTTTGGCGACTTTAATGTGGAAGCTGAAGTAGAAGTATTACCTTGGATAGATGCACTATCTACATTAAGTTATGGCTTATTTAGTCGTTTAGTGCAGACAGAAAATCCCCAAGATCCAGCCATCCGCGCTTGTCAGATATTCGTGAATGCAGTCAAAAGTCAGCCCAATTCCGGTGGTCGAGTTTCCTTAGACCAAAAAGCAGCTACCCAACAATGGGATACTCTCCTGCAAAAATTATCTGGGGGTGAACAAATTCCAGTATTGCAGGCGATCGCTCTGGCAATTCATCTGTTTGCTAAACGAGAAAAAGGCATCGCGGCATTAATCAGTCAGTATCTGCAAAAATTGTCCCCCCTATCAACCGAACACCCAGAAGCCAGAGTTGCCCATATAGTCGTCTTAGCTGTCAAAGAAAGCAGTCCCCAAAAATTAGAGTATCCTGTACTATTCTACCTCCAATCCATGCCCCAACCAGGCAATGCTCTAGCAAACATTCAACTGCAAGCGCGGCGTTTTGGCTGGATTACCACACTAATTCCGGCTCTAGAAGAAGCATTACGTCGAGAACCTCAAAACCCATTACTGTTATTAGCTAGAGCTACCACCTACCCCATAAATCATCCCAAGTACGAAGAACTCAAGCAAGCAGGATTTGAATTAGCTCGTCGCTTACAAGATGCCAAAGCATTACAAGCATTTCGAGAAGAACAAGCATTTCTTTCTGCCAGAGAAACGCAAAGTGTCATGCCAGATCCAGAGAAATTTGACAATCTGAATATGTCAGATATGGATAATTTATTAGAATCAATGCTGCAAAAATTATTTGGCAACAAAATTCCTCAAGCTGAGTTTACAAGAATGCTGCCAGAACTAAAAGCGATGATGTTAAACAGTATGCCTGATTTCTCAGATGATGATGAGGAGGAAGAAGATGAACTAGATGTAGAATCTTTCTTTAGAGAGTTATCTTCTAAATCTAAAAAAAGCAAAGGTAGAAATAAACGTGGTTTTTCAGAATTGTTTTAATCTAGTCAGCAGGTAATTACTCAACACTAACTTTTTATAGGAATCATATTTGATTTCTATTGGCGTAGCCTGCGCTTACGCATAAAAAACTCAGTACACCTCTATTACTTCTTTTTCTGTTACCTGTTACCTGCCTACGCAAGAAATTTCAATAATCAAGTCGGATTCCTATATGACTTCCCACTACGACCGTTTAGGAGTTTCCCCAGAAGCAACTCCCGCCCAAATTAAAGCAGCATATCATGTCAAACTACGGGAATTTCCTGCCCATACTTATCCCCAAGAATTTAAGGAAATTCGAGAAGCTTATGAGGCTATTCGCAAAGGAGTCACAACTCAAAATGAAGATTTCTTAAAAATGCGCCCTCTGGAAGCAGAACTGAATCTAGATATATTAAAACAGGTCGAAGAAAAAGCGATCGCTCAATTAGCAGTGAGCCTAGATGATTTAATTCGAGCTACCTTTTAACAGTGAACAGTTATCAGTTATCAGTTACCAGTTAAAACATTCACTGTTCACTGTTTACACCTCTATACTCTTACCACCCTTACGCCCCTACACCCCTAATGACCGCTAACTAATGACTAATAACCAATGACTAATGACAAAGAAGCTTTATTCGCTCAATTTTTAGATTATTTACAATCAGAACAAGCATCTCCTGAATATTTGGGTGAACCACCAGAATCGGCTAATCCTTTTGATCCTTATCAAATGGTGGCAGAATGGACTGCTCTACGTCATGAACTCAAGCAACAGGGTAAATTATTGCGTTCCACTCAAGATACTCTGGTGCAAGCCTTAGAAGTTTCTCGTCTAGATCAAGAAAAGCTAGAAATAAATCTGGAAGCAACCCAAAAACAAACAATAGCTCAATTTGAGCAACAACAAGAGAAACTCTTAAAAGAATTGTTAGGTATTGTCGATGCTTTAGATCAAGCTTGTAGTTACTGGCAAGAAGAATTAGAGATATTAGCTGTTACTCCTAACCCACAACCAATTGCCCAAAAAAGCTTTTGGGAAAAGTTAGGAGAGTGGTTTTCTGGCAAGAAATCTCAATCTACATTCTCAGAAACATCTTTGAGAGAAATTTTCACCAGCAATCAACAAGGGGTAGAGTTAATTAGGCGATCGCTGTTAGAAATACTCCGCCAAAGACGTGTTATTCCTATCGTGGCTGAGGGCAAATTATTTGATGCCCAAACAATGTATGCTGTAGGACGTGAAGCGAAAACAGATGTGGCAGAAAGTACGGTGATTAAGGAAGTAGTCAGGGGTTATTTATGGGGTGATAAAGTTTTAAGAGAAGCACAAGTGATTGTAGGAACATTGGCAGATTAAGCAGCAATATTACGAATGACGAATTAACCAAACCGACATGAAGAGATTCTATTAGCAAATATTGCTAACCCTGGCTGGTGAGAAATTATGCCAATTCATGTTATTACCTTCAAGAAAAATAAATTTGCCCATTGTATAGTAGCGAATTAAATTTTATGAAAGCAATTGGGATTGACTTAGGCACAACAAATTCCGAAGTGGCGATCGTTGAAAATGGTCAGGTACGAGTATTGCCAGGAGAAGATGGTGATTTAATCTTACCTTCCTGTGTAGGGTTTAGCGATACAGGAAAACTACTCGTGGGACGAGAAGCACTGCGTCAGTATGCAGCCGCACCCGAACGTACAGTGAAGTCGATTAAGCGCTGGATGGGAACTGATCACAAAACTACTTTAGGAGACAAAGAATACTTACCCCATGAAGTTTCTGCAATTATTCTCCGCGCCTTGAAACAACGGGCTGAAAATGCTTTGGGCGAAACAATTACCCAGGCAGTAATTACAGTTCCTGCCTACTTTACAGACGCGCAACGGCAAGCAACTAAAACTGCTGGTGAGATCGCTGGTTTGGAGGTATTACAAATTATCAATGAACCAACAGCAGCAGCTTTAGCTTATGATTTACGCTCGGAAGAGACAGAACGGGTTGTAGTTTATGACTTAGGTGGTGGTACTTTTGACGTGTCAGTTGTGGAAATTACTGGTGAAGTCACAGAAGTATTGGCTAGTCATGGAAATAATCGCTTGGGTGGAGATGATTTTGATCGGCTTTTGCAACTCCATCTGGTAGATTTATTTCGCCAACAACATAGTGTAGATGTGCCAGATGATGCTGCCACCCAGGCGCGTCTGTTGCGAGCCGCCGAGCAGTTGAAAATTGACTTGAGTTCTCATGCTTTTGCTACAGTTAGAGAAGCCTTTTTGGGGAGTAAAGGCAAAACTGCATTACATCTGGAGACAGAAATAGCCCGAACAGATTTTGAAAAGTTGATTCGCCCACTATTAGCACAAACCTTAGAGGCCATTGACCGCGCTCTCGCTGATGCCAATTTGTCACCAAAAGAGATTGATCGGATTATTCTCGTTGGTGGTTCCACACGTATTCCCCTAGTGCAACAAATGATTGAGGAACACTTGGGGCAAACTCCCACTGATGGTATTCAACCAGACCTTTGTGTAGCACTGGGAGCCGCTTTACAAGCCGGGGTACTGGTGGGAGAATCTGTCGATGCCATTCTTGTCGATGTAATTCCCCATTCTCTTGGCATTGCTGCGGCTGTACACACACCAATGGGGATTATGCCAGGGTATTTTAGTGTGATTATTCCCCGCAACAGCGTTGTCCCTGTTTCTCGCTCTCATGTTTATTCCACTGTGTTTGACGAGCAAGAAATAGTAGAAATTGAAGTTTTTCAAGGCGAAAATATGATCGCTGAAGAAAATGTTCCTCTCGGTTCCTTTCGAGTGGAGGACTTACCACCCAAACCAGCAGGCGGTATTCAAATCGAAGTTCACTTTGATTTTGACCTGAATGGTATTCTCACTGTCACCACCACCGAAAAAGGCAAAGGGCAACAAGGCACGCTAGTAGTTAATAACGCCGGTATCCAAAAACTTTCCAGCCACGAACTTAAGCAAGCTAGGGCAGATTTAGAGGCATTGTTTGAAAGTGACGAAACAATAGATATCTCCACAGAAGATAGTAGCGATGCAGTGGAAATCCCGCCAGAATTAGCAGCACTGTTAAATCGCGCTCAAAAAACAACTTTAGATGCAGAACAAGCAGAGGAATTACAAGATATATTAGACCAGATTGAAGATGCGATCGCTCAAAATGATCCCGAACTACCACAGTTACAAGCAGAACTAGAAGATTTTCTCTACTACGCCAGTAACAATGAGGCAGAATAACAGATGATCAAATGTCCGGTTTGTGGTGTGGTATATCGGCCGACAAGAGGAGTAGAGAATAAATCTTCCCCTCAACCCTCCCCAACTTGCAGACGCTGCAAAGCAGACTTGTCTGATTTGTTACGTCTCCATAACTATGCCATCTGGTATCACAAACAAGCATTACAGTTAATGTCACAAAAGCTTTACCTAGAAGCAGCCGTATCTAACAATCAAGCTATTGCGTTGAATTACAGCAATGCAGATTTTCATGCCTTGGCTGGTAAACTATGGGCATTACAAGGAAATTTTGCCAAAGCGATCGCATCTTGGCAACAAGCCCTGAAGTTTGACTCACAGAATACCATTGCTGATAATTGTTTGCAAATGATCAATGTCATAGCCAAAAATTTATGAACGCTTTTCGAGTAGGAGTTGCTGGCCCCGTGGGTTCGGGGAAAACGGCTTTAGTTGATGTTTTGTGTAAAGCCTTGCGCGATCGCTATCAGTTGGCAGTGGTGACAAATGACATTTATACTCAAGAAGATGCCCAATTTTTGGTACGCTCTCAAGCCTTAAGTAGCGATCGCATTTTGGGTGTGGAGACTGGCGGTTGTCCCCATACTGCCATCCGAGAAGATGCTTCGATGAATTTGGCAGCAATTGAACAACTAGAACAACGATTTAGCAACTTAGATTTAGTCTTTTTAGAAAGTGGTGGTGATAATTTAGCTGCTACCTTTAGTCCTGAATTGGTGGATTTAACAATTTATGTGATTGATGTAGCCGCCGGTGATAAAATTCCCCGTAAAGGTGGCCCAGGTATTACTAAATCTGATTTGCTCGTGATTAATAAAACTGATTTAGCACCATACGTCGGTGCAGATTTAAGCGTGATGGCCACAGACGCACAAAAAATGCGTCGTGATAAACCCTTTATCTTTACTAATTTGAAAACTCACTCCGGACTGACAGAAGTGATTGAATTTATTCAAAAAAATATTTGTTAGTATTCTTCAATATAGGATTCCTATTTGATTTTTGTTGGCATGGGCTACGCTAACAGTTATTAAAGCAGATTACTATATTTCAAAACCCATCTTCCCACAATTTATTCAGTAAAAATCAATACATATTGATTAATCAAATCATCAAGATTATCAATGGAAATTAGTCTACTCATTACCTAAATCACGCGGTGTGCAACTTTCTCTCAAACCTAACCCCCAACCCCTTCCCTACAAGGGAAGGGGAGCAAGATTCAAAGCCTCTCTCCGTTTCGGGGAGAGGTTTGGAGAGGGGTTTTCAGAATAAGTCGCACATCGTGTTAAATCATCACAATAGCTCTACAATAACCCGACTATTTCCTTCCGCATCTGAATATCATCTAAAAAGTTTCCTCAGGACAAGGCTATGGCAACCGAACAGTTAACCAGAGAAAGTGACAACCTTGATTTAAAACAGCTCCTCAAAACGCTGACGGCTGTAAAAAAAGGTGATTTTTCTGCGCGGATGTCCATAGAGCAAACAGGCATAGCCGGGAAAATAGCTGATACTCTCAACGATATTATTGAGCAAAATGAGCGCATGACAGCAGAGCTACAGCGCATTAGTAATGTTGTGGGCAAAGAAGGCAAAATTACGGAACGGGCTTCATTAGGAAATGTTAGTGGTTCTTGGACAGATTGTGTCAATTCTGTCAATACTCTAATTACAGATTTAGTGCAGCCAACGGCGGAAACGACAAGGGTAATTCGCGCTGTCGCTAACGGTGATTTATCTCAAACGATCGCCACAGAAATTGAAGGTAGACCCCTCAAGGGAGAGTTTCGCCAAACAGCCAACATTGTCAACACGATGGTGACACGGTTGAGTTCCTTTGCTGGGGAAGTGACGCGGGTTGCCAGAGAAGTCGGCACAGAAGGTAAACTGGGTGTCCAAGCCCAGGTGCAAGGAGTCGCGGGTACGTGGAAAGATTTAACCGATAACGTCAACCTGATGGCAGGAAACCTGACAGGACAGGTGAGAAATATTGCCGAAGTGGCAACAGCGATCGCCAATGGTGATTTGTCGAAAAAAATCACCGTGGATGTGAAAGGGGAAATTTTGGAGTTGAAAAACACCGTGAATACAATGGTGGATCAACTGAATTCTTTTGCATCGGAAGTTACACGGGTGGCGAGGGAAGTGGGAACGGAAGGAAAACTCGGTGTGCAAGCAGAAGTCCGAGGGGTAGCGGGGACTTGGAAAGACTTGACAGATAACGTCAACCTGATGGCAGGAAACTTGACAGCGCAGGTGCGGAACATTGCCGAGGTGACGACGGCGGTAGCAAATGGCGACTTGTCGAAGAAAATTACTGTGGATGTGAAGGGGGAAATTTTAGAACTGAAAAACACCGTCAATATCATGGTGGATCAACTCAATTCCTTTGCCTCAGAAGTGACACGGGTTGCCCGTGAGGTGGGTGCAGAAGGAAAATTAGGTGGTCAAGCCGAAGTCCGGGGGGTAGCAGGTACATGGAAGGACTTGACTGATAGTGTGAATTTCATGGCGGGGAGTTTAACAGCCCAGGTGCGGAATATTGCCGAGGTGACGACGGCGGTAGCCAATGGGGACTTGTCAAAGAAAATCACTGTGGATGTGAAGGGGGAAATTTTGGAGTTGAAGAACACCATCAATACAATGGTGGATCAACTCAATTCTTTTGCCTCAGAAGTCACTAGGGTGGCGCGGGAGGTGGGAACGGAAGGAAAGTTGGGGGTACAAGCAGAAGTCCGAGGGGTAGCGGGGACTTGGAAAGACTTGACAGATAACGTCAACCTGATGGCAGGAAATCTGACAGGACAGGTGAGAAATATTGCCGAAGTGGCAACAGCGATCGCTAATGGTGACTTATCCAAAAAAATCACTGTGGACGTGCGCGGGGAAATTTTTGAGTTGAAAAACACCATCAATATCATGGTGGATCAACTGAGTTCTTTTGCCTCAGAAGTTACCAGGGTAGCTAGGGAAGTAGGTAGCGAAGGCAAATTGGGTGTGCAAGCCGATGTCAAAGGTGTGGCAGGGACTTGGAAAGACTTGACCGATAGTGTGAATTTCATGGCGGGGAGTTTGACAGCCCAGGTGCGGAATATTGCCGAGGTGACAACGGCGGTGGCAACAGGTGACTTATCCAAGAAAATTACTGTGGATGTGAAGGGGGAAATTCTAGAACTCAAGAACACTATTAATACAATGGTGGATCAGCTGAATTCCTTTGCCTCGGAAGTAACACGGGTGGCGCGGGAAGTCGGTAGCGAAGGCAAACTCGGTGTGCAAGCAGAAGTGCGCGGGGTGGCAGGTACGTGGAAAGACTTAACCGACAGTGTAAATTTCATGGCGGGGAGTTTAACTGCCCAGGTACGGAACATTGCCGAGGTGACGACGGCGGTGGCAAATGGTGACTTGTCGAAGAAAATTACTGTGGATGTGAAGGGGGAAATTTTAGAACTCAAGAACACCATCAATACAATGGTGGATCAACTCAGTTCCTTTGCCTCGGAAGTCACCAGGGTGGCGCGGGAGGTAGGAACGGAAGGGAAACTGGGTGTCCAAGCCGAAGTCCGGGGAGTCGCAGGGACTTGGAAAGACTTGACAGGTGCGGTGAATATGATGGCAGGAAACCTCACTGATCAAGTACGGAATATTGCCGAGGTGGCAACTGCGATCGCTAACGGTGATTTGTCGAAGAAAATTACTGTGCAAGTAAAAGGGGAAATTTTAGAGTTGAAAAACACCATCAATATCATGGTGGATCAACTCAACTCTTTTGCCTCGGAAGTAACTAGGGTGGCGCGGGAAGTCGGTAGCGAAGGCAAGCTGGGTGTGCAAGCCGATGTTAAAGGTGTGGCAGGGACTTGGAAGGACTTGACTGACAGTGTGAATTTCATGGCAGGAAGTTTGACAGCCCAGGTACGGAATATTGCTGCCGTCACTACAGCCGTGGCTAATGGCGACTTGTCCAAGAAAATTTCTGTGGATGTGAAAGGGGAAATTCTGGAGTTGAAAAACACCGTCAACACAATGGTGGATCAACTGAATTCTTTTGCATCGGAAGTTACCAGGGTGGCGCGGGAGGTGGGAACGGAAGGAAAACTGGGTGTGCAAGCCGAAGTTAAAGGTGTGGCAGGGACTTGGAAAGACTTGACCGATAGTGTGAATTTCATGGCAGGGAGTTTGACAGCCCAGGTGCGGAATATTGCCGAGGTGACGACGGCGGTGGCAAATGGCGACTTGTCCAAGAAAATCACCGTGGATGTGAAGGGAGAAATTTTAGAACTCAAGAACACCATCAATACAATGGTGGATCAACTCAACTCCTTTGCCTCGGAAGTAACACGGGTAGCACGGGAGGTGGGAACAGAAGGAAAACTGGGTGTACAAGCCTACGTCCGGGGTGTGGCCGGCACATGGAAAGACTTAACCGATAACGTCAACCTGATGGCGGGGAACCTGACAGCCCAGGTGCGGAACATTGCCGAAGTGACAAAAGCGGTGGCAAATGGCGACTTGTCCAAAAAAATCACCGTGGATGTGAAAGGGGAAATTCTCGACTTGAAAAACACCATCAACACAATGGTGGATCAACTTAGTTCCTTTGCCTCAGAAGTTACGAGGGTAGCACGGGAGGTGGGAACTGAAGGAAAATTAGGTGGGCAAGCTTTAGTACAAGGTGTAGCAGGTACGTGGAAGGATTTGACCGACAACGTTAACTCAATGGCGGGGAACCTGACAGCCCAGGTAAGAGGCATTGCCAGAGTTGTCACGGCAGTAGCGAACGGGGACTTGAAACGCAAACTGATGTTAGATGCGAAGGGGGAAATTGAAACCTTAGCCGAGACAATCAACGAAATGATTGATACCCTAGCCACCTTTGCCAATCAGGTAACAACAGTGGCGCGGGAAGTAGGCATAGAAGGGAAATTAGGCGGTCAAGCCAAGGTTCCAGGGGCAGCCGGCACATGGAAAGATTTGACCGACAACGTTAACGAACTAGCAGCCACATTAACTACCCAATTAAGAGCGATCGCAGAAGTTGCCACAGCCGTGACTAAAGGCGATTTGACCCGTTCTATCTCCGTAGAAGCCTTGGGTGAGGTAGCAATTCTCAAAGACAATATCAACCAGATGATTGCTAACCTCAGAGAGACAACCCAGAAAAATACTGAGCAGGACTGGTTAAAAACGAACCTGGCTAAGTTTACCCGGATGCTACAAGGGCAGAGAGACTTAGAAACCGTCTCCAAATTAATTCTCTCCGAACTCGCACCCCTAGTCGGCGCACAACACGGCGTATTCTACCTCTTAGAATCAGGAGACAATCAAGCCTACCTCAAGTTACTTAGCACCTATGCTTACCGCGAACGCAAAAATTTAGCCAACCGCTTTTTCTTGGGTGAAGGTTTGGTAGGACAATGTGCCTTAGAAAAAGAACGGATTCTGTTAACCGAAGTCCCCAACGACTATATCAAAATTAGTTCCGGTTTAGGCGAAGCCACCCCACTAAATGCTGTAGTCCTACCCGTCTTATTTGAAGGACAAGTCACAGCAGTAGTTGAGTTGGCATCCTTCCGCCGCTTTAGTGAAATTCATTTAACCTTCTTCGACCAACTCACCGAAAGTATTGCGATCGTTCTCAACACCATCGCCGCCTCCATGCGGACTGAAGAATTACTCAAGCAATCCCAGTCTCTAGCCGAGGAATTACAAACCCAGCAAAACGAACTCCGAGAAACCAACAAACGCCTCGAACAACAAGCCCAATCACTCAAAGCCTCAGAAGACTTACTGCGAGGACAGCAAGATGAGTTGCAGCAAACCAATGCAGAATTAGAAGAAAAAGCCGAATTATTAGCCTTACAAAAACAAGAAGTAGAACGGAAAAATCGAGAGATTGAACAAGCTAGAAGGTCTTTAGAAGACAAAGCTGAACAATTAGCACTGTCCTCTAAATATAAATCCGAGTTCTTAGCTAATATGTCCCACGAACTCCGGACACCCTTAAATAGCTTGTTGATTTTGGCCAGATTATTAACAGATAACGTTGATGGTAATCTCACCGATAAACAAGTCGAATATAGCCAAACAATTTACTCTGCCGGTAACGAACTGTTGGCATTAATCAATGACATTTTGGATCTAGCCAAAATCGAATCGGGAACCATGTCCATTCACATGACCCCCATGCCCTTACAAGAATTGGCAGAACAAATTGAGCGTACCTTTGGACAAATAGCTCAAAATAAAGGACTGACTTTTGCCGTTGAACTGGCTGCAGATTTGCCAATCAGCATCCACACTGATGTTAAACGCCTACAACAAGTCCTGAAAAATCTCCTCTCCAACGCTTTTAAATTCACCGAAAATGGAGAAGTCAGCTTACAAATAGCCGTAGCGACACAGGGATGGAGTCTCACCCAACAAACCCTCAACCGCGCTCAAACTGTCATTGCTTTTGCCGTTAGTGATACAGGTATCGGTATTGCCGCCGACAAGCAAAAGATTATTTTTGAAGCCTTCCAACAAGCTGATGGCACTACTAGCCGCAAATATGGCGGCACAGGATTAGGTTTGTCAATTAGCCGAGAAATTGCTCATCTCCTGGGCGGCGAAATCAAGCTGATTAGTCATCCCGGACAAGGTAGCACCTTTACCTTCTACGTACCACAACAAAATCTGGAATCGACACAAGCAAATCTATTCCCCCCTTCCCACTCCTCACTTCCCACTCACCACTCACCACAGATCAACGACGATCGCTCTAACATTAACAATTCTTCAGATCATAATGTCCTGCTGATTGTCGAAGATGATGTGAATTTTGCCAAAATTCTCCTAGATATGGCGCGCCAGCAGGGATTCCAAGTGATTACCGCCCAAACTGGTACATCTGGGTTGAAATTAGCTAAGGAATATCGCCCGACAGCAATTTTACTGGATATCAAATTACCAGAGATGGATGGTTGGACAGTCCTAGATCGCCTCAAACGCGACCCCACAACCCGCCATATTCCTGTACACATCATGAGTGTGGAGGAAGGACAACAACGGTGTTTACAACTAGGTGCGATCGCCTATTTACAAAAACCTGTCACCAGTGAAGCCATATCAGGAGCTTTAGAAAAAATTAAAGGTTTTGTGGAACGTCGAGTCAAAAGTCTGCTAGTAGTCGAAGATGATCAACTACAACGCCAAAGCATTGTCGAGCTAATTGGCAACAGCGATGTGACAACTACTGCTGTGGGTACGGGGGCAGAAGCTCTCCAAGCCATCCGCAACCAGTATTTTGACTGCTTAGTCCTGGATTTAGGCTTACCAGATATGCCAGGAATAGAACTAATCGAGCAGATTAAACGAGAACCAAACGCCTCAGCCCTACCCATCATTGTCTACACCGGCAGAGAAATCAGCCCAGCCCAAGAGACAGAACTCAGACGCATCGCAGAGACTATCATTATTAAAGATGTGCGATCGCCCGAACGCCTCCTCGATGAAACTGCCTTGTTCCTCCACCGCATCCAAGAAAATTTACCCGTACCCAAGCGGCAAATCCTTGAACAACTCTATTCCAAAGACTACTCTCTAGTGGGGAAAAAGGTCTTGATTGTAGACGACGATGTACGCAACATCTTTGCCCTCACCAGTATGCTAGAACGCTATCAAATGCAGGTTTTATATGCAGAAAACGGTAGAGAAGGGATTGATTTGCTAGAAATCACACCCGATATTGATGTGGTACTCATGGATGTGATGATGCCAGAAATGGATGGCTACGAAACCATGCAACTGATTCGCCAGCGAGAGCAATTTAGCTCTTTACCAATTATTGCCTTAACAGCCAAAGCCATGCAAGGCGATCGCGATCAGTGTATCGCCGCAGGTGCATCAGATTATATTGCTAAACCCGTAGATACAGAACAGTTATTATCTCTATTACGAGTTTGGCTATACCGTTAACCGATCAAGCAGAAATGTAGGTTGGGTGGAGACTTTGCGTAACCCAACATTACTGATCTGAATCTGGTGAGAAATTTGGGTTATACTGCTGCTCGCTCAGTCAAAGTATTATATGAAGCAAAGCTAGTAATTTTTTGCAGCACAAAAGCGTCATTCTCCTTAATTAAATCCCCAGTACAAACGACTGGTAGCCTCTGGTGATAAGCAGTCCAAGCCTGATTGTATTCAGATTCACTCAGAGAAAGGTTAATTTGACGAGGCTTGCCGACAACAAAACCGATAATTGTGACATTAACTGGATGATTTCGTTCTGCTACTCTTATCACCATCCCCTGAATAGAGGTATTGGGGATTTTTGTAATTAAATCGCTCAAAATATCTAACTGAGAGCGAACTTCAACAGTTTCTAGAATTACCAAAATATCAGCCATCCGCAGCGCATAAGACCGGATTTTGGGATTGAGAGGTAAGGTAATATCAAATTCCTCACCAGAATCAGTTATTTTAATCCAAACTGATTCTTTAGTGTCAACCTGACTCTCTTGATACCAACCTTTTGCTTGAAGATAAGATGTTATTTTATCAGGGTCTAAATTAGAGAGAATATCCGGGTCACGCACGGTAACTATCATATTGGTTCTCCTCTAGCAATTCTTTGCATTAGAGCTGGCAAAACTTCAACACTGAAAATATTTTGCTGGGGTAAGTAAACAGTGACAGTACTTTGATTTTCAGTTGGTGGTTGACCGCGTATCGACACCCAGTAAGCACAACGCTTCAAGCAAAGCTCCGTCTCCGATTGTTGTAGCCAATTTTCTTGTAAATCAGGAACCAAGACCAACGACTAACAACAGGGGGTCATCGTCGGGATTATTGTTTCTTAGTTCATCATAATTTTTGATTTCTAGAGGAATTTTAACAAAGTCCGGATCTAGTAATTTTTGGGAAGTACATTTGACTTGTAAATCAATCCGAGTTCGCCGTCTAGAACCAGGTATTGTAATTCCTGTGATGGTTACATCAACCCCCACTAAATCTAATAGTCTGGGTGCTATTTGGAATGAATAACCCGTAGCAGACGCGACAGCATTGATGTAAGCATAGCTAAATTCCTCTTTCTGAGTAGTGATGTACATTTAAATAAGAGCAACGTCTCTACATAATTTATGTGTAATAACTGAACCGTATTGAGTTGTACTCAGATTTCTCACCACATTTAATCAAGTCCTATGCAACTTGAAAATTAGTTGCTTCTTCCATTGGCTCATAACCATGAGTCAACTGCTCAATGGCTCTGTCAAGCAAATCTAAACCTTGCTGGACTGTTTCGATGACACTCAACTGTCCACGCAACTCCGCCGCACCGACAAAACCTTTGGCGTACCAAGTCATGTGTTTGCGGGCTTGCCGGACACCGCGATCGCCTTTATACTCCCACAATGCTTGTAAATGATCTCTGGCACATTCCAAGCGTTGAATTGGGGTTGGTGCTGGCAAGATTTCCCCGGTTTTTAAGAAATGATCAATCTCTCCCACCAAAAAGGGATAACCTAAAGTCCCACGGGAACACATCACACCATCAGCACCAGTTTGTTCGAGACATTTCACCGCCGCTTCCACTGAAAATATATCGCCATTACCAATCACCGGAATCGCTAGCACTTCTTTCACACGCGCTATCCATTCCCAACGAGCGTTACCATTGTAACCTTGGGCGCGGGTGCGTCCATGCACGGTAATCATTTTCGCACCAGCATCTTCCATCCGCTTGGCAAAGTCGAGGATAGTAATTTCTTTGTCATTCCAACCAATCCGAGTTTTAACTGTCACAGGTACATCAACAGCTTTCACCACTTCCCGCACAATTGCTGCTGCTACTTCTGGTTGGCGCAATAAGGAAGAACCACCACCATTTTTTGTAATTTTATTTACCGGACACCCCATATTAATGTCCACAGTATCAGCACCCTCAGCCACCGCTTTAACTGCTGCTTCCGCTAGGAAATCGGGACGACAATCAAATAGTTGAATACTGATTGGTCTTTCGTTAGGGTCTACCTCCATAATTTTAGGTAGCTGCTTGACGTAGTGTAACCCAGTAGCGTTGACCATTTCCGTATACATCATCGAATCTGGTGCATAGCGACGTACCAAACGACGAAACACCATATCTGTTACCCCAGACAAAGGTGACTGAAGAACTCGACTTTTGACCTCACAAGAGCCGATTTTCAGGGGTTGAGCAAGTCTCGCTTGCAAACTGGGGGACAGAGTAAGCATAATGTCAAGAGAAAATTAATAAACTTAATGATAGTTGAAGATTTTTGGTGAGAGATTTATTTGTATTTGCAGCGATCGCTCAATCAAATTTCTGTTAGATCAAAATTATATCAATTGCCAAACCTAATTAACGTGAGTCTCTGTTGAAGACTCACATCAACGGAAAATCAAAGTTTTAACCCGCGTAGGCGGGTTTTGCCTGTGTAGACGCGACTTCCAGTCGCCTAAGAGGCTAATTTCCCTGCTATTTCGGTTACTTGTAAGGCTCCAGAGAAGTTTTGATTATTCATGACAAAGAAAGGTGTGCCATCAACACCCAAACTTTGTGCTAGTTGGATGTCTTTACTAATGGTGGTGTCAGCTAAAAGGCGATCGCTGTTAAACTTATCCATGTCCAACTGGAGTTTTTTGGCAATCTCTAGATACAAATCTTCACCCAGTCGCTTTTGATTAGTAAACAAAGCATCGTGGTACTCCCAAAATTTACCTTGTTGATTTGCTGCCCAACTTGCTCTAGCCGCAGGCATAGCTTCAGCATGAACAGGAATCAAGGGTAGATGCTTGTAAACTAATGTCACATCATTTTGATGCTTGGCTAATAACTGGTTTAATTTTTTATGCGCCTCAGCACAATAAGGGCATTGAAAATCAGAAAATTCTACGATCAAGTTTTTTGCAGGAGTAATGCCCAGAATCGGAGAGTCAGCGATCGCAATTTGCGGATGAGTTTTTAAATCATTGAAAAATGCTGCTCTGGCTTGATTGATTTGCTGTTGCTGTTGCTGCTGATACGCTTGGAGCGATTCGATAATTGTTTCTGGGTGTTGGCGGAGAATTTGTAAAACCTGCTGCTCTAATTCAGGATTGGGACGATTTGCTGCTTGTGCTGGTAGTGACCAACCTAAAACTAGACATAATAAACTCAATATTGCCCAGTTCCGTAGATATTGCCAAAGTTGACGCATATGAAAATACATAATCAAGAAACATTCCTCTAGTATTCCCTAGAATCGTTAGAGACAAAAGACTTCTGGATGCTTTCTTGATCAAGACAATAAGTAATACACTAATTAATAGAGTTCCCTACACCCTTTTTGATTCAGCAAGCCCAGAGAAATAATGGCCAAAGAAATTGAGCGCAAATTTTTAGTCAACGGAGATAGTTGGCGATCGCTAGGTACAGGTAGTTTATATCGTCAAGGATACATCCCTGCACAAGGGGCTAGTGTACGTATCCGCGTAGTTGGCAATCAAGGTTATTTAACAATCAAAAGTCCCCCCATCAATTATTCTCGGTCAGAATTTGAGTATCCTATTCCGCTAACAGATGCCCAAGAAATACTCGATACGCTCTGTATTCGCCCGTTTATCGAAAAAATTAGATACAAAATCGAGTGGGGTGGTGTAATTTGGGAAATAGATGAATTTTCCGGTGCTAATCAAGGCTTAATCGTGGCAGAAGTGGAACTGACAGATGAAGCACAACAGATAGAAATTCCTGCCTGGATTGGGAAAGAAGTCACCGGAGATGATAGATATTTCAACAGTTATTTAGTCCAACATCCATTTTCGCAATGGTGAACAATAGTCAATAGTCAATAGTCAATGGTCAATAGTTCTATACTCAGCACTCCCTCACTCCCCTTGTCCCCTTGTCCCCTTCCTTGTCCTCTTTTCCCCACTCCCCATTACCCATCACATCTTCTTTGACGTTCATTCAGACTTAAAGCTTGATGAATCTGGTTTAATAGGTCTTCCATTGATGTAGAACGTGGTACAACATGGGTAGCGATCGCTTTGACAATTGTTTGTACTGATTCCACTTCAGTTTTGGGCAAATGAGTCCGTTTTACTGACGTTAACTTACTGCGAGAACTGACTTGAACGTGATTTAATCTCTGCTCAATGACTAAAATCGGTGGTAGATCAAATGGTAAGTCTGGCAAAGCTGTTAAGGCTTGGAGTATTTCTGGATGGATGGTTGATTCTCCTAAGCAAATTAGTAGCAAGTCTACATTTTGATGGCGAATTTGTTGAATAACTTCTGCCCAACAACGTGCCATAGTTGCCTTCAATCCGGCTGTTTGTAGATACTGGATTAAAGCTTGGAACCATTCAGTTCCCCTTTCAGGAGTTTCCCCAGAGCTTTTTTGGGTACTGTAACCTTTTGCCTGTCTACGTTTGGGCTGTGGTATGTCCTGTAGCATTGTCAAATCAACTACCAGAATACTGGGTGGATAACAGATACCAGAGGCAATTTGTAGTACAGATAGTAAAGGATCGATTTTTTGAGTGTGATTGTCAACGCCCAAGGGTGTTAAACAGGGAAATACGGAAAGTCCAGGGATTTGGGAAGCAGCCAGAGTTGTGGCTACATCACAAGTTACCAACGGTAAAGCCGCTAATCGGGGGTGTTGAACTAATTCTTTGAGATACTTTTGTGCCAGGGATGGTTCGACATCAAGTAAAATCACATCAAACTGCCAAACCCTAGCGAGAAGTTCGGCTTGATCCAAATCATCGACTTCGATGATGCGATGTTCCTGCAAGGAAGAGTGGGAAGTGGTTGACTCTAATTCAGGATTGACTAATCTGAGAATTCGTAAAGGTTTCTTTCGTTCGATATTTTCATCATTTTCTAAACCCGGCTGCTGTTCTTGTGGTGCAGCGCATAACTTGTCTAGCAATGGAATCAGTGATTGCTGCTCTACTGGTAAGCTTAAGAAACCATCGGCACGGTTAGCAAATGCTAGCTCTTTTTCTGCCCCTGTAGCTGTAACCACGACGGAAATATGGCGAGTTGCGGCATCAGATTTGAGTAAAGTGAGTACATCCCAACCCGACAACAAAGGTAGTAGGGGGTTCAAAAATATGGCTTTTGGCTGTAATCGTCGGGCTTTTTCCACCGCTTCTGTACCTGAGCGAGCGATGACGACTCGATAACCTAAACTTTTGAGTTGATCGGTCAAATCTTCTATATATCGAGCTACAGCTTCGACTACTAGCACTAATCGAGGGGAACAGGCGGGGTAATTTTGTCCAGGGTTAGCAACCAACTGTTTTGATGTTGCTGTAGTTCGGCTAGAGGTATCAGGTTCTTCGGTTATTTCCTCCTCTGAATCAGCAAAACTGCCTGTAGGTGGGCTAGGTGGTAACAATAAAGTAAATTGACTACCTTTGCTTTCCCGCGACAAGAAACTAACATCACCACCGTGGAGACGAGCTAAGGCTCTAGTTAAGACTAGTCCTAAACCTGTACCTTCAAACTGACGAGTGAGAGGATTTTCTAGTTGTTGGAATTTTTGGAAGATTAAATGTTGTTGATGTTCAGGAATACCGATGCCTGTATCCCAGACCGTAAAGGCTACCCAGCCTTCCCAACGACTCACCCGCAAGCCAATTTCACCGGATATTTCGGTAAATTTAAAGGCGTTGGAAAGTAAGTGTACCAACATTTGCCGTAAGCGTAGTTCATCGGCGACAATTTGGTCTAAACCTGGTTCAATTGAGAGTGTGAATTCGGGGATTGATGGTTGTATTGTGGCTGTTTGATTAGCCGTTGGAGTTTTACTAGTTTGATTATGAATGGCTTTTGCTTCCGAGAGAGCGCGATCGCACACTGCCCGAATACTCACCGGCACTAGGGTTAAATCCATCTGCCCTGTTTCCATGCGGGTTAAATCCAAAATGTCATTAACTACACTCATCAGGTGACGACCACTTTGATGAATTAGTCCCGCATAACGAGCTTGTCTCTCATTCAGTTTGCCCAATTGCTGATCTACTAGCAACCTTGATAATCCCAAAACCGCAGTCAGGGGAGTCTTCAGTTCATGGCTAATGCAAGCGAGAAACTCATCTTTTAAGCGATTGAGTTGCACCAAGTCGGCATTTTTGGCGGCTAGTTCTTTACATAGTTGTTGCTGTTCGGTAACATCAGTGGCTAACACAAGCCAGAGGTTATCTGTGTTGGCAAATTTTAAATCTGGGCTATCCAGAGGAATTTTGGCAAACTGCCAAACTCGCTCCTGTCCATCTTCTACTTCCACCACACAGGTACAAGTACCCATCTGCCGATCTAAAAAGCAGCGACTAGCGCTATTTTTGGGATTTTCGCCAGCTTCATAGGGATTTTGAGGGGATACGGGCAGCAAGCCGGTCGTGGGTAAACTGCTGACTGACTCTTCACCTACTTGTTCATGACTTCTGTGATGTGGTGCAGGTTTTTGCCCGATATATTCTGGTTGTTTAATGCGAGTAGCCGCTAAAATTGCTTCTACTTGTTGTCTAATGCCTTCTGGGTCTTTCAAGGTTCCTAATTGCTGCCACCAAGCTAAATTTTGGGTTAATATTTCCCCGCCACTTGTTTGCAACATCAAAGGCCAAGGCAACCGTTCTAGGAGTTGTACTAGTGGTTGGTGTAGCTGGATCTGGTGTTGATAGCTTTTGGGTGATGGCGTTTTGCCCAGCGTAGCTGATCGCCGAAAACTAGATTCACCCAACTGTTCAGTATTTGTATTTTGATTTTGTCTAATTGATGAGTTTGGGCTAGCTGAGTAACGAGAAGCGATCGCTCCTGTCTTTACCTGCTCTTTCGCTAGCAGTGCCAATAATTTTACACTATTGAGTAATCCTAAGAATTTGCCCTCAGCATCTACCAATGCCGATTCTATATTGTGCGTTTGTCCAGGATGATATTGCCAAAATGAACTCAATTGCTCAATGCGGTGGCTGGCTGGTAATATCTGTATTGGCTCAATTAAGGCTTGGCTGAGGTTTAACAGTGGTTTTTGTAAATTTACAAATAGCTCATCTCCTGCGGTTGCCAAAAACTTTTGTGCTAGCTGGCCAGAGTACAGCAACCCCACAGGGCATTGCTGCTGATTCACAATTACCAGGCGATCGCATTGCTCTTGCTCAAACATCTCCAGCACCATTGCTAAAGTGCTGGTTTCACAGCAACTGCTGACAGTTACTAAAAATTCATCAAGCGGATACTGTAGCATTGACATAAGGCTTTGGGGGGTCATTCTTCCTAGCAAAATCTCTGGCTCCACCATCAGCACTAGAGCAGACAAGTCAAGCGCCTCAAGTAAATCCTCTAAGAAGACTCATGTAAGCGATTGTGGTACAGCCTTTAGACTATTGAAACAACAGACTGGGTTCTCTCGAACACTGCTTTTTGAATTCACTAGTTTTCCGAACTGTGGCTTTTTCATTGGTTCTGGGAAACTCTGACAAAAGTGACACACCAGTTTCTTGCTGATGCTTTACCTTCTCATGGATAGTGACAGCTATGACAATTATGGCTCTAAACATTCGTTTTAGAACCTTGAGGAATTATAATGATTGGGAATGCGACAATACTTTAAATTCGTTCAAATATCTTATTAAGGAGCAACAAAACAAATCTTGATTTAGATAGATATACATATGTCAATCATGAGTATTAGTAACGTGTTCTTGACAACCAACGAATTTACAGCCTGCATTTACTACTTCTTGTTCCCTAGACAAGTGGTTAATTGATGAAAAAATAGCTAATTATGTGTGTAAGAGGGGTTTGTTAGTAAAGAATTACTAATTTAAAAAACATCCACCATTCACACCCAGCTATCTTTACCCTATTTATCTAGTCATGGAGAGCGAAAAGGAATATAAATATGTAAATGCTACTATCAATATTGGTTTTCTTGCCAGATGTTAAAGAAAATTTAGATCATGCAACCAAACCAGCTATCACAGCATGATTAAGCGCATGATGTCCAAGCTCGAAGTGGTTGATTGCTCCTTGGTTTTCCCTCTTAACTCCAGTTGCTGCTAATACTACAAAGGGTTACCATCTTCTGAAAGAGGTACAGCCAAAAATTAAGGGAAATTTTCTTATTCAATCTCTTTATTTATTTGTATGCCAAAAGCCAAAAGCACAGCAGGTTTGTCAGCACATGACTCAGGAAGTTGATCGGCAAGTTTTATTGCAGCAACTCAAATCAGATTATCGGCAAATTCTTTTAACCTACTTTACTACAGACAAAGCACTAAAAGAAAAAATTGATAAATTTATCAATGCAGTATTTTGTGCTAATATTCCTGTGCCGCAAATTATAGAAATTCATATGGAGTTAATCGAAGAGTTTGCCGACCAGCTAAAATTAGAAGGTAGGAGTGGTGAGACATTGATGGATTATCGTCTAACGCTCATAGACATCCTAGCCCATCTTTGTGAAGTCTACAGATGTGCGATTTTTAAATAACAGGAATTCATCCTCATCTCCATTAGTCACAAGCATTAAAAGTGACTGAAGCTGAATTCATGAAACACTCCATCATCACTATGTATATACTTTTCCATTCCCTTTATGAATAAAGCCAGAAAGACCTATGTTCTCAAGCTTTATGTGGCAGGGAACACACCCAACTCGGTGCGGGCATTAAAAGTACTCAAAAATATCTTAGAGCAGGAGTTTCAAGGGGTTTATGCCCTCAAAGTAATTGATGTCCTGAAAAACCCACAACTAGCTGAAGAAGATAAAATCCTAGCTACACCAACATTATCAAAAATTTTGCCTCCTCCCGTCCGCAAAATTATTGGTGACCTATCAGATCGAGAAAGAGTCTTAATTGGATTAGATTTACTTTATGAAGAACTAACAGAAGAAGATTGGGAACAACAAAATAATCTTTAAACCATAAAAACTTTAGTCATATAAAAACAGGTTTTAGTACCTATTTATCAACAACAAATGAGCGATAACGAGCAACAGGCACAAAACAATACATCCATTGGGGGTGTAGAAAAAATTCGCACGATGATCGAAGGCTTTGACGATATTAGTCATGGCGGCTTACCTGTAGGCAGAACCACCTTAGTTACGGGTACTTCGGGAACAGGGAAAACTCTATTATCCCTACAATTCCTCTATAGTGGGATCACTTACTTTGATGAAGCTGGAGTATTTGTTACCTTTGAAGAATCTCCCAGCGATATTATTAAAAACGCTTATATTTTTGGGTGGAATTTACAACGTCTAATCAACGAAGGTAAATTATTTATCCTAGACGCATCTCCCGATCCTGAAGGTCAAGATATTGTCGGTAACTTTGACCTTTCAGCCTTAATTGAGCGCTTACAATATGCAATTCGCAAATATAAAGCCAAGCGAGTTTCCATTGACTCAATTACCGCCGTATTTCAGCAGTATGAAGCAGTAGGAGTGGTACGCCGAGAGATTTTTCGCTTAGTCGCACGCCTTAAACAACTGAATGTGACGACGATTATTACAACTGAAAGAAGCGAAGAATACGGGCCAGTCGCCTCCTTTGGTGTGGAAGAATTTGTTTCGGATAATGTGGTAATTGTCCGTAATGTTTTAGAAGGAGAACGTCGTCGGCGCACGATTGAAATTCTCAAATTACGTGGCACAACTCACATGAAAGGTGAGTATCCATTTACGATTACCAATGCAGGCGTTAACATCTTTCCTCTGGGAGCAATGCGCCTAACACAAAGGTCTTCTAATGTTCGCGTTTCTTCGGGTGTGAAAACCCTAGATGAAATGTGTGGTGGTGGCTTCTTTAAAGATTCAATTATTTTAGCCACAGGAGCTACAGGTACAGGTAAGACTTTATTGGTGAGTAAATTCTTACAAAATGGCTGTGTCAACAGTGAACGAGCCATATTATTTGCCTATGAAGAATCACGCGCTCAACTATCTCGAAATGCTTACTCCTGGGGGATTGACTTTGAAGAGTTAGAGCGTCAAGGTTTACTGAAGATTATTTGTACTTATCCTGAATCTACTGGTTTAGAAGATCACTTACAAATTATTAAATCAGAAATTGCCGATTTTAAACCAGCCAGAATTGCCATTGACTCTCTTTCTGCCTTAGCTAGGGGTGTCAGCAATAATGCTTTCCGGCAATTTGTCATTGGTGTTACAGGTTACGCCAAACAAGAAGAAATTACAGGTTTCTTTACCAATACAACCGACCAATTCATGGGGTCACATTCAATTACTGACTCCCACATTTCCACTATTACTGACACAATTTTGATGTTACAGTACGTAGAAATTCGTGGGGAAATGTCAAGGGCAATTAACGTATTTAAGATGCGCGGTTCCTGGCACGATAAAGGAATTAGAGAATATAATATTACGGCAGACGGCCCAGAAATCAAAGATTCTTTCCGGAACTACGAACGAATTGTCAGTGGCGCTCCTACCCGCGTTAGTATTGATGAAAAGGCGGAACTTTCGCGGATAGTCAGAAGTTTTGAAGATAAACAGGGTGGCGATTCCTAAATTTGGTATCGTACTATATTCCTCTTTAAATTTAGTATCGTGCTATATTCTGTTGTGAAGAAAAGTTTTCTGCCGCCAGATTGATTTTCGTGTGAGGGGATGCGGTGAAAGGACAATATTTACTCTATAGTTTCTTGCCTAGTGTAACAGCAGCAGTATTGACCACTCAGCCAGCCGTGGCTGAGGCGATGAAAGTCAATAGTGAACAACTTGTGTCTGAGTCTAATGTCTTGGCTATAGGCGATCGCCTCCGTCCAACTGTAGGTCATCGCCCAATCTTAGCAGTAGACAAAAATGAGACACAACTGCCAAACAATAAAGCTCAGATTTTCCCAGATAGTATTGCCAATTCTGGTTTGACTACACTGGATTCGCCAATTTCTAGTAATCATAGTCACCCAGTAATCTCGACAGCAAGTACTGGGATAAATGGAGAGCAAAAACCTCTCAAAGATGAAGGGATAATTTCTCACCAAACACCTAACCGTCATCTAGTCCAACGACTTAAACAAAAGCGTTTTACAAGCAATCAAAAGCCTATCAACCAGGTAATTTCTCAACAGAAATTAGCAACATCAGTAGTTTCTAATACATCCAAGCATCCAGCATCTAAAAAACAAACTTTTTCCCTGTCTTATCTACAAAGCCCATTAACATCACCGGAAAATCTCAAAACTCAGCTACCAACAGCCGTTGGAAATGTAAATTCAGCAAAACTGCTGGGGATCAAGAGTTGCTCACCACAAACCTGCTTCATCAGCAATCGGATTGAGTCGCAGCTAGCCCAAAATCCTACACCTGAGAATTCGACTCCTGTACCTACAGAAGCACCAACGAATACTCAACCGACAACGCCTGTACCCACAGAAGCGCCAGCCAACACTCAACCGACAACGCCTGTACCCACAGAAGCACCAACGAATACTCAACCGACAACGCCTGTACCCACAGAAGCGCCAGCCAACACTCAACCGACAACAGTCACTCCTACACCTGCTAGTGCTGTAGAAGTACCGCAAAACCTGATCCCCAATGCCAATCCCTTGCAATTTCCTACCGATCCGGAGGAAGTGACACTCAAGGAAAATCAGCCGATTACCTTAGTGCAAACTCTAGAGTTAGCAAGGCGCAACAACCGGGATTTACAAGTTACGGTTTTAGAGCTAAAACGCTCTCAAGAAGCTTTAAGAGAGGCACAAGCAGCTTTATTTCCCACGTTAAATGTGATTAGCGATATTACCCGCAGTCAAACTGCTAGTGATCAATTGCGGGACGAGTTAAGCCGGAGAAATGGCGTTCCTTCTAACACCGATGAACCAAGTACATCTTTTACGGGACAGGCAGAGTTATCCTACGACCTTTACACATCAGGTAGAAGAAATGCCACTATCAAGGAAGCTGAGGAGCAGGTAAAGTTTAATGAGTTGGCGGTAGAGCGTCAATCAGAAGAAATCCGGCTGACTGTGACTACAGCATACTACGACTTGCAGCAAGCGGATGAACAAGTACGAATTGCTCGATCAGCCGTAGAACAAGCACAAGCTAGTTTGCGAGATGCACAAGCGCTAGAAAGGGCAGGAGTAGGAACTAGGTTTGATGTGTTGCGATCGCAGGTAAGTTTAGCCAATAACACCCAACAGCTCACCAATAGTATTTCCCAGCAGCAAACAGCACGGCGTAATCTAGCATCCTTACTCAGCTTACCGCAGTCGGTGAATATCAGTGCCGCCGACCCAGTACAACTAGCCGGATTGTGGAATCAATCTCTGGAACAAAGCATCATCCTCGCCTATCAAAACCGTCCAGAACTGCAACAACAATTAGCACAACGTAACATTAGTGAACAACAGCGCCGACAAGCATTGTCAAACCTGGGGCCACAAGTCAGTTTAATTGCTAACTACAACCTACTAGATCAATTTGATGATAAAGTCGCTGTCACAGATGGTTATTCCTTGGGAGTCAGAGCAACCTTAAACTTATTTGATGGTGGAGCATCCAGAGCTAGAGCATCTCAAGCAAAAACCAATATTGCGATCGCTGAAACTAACTTTGCTAACCAGCGTAACCAAGTTCGTTTTCAGGTAGAACAAGCTTTTTCCACCCAAAAAGCCAACCTAGAAAACGTCCAAACCGCTAATGTCGCTCTAGAGCAAGCCAGAGAAGCCCTACGTCTAGCACGCTTACGTTTCCAAGCTGGTGTAGGTACTCAAACAGATGTGATCAACTCAGAAAACGATCTGACACAAGCTGAGGGCAATAGAATCACCGCAATTCTAGATTACAACCGCGCCTTGGCTCAGTTACAGCGTGCAGTTACTTCTAGAGGATTGCGTTAGATTGGTCATTAGTCATTAGTTATTAGTCATTGGTCATTGGTCATTAGTGCTGAGTAATGAGTGCTGAGTACTGAGTCTAAAGTTTTTTGACTGTTGACCATTGACTATTGACTATTGACCATTGACTCTTGACTATTGACTCTTGACTACTTAATTCATGACTACAGTTACATCACAAGAAATTGCCTTGTTTCGCTCTCAATTGGCTGATGACTCTGGCGCTATGGTGGCTTTGGACTTAATTGAGGACTGCGAAGGAGATTTAGAAGATGCGGCGATGACACTAGCCATCAAAGCGGGACAAGAACCAGAACGAGCCAATGCTGAATGGTTAGATGCTTTGGCAAGAAAGTGGCGTGCTGTAATTTGTGAACAAGAGTTTCGCTCTCAATTGCTCGACGGCTCGATTGTAGAAATGATGGCACATCTCAAAACAATGCCCACATTCCCCAAAATTTTAGCAACACCAGTTTTGATATATATTCTCAAACAAGGTGTAGACAACTTTTGCGAACCCTTGGATCTTCTTAAATAATAAGAGTGAGAGTGATGAGTCCTGAGTGCTGAGTGCTGAGTGCTGAGTAAAGAGTGAGGGAGTGAGAGAGTGCTGAGTGCTGTTAGCGGTAGCGGGGCGTTTAGCCCGTGCTGAGTGCTGAGTAGTGTTCTTACTAATTTTGAATTTTGCGAACAGAACTTTTCAAGACGAATTTTGAATTCCCCGCAGTGGTTGACCAATGACCAATGACCAATGACCAATGACTAATGACTCTTCCCTATTGCCTATTGCCTATTGCCTATTCCCCAATCCCTATTCCCTGATACCCTGTTAATTAAGGCAAAACTTTTTTTAGATAAATCAATTTCATCAAATGAATTACCTTGTTGCCGTATTATCAGACCGTATCCAAGCTGAAGAGGCTTACTTAGCTTTAGAAAAAGCAGGCATCAACAGCACTATTTTGGGTAAAGGGTATAAAACTGCTGATGAGTTTGGCTTAATTGATCCCAATGCTCAAGCCAGAAAGCAAGTCAAACTTATGGCAATTTGGTTAGTCCCATTCGGCTTTTTTGCTGGCTTTACTTTTAGTTACATCACTGGATTAGATACCTTTGCCTGGGCTGGGGAAATCGGTAATCACATTGTTGGTGGGCTTTTAGGCGCTGCTAGTGGTGCGATGGGTAGTGTAGTTGTCGGTGGTGGAGTTGGCTTAATTGTCGGTGGTGGTGATGCTCTACCCTACCGCAACCGCTTAGATGCAGGTAAGTACTTAGTTGTAGTTCAGGGTTCAGAAACTTTGTCTCGCCAAGCCACCAGGATATTACGCCAGTTTGAGCCAGAAAATATCCAAGGCTATGCTGAGTACTGAGTGCTGAGTATAGAGTGAGGGAGTGAGGGAGTGAGAGACAAGGAAGGGGACAAGGGGACAAGGGGAAAATAATTTTGACCAATGACCAATGACCAATGACTATTGACTATTGACCATTGACCATTGACTCTCTACCCACTGCTTCGGTGATGGAGTTTAGCCCATTTTCTTCTAACTTAGCAGCTAACCCAGCTAAAATTCGCCGCACCATCATCGGCCCTTCGTAAATCCAACCTGTATACACTTGAATTAAGCTAGCGCCAGCAGTAATTTTTTCCCAAGCATCTGCGGCGGTAAATATACCACCTACGCCAATGATCGGAATTTGCCCTTGGGTTTGCTGCCAAATAAAACGAATAACTTCAGTAGAACGATCGCGCACAGGCGCACCACTAATTCCCCCTGCTTCTGTTTCGGGTGATGTACCTGTTTGCTCAATCACCTGGGTTTTTAGCCCATCACGGCGGATGGTGGTGTTGGTGGCGATAATTCCTGCTAGCTGGTAGGTTTTGGCTAAGGTGATTATATCAGCGATCGCCTCCCATTCTAAATCAGGTGCTATCTTGACAAATATGGGTTTATGTGCATTATTTTCTTTTTGCAGTCCATCCAAGATGGTACTGAGCATAGAAGCATCTTGGAGCGATCGCAATCCGGGGGTATTGGGAGAGGAAACGTTGACGACAAAATAATCTCCCAACTCTTTGAGTAAACGAAAACTATTTAAATAATCTGCTGCGGCTGCTTCTAGGGGAGTGACTTTAGATTTACCCAAATTAATCCCAATGGGGATGGCAAAGTTTAACTCTCGTTTTTCTTGCGCCAAACGTTCTGCCATATCGGCTGCACCACTATTATTAAACCCCATACGGTTAAGAGCAGCTTTATCTAAAGGCAAGCGAAACAGACGAGGACGAGGATTTCCCGGCTGTGGGACAAAGGTGACAGTCCCCAATTCCGCAAAACCAAAACCCAACTTTGCCCAAATAGCCGCCGCTACCCCATCTTTATCAAAACCAGCCGCCAAGCCTACAGGGTTAGGAAAGTTTAAACCAAACAAATTCTGTTGTAAGCGCGGATCTTGGAGACACAGAGATTGCTGTAGTATATTCTGCACTAACTGAGTAGTGGAGCGATCGCTTGTATGCGACAGCAAACTCAAACTCCTCATTGTCTGCTGATGCAGCCACTCCGGATCTGCCTTCATCAAATTAAATAAAAACGGACGAACAGCTAGTTGATAGATATCCATAGTCAATGGTCAATGGTCATTGGTCAATAGTCAATAGTCAATAGTCATTAGTTATACTCTCCCTGTCACCTGTCACCTGTCACCTGTCACCTGTCACCTATCCCCTATCCCCTGTCACCTATCCCCTATCCCCTATCCCCTTTTCCCTCCCGAAATTCTCGGAAAGCGGCGTATAAATATTAGTCGGGGACAATTTCTGGGCATCTTATATAGTACAAGTTATGTTGATTAATAATCAGATGGGGCAGCCACAAAAACCGATAGCCGCCGAACAACCGATTCTCGCCTTGGGACGTGTTTTACAATGTCTGAGGGAAGAGGATGATGTTGATGTTCTGATTGAAACTACTATTACTTATATCCAGCAACAGTTTAATTACAACCTAATTTGGATTGCTTGTTACGATCGCCTCAAGCACGTCTTATTTGGTAAAGGTGGTGTCACGCCTAGTAATGAGGTAAATTTTTTACGTAAACGGGTTGTGCTGATTCCTGGTGATTTATTAGAGCAAGTAGTAATTCAACAGTGTCCTTTAGGCGTGGCAGATATTCGCAACGAAAATCGTGCTGGAGAGTTACAGGAATTAGGAAAAAAATTTAATATTCAAGGGACAATTATTTTGCCCATGCGCCATAAAGATAAGTGTATGGGTTTGCTTTTACTTGGTTCTGAACGGTGGGGTTACTTGCTGCCAGAAGAAGGAAAAGCTCGTTTAATGATGGTTTTGGGTGAATTGGCGGCGGTACTTTCTCAACGAGAAATTGATTTGCAACAAAAGCAAACTAAGCGTCCTGATGAACCGTTATTACAATTATTAGAAAATTTACGCAACCTCAATAGTTTAGAGGAAAGACTCAAAACAGTTGTAGAAGTTACTCACGAATTTGTTAGTCCCAGTCGTACCAATGTGTACTGGTTTGAGAGACAAGGACGCTATTTTTGGTGTCGCATGAGTAATCAACTAGTCAATATGGGTAGAGATTCTAGCCAAGAACAACCGGCAGCCGGAATGACTGTCCAAGAATTAAGTGAATTGTATTATGCTTTGTCTGTCAATCAAATTGTTTGGATTGGTGATGCACGCAGTTCCTTAAAGAGTCATTTTACTGCGAAATTGTTGCAGCGTTTGCGAGTGCGATCGCTTCTAGCAGCTCCTATCATGTGGCAAAAAGATTTGCTAGGTTTTCTAGCGGTAGAAGGGAATGAACCGCGTATCTGGACAGAAGCCGATAAAAATTTCGTCCAAGGTGCAGCAGGTTTACTGTCTCTTGTTGCACCCACTGACAGTATAGAAAACACTGTTAAACAAATTCAAGAAGATTCTTTATTAACTAGTCAAGTTGCTCAAAGTGTCTACACTTACCAAGACTTGAAGGAAACTTTACGCACTTATGCAGCTAGAGTTCTCACTAGATTAGCAGCTACTCGCTTTTTACTTTTACATTACGACCAAGACCAGAATAATTATCAAGTCATTTACCAAACTCAACCAAATAATCGTCGTCCTGTCACCTCTGGGTTTAGTTTATTAACAGAGACAGATAGACAAATGTTGAAATCTGCGAAATCGGCAGTAGAAATTGAGAATTTAGAAGAAGATTTGCGCTTTTTTAATTGGCGACCTCTATTATTGGAAAATGGGATGCGATCGCTCTTAATTTGTAATTGCGCCCAAGGTCATAAAGCCGAAGCTTTGCTCATAGTTACCCACACAAATCATCGTAATTGGACAACTCTCGAAAAAGAACTACTCTGGATTGTTAGTCAACAAATTGGTGTGATTGTGCGCCAATGGCGACTGATGATTAATAATGAACAGCAGCAACAACTTTTCCAGAGTATGCAAAAATGTCTGAGCGTTTTAGACATTAGTAACAACGAAAATAGTGAAGCGGAAAAATATCAGCTAGAACGCACAGCCCTCACACAAATAGGTGCTTTATTGAACTGTCCTTTAGCGCTACTATTATCTTGGCAGGATGGTGATTCTACCGCAGAAATTATCCCTGGGGTGATTGGCGATAGTCGATTTGGGGTAGTAGTAAATGCCCAAGTTTCTATTCAGAGTGAAGCTTTAATTCAGTGGACATTAGCTCAAGAGAGTTATTTGAGTGTGAATGTAGATGATTTACCACCAGACACGCGCAAATGGTTACATGGTGCAGGAATTGGGCAAATTTTGACTTTAGCTTTACGGACTACCACTGGTCATCAACCCACTGGGGTATTATTGTTAGCAGATAATCGAGAACGTCACTGGCCACAGCACAACCTGAATGCGGTAGAAACGCTGGTGAATCAATTGGCTTGGTTGCGACGACAACAGCAAATCAGCCATGTGGTTGAGTCTACAACTCAGGAATTAAGACAACTCAATTGGTACAAAAATCGACGTTTGGAAGAAATTCAACGGACAACTGCACAATTGCTGAGTCAAATTCATGATTTGGGCATTCCTAGCAATGACTTGACACAAACACGCTATAAATTATTACTACGACAATTAGATCATACCAATGCTTCCATGACAGCGATTGTCAAACTCGAACAGTGGCATTTACATCTGAGTTGGGAAACTATGCCTATAGCTAGTTTACTCAAGCGATCGCTCGAACGGATAGATAATTTAGTCCAGCAACAAAAGCTATGGATTGGTGTTCATGGTTTGGGACAACCCCTAACAGAAGCAGAACCTAGCAACGGTGGGGCTTCACTCAAAAATTTGCCTGCATCACCTTATCCATCGACAATGGCGATCGCTGGTGATATTGTTAAGTTTGAATTAGTCCTCCATGAATTATTAATTGCTGCTTGTCACCGTGCTGGACATGGTAGCCGAATTGATATTTGGTGTCGTCGGATAGATGAGAAATTGTTAGAGTTATCCATTACTGATAACGGTAAAATTGAAGCACAACTACTCACAGAACTACAACAAAAAACGCACCCAGATATTCTCTCTTTATCACATTTGCAAAAATCAGCTAGTTTACATTTACTGATTTGCCAACAAGTAATCCAACAACTCGGTGGAGATTTAGATTTTTATCAATTACCAGATCATCGAGTAGTTAGTCGCTTACTTTTACCATTAGCTGTGACTAATTCTTAGTTCGATTTTGTTTTTTTAACGCAGAGGGACGCGGAGGTAGCGCAGAGGGACGCTGAGGATTGCTAAATTTAGTTTGTGTTTGTGTAATGGTGAGTTATCTTCACTCAATACTTTTTGAATACTTAGTTAACTAGTTTCTTGACTGTTACCACAATGTTTACAATATGGTAAATGCTTATAGGTTAGCTCGTGACAATGTTGGCATTCGACGTATTGATAATAACCACAATGGGGACAGAAAGCATCATTCTGGCGAATTTTTTTAGCACAGTTAAAACAACGTGATTGTTGAACTCTATTAACTGCTTGAACTTGGGGATTAAGGATAACTTTTTGGAAAAACTTGATAATGACAAAACCAATCAAGGGAACCAGCAAAATGTAAAGATAACTGACTAGAAATAGTAAACTACCAAAAACTGCACTAATAATATTAAAAAGGAATTGAAAGATGACTCCGACTTGCAGAAATTCAAAAATTTTCAAGACTAACGGAATCATAAAGATGACTAACAAATGCCAACTCATCAATGAGATGAGTCCGTATCCCTTCGCTCTAGCAAATCTATGTACAAACAGAGCAATTAGAATCAATGGTAAGAGAAACATTGATTGCAAAGCTAATTGGATACTGGGATACCAAAAAGATGCTTGTTGATAGCCTTGTTTAACTTTGACAAACTCACCTTCATTTTGCAAAAGGGCTATAAAACTAGTACTTTCTGGTTTGCCTAACAGTCCATTTTGCAGACTAGCAATTTCTTTTTCTAAAGTGGCAATATTAGCATTATTTTGGTCTAATACTTGTTTAGCTTTTTCTGCACCAATTTGATTAATTGACTGTCCTGGAGGTTGTCCCGCAATTTTTTCTAAAAGTGTAGAGTCATATTGAGCGCGGATATTATCATTAGCTTGTTTGAGTGTAATTATCTTATTTTGTTTTTGCTCAATTGTTTTTAATGTTTGCTGATTTTGAGAATTATTCAGCTTATCTTGATCTGCGGCATACTGGAGACATATCGGAGAAACTTTACCTAGATGTGCTGATTCAGTTTGTTGATAGAGTTGTTGCCTATTTAGTTGATTATTATTATCGTCTTGTAAGGAGAGTTTAATTATTTCATATTCTTTATTTTTGGTGGTTTTTGTACGATAATTTTGCCATTCAGCATAACATGGATAAGCTTGTGAAGGGCTAAGATGCCATTGACTAATATCATTTAGTCCTGTAAAAACATTGATTAAGATAAAGATATCAATCAAAATAATGACAATCAAACTAACTCTATTTAGTGGTTCGTTGTTGATTGTTCTTGATCTATTAAAGAATTGATGCCAAAGACGGCGGATGGTAGCAAACATCTAAGAATTGTTATCCTCGATTTCAACTGACTATTATTTATAGGACTTACGCAGTATCACCAAATTTTCTGGCTTTTTTGTCAATGGTCAATGGTCAATAGTCCAAAAAAACTTGATTTTGAACGCCAGTCCGCACAACGAGGGAGACCCCCGCAAGCGGCTGGCTCCCTTTGACTATTGACTATTGACCACCCTCATTTATGGTTTATTGGTTGAGTGCGTAAGTCCTAATTTATTCTTTCATGAGATTGTGACTTACTTCCAGAAAAAGATTTCTGTAAACAATTGTTCATTGACATGACTTGTATCGTCTTATGACCTGCCCAGTTGAGCAAACTCTTATCTAGCAACCTTTTTGGGCTTTTCTATCCATCGAACTCACGTTCAGTTTAACCTTGTTTCCTTTTTTGGGTCTTACTTGGATAATTTTGGCACTACATTTGACATTTAAAACCTTGAGATTGTCAGACAAATCAAACATGATTTGATTAAGGTAACGAGAAGTCAAATATGCTCGTTCTGGTATCAACAAGTTTAACTGAGCAAGGATTTAACATGGTTAACATTACTATTTCTGATCTGCTGCATTCTGTGGAAACAGAGTTTACCGAATTATCTGACATCGAGTCAGCAAGAATTATGGGTGGGGAATTTGATATCTATGTTGAAGGTAGTTACAATCTCACTGATGGCGGATATTTGATAGGCGGTATTAGATTTGTTTTTTAAGTCAATGAAGTGTTGAGTAAATCTAATTTGTGCTTGTTACCTTCTTTTTTATCAGACAGAAGGTATTTTTTTAACCTATAAAAAAATAAAATTAGGTATGTCCAGCATACCTAATTTTTACCATTAGTTATGTTGTCATAATTAACCGAATCTACCGCTTACATAATCTCTGGTATCTGCTTGCTGCGGATTATTGAAAATTGATTCTGTGGCATCGTATTCTACTAGATAACCGATACGACCACCTGTTTCTGTAGACCGGACGTTGAAGAAAGCTGTCATGTCAGATACCCGTGCAGCTTGCTGCATATTGTGGGTAACGATGACGATAGTGTATTGTTCTTTGAGTTCGTGGATGAGTTCTTCTACACGCAAAGTAGAGATGGGGTCTAGAGCAGAGCAAGGTTCATCCATAAGTATAATCTCAGGTTGGACAGCGATCGCTCTCGCAATACACAACCGTTGTTGTTGTCCACCAGACAAAGATGAGCCACTTTGGCGTAATTTATCTTTCACTTCATCCCACAACGCCGCTTGCCGTAAGCTGCGTTCTACTAATTCGTCCATATTACCTTGGTAGCCATTAATTTTGGCTCCATAAGTAATATTGTCATAGATTGATTTAGGGAATGGGTTTGGTCTTTGGAACACCATGCCAATTCGCCGCCGCACTTCTACAGGATCGATATCTTGTGCGTATAAATTCTTGCCATAGTAAAAAATTTTACCTTCTGCCCGAAATGATTCAATCAAATCGTTAAGACGGTTATAGCAGCGTAACAAAGTACTTTTGCCACAACCAGAAGGGCCAATAAAAGCTGTCACCTTATTTTTGGGAATATCTAGCCAAATGTTCTGTAAAGCCAGAAATTTACCGTAGTAAACGTTTAAATTTTCTGTCTTCAGAACGGTTTCGGTACTGTTTGCTGTACTGGTGTTAGTAGCCATAAATGGTCTGGTGTAAGTTTTAGGAATGGCAGATTAAGCTTTTTGGCGAGTAGCCCAACGAGCAATGATACTGGTGATGAGAACCATCAACACCAAAATCAAAGATGCCGCCCAGGCTAATGATTGCCAATTTTTAAACGGAGAAATTGCAAAGTTGTAAACCAAAACAGCTAGAGAAGCTGTGGGTTTAAATAAGCTATCAGGCCAAAATGGAGAAAATAGAGCAGTAAACAACAGAGGCGCAGTTTCTCCAGCAGCGCGGGCGATAGCTAAAGTTGCTCCTGTGACAATTGCCGGTATGGCAGATGGCAGAACAACTTGTGTTACCGTTTGAAATTTAGTAGCTCCTAAGCCTACAGATGCTTGCCGTAAATCTTGTGAAACTAACTGTAAAGATTCATCAGTAGTTCTGACGATAATCGGTAGCATCAAAATTGCTAGGGCAAATCCTCCGCCCAGAGCAGAATATGAACCTAGATTGAGTTTGACTAGTGTGAGAACCACAATCCCGTAGGCAAATACACCAGCAATGATTGAAGGAACTCCACTGAGAATATTAGTCGCAAATCTTACCCATCTTGCTATTTTACCAGAACTGAACTCTGTTAAATAAATTGCTGCGGTCACACCGACTGGAACACTAATTAATGCGCCGATACCTACCATTAGTAGTGTTCCCAAAATGGCATTACCAAAACCTCCACCTTGTCTGAGAGGTGCAGGTGGTAGCTCAACAAAGATACTTAGATTCAGGCTGCTAAAACCTTGAATGAGAACATAAGAGAGTACTGCCAACAGAGGTAAAAGTGCCAATCCTCCGCAGACAAATGCTACTCCCGTCATGAACGTGTTAAACAGTGTCCGTCCGGACATGGAGTCACGAGTTAAACTTCTCTCAGGAAAATGAGCAGTCATAATTCAAACCACCACTAAGCTATATTCGCTTGACTCGGAGAACAATGTACTCGGCCAAAATGTTGACTATCAGAGTCAAAACAAATAAAACCAAGGCAGCATACATAAGAGCTGCTACTTGCAAACCACTAGCTTCCGAGAACTGGTTTGCCAGCAAAGAAGAAATTGTATTGGCAGGTGCTAGTAAGGAGGCGCTGATCTTGTTGGAGTTACCAATCAACATTGTCACAGCCATTGTTTCTCCCATTGCTCGGCCTAGCGCTAGCATGACGGCGCTGACGATACCAGAAAATGCCGAGGGAATCAAAACTTGTAAAATCGTTTCCCAACGTGTTGCACCTAAACCCAAAGATGCTTGACGCAAACTAGGAGGTACGGAAATCAACGCATCACGAGATATAGCTGTGATAATTGGCAAAGTCATGATTGCCAGGATAACTCCCGCCGGTAACATTCCCGGCCCAGTGGGAGGAGTACTAAAAATTGGTAACCAGCCCAAAGTACTATTGAGCCATCTTCCCAAATTAGTTAAAATCGGCACTAGAACAAATATGCCCCAGACTCCGTAGACAACGCTGGGAATAGCCGCCAGTAATTCGACTAAAAAAACCAGTACAATACGTACCTTACCTGGAAGAAAGTCTTCGCTTAATAAGACAGCCGTACCTACACCGATGGGTATAGCCAGCAGTAACCCAATAAAAGAACTCACCAAAGTTCCATAAACTTGAGGTAATACCCCATAATCATCTTTGACTGGGTTCCAAGCAGTACTGGCTAAAAAGCCAGCGCCAAATTTTTGGATAGCAGGCCAAGAATCAACAGTGACTTGCAGTGCTATCCATAATAGAGTCCCAGCGATCGCTAGCGCAAAAACCCTAGTCATCCAAACAAAGCTTCGGTCTAGCGTTCTGTCTATTTCAGAGCGACTTTTGATTGCTGATTGCAAACTTTCAGAGTTTGTAGCCATGACTACCGACTATAGTGATTAGATCAAAAAAAAATGTGAGAAGCAACCAGATTAATTAAAGTTGTCGCTGTCCTGAACTTGTGTAAGTGTTAATGCCTGTTAAGCGACAAAACGATTAAACGAGTCAATCACTGAATCTATGTTGCCTCTAATGGGAAATTTGCTTAGAAGCTACTTACTGGCGCTGGTATTACCACCAACAGCAATTTTGTAGTCTGGGCTAATTTGATCAGCCGCCGCCGCCACCTTGGCAATGACATTTTGTGGTAAGGGAACATATCCTAATTCAGCCGCAATTTTTTGTCCATCAGTCAAGCCGTACTCAACAATAGCTTCGACTGCTTTGGCTTTTGCGGGGTCGGAATATTTTTTGTAGGTCAACAGCCAGGTGTAAGTGACGATAGGATAAGAATCTGCACCTTCTGGATCAGAGATAAAGGCCCGGAGGTCTGCTGGTAGAGTCACTGATTCTAGAGTTTTAGAGGCTGACTCTTCTGTCGGTACAACAAATTTACCACCTTTATTTTCTAAAGATGCAAACTTGAGGTTATTTTGTTTAGCATAGCCGTACTCAACATAACCAATTGAACCTTGGGTTTGTTGAATCTGGGCTGTGACACCTTCATTCCCTTTCGCACCAACTCCTACAGGCCAGCTAACAGTCTTACCATCGCCAACTTTGCTTTTCCACTCTGGACTGATAGCACTGAGATGCTTGGTAAATACGCCTGTAGTACCGCTACCATCAGAACGATACACAACTGTAATCGGCTGATTAGGCAGATTTACACCTGGGTTAGCATCAGTAATTTTCTTGTCATTCCAGGTTTTAATCTTGCCCAATAAAATATCTGTGTACACTGCCCGTGGTAGTTTCAGTTCTCCTGTCACTTCCGGCAAGTTGTAAGATAAGACAATGCTACCAGCCGTCATTGGTAGTAAAATGACACCTTTATCGGCGGGGACTTTGGTAATTTCTTCGTCCTTCATCGCTACGTCGCTAGCGCCAAAGTCAACAGTACCTTTGATAAATTGCTCAACTCCAGCACCGCTACCAACTGATTGATAGTTGACTTGCAAATTTGGATATTTTTTGTTTACATCTGTGAACCAACTTTGATATAGCGGTGCAGGAAAAGATGCACCAGCACCAGTTAATGATACATTGCCACCAAGATCCAATTTTCCTGGGCTAGAGGCTGTAGCATCTTTAGCAGTACCAGATGAAGTATCTTTGGTAGTTGTATCGTTAGAGGCTTGCTGTCCACCACAAGCGGCTAAACTCATTGTCAGTGCTAATGCTGAGACTGCTACCGAAAGACGGTTATTTTTTATTCTCTGTAGACGTGAAAGCATTGCTATCTGTTTTGGGAAATTTTTATATGGGCGCTTCTAAGCTACCCTTTATGAGTAGGTGTTAAGGTTAACCAAAGGTTAAGAAAGCAAAAAAATATATTTTTCTTACACATATTATTTAAGTTTCTTTATATTATACGTGATAAAATTTATACTTCAACCATAGCTCAAAGCGCAAGAGATTAAATGTCTTTTTGTGTAGTCTTGATAAATAATGCCTATACTGGTTGCTGTTAGTTTTTCCTTGTGCCTCATATCATAATGTTCGCCGCTTCCAATCAATTACTATGGTCAATGATCGGTTTGCTCTTAACAATGGGTGGAACCTTTCTAGAAGCCCATAGCATTACCTTTCCTTGGAGTTGGAGTCTGCACGGAATCCAAACTGTTTCTTTAGGTGTCACTTATCAAGTTGGTGCGGTGCTACTAGTAGGCTGTTTAGGTGGTAAAAATGCTGGTGCGCTTTCACAGATTGCCTATTTAGTCATGGGATTAACTTTATTACCTGTGTTTTCTGATGGTGGCGGTAATATTGGTTATGTGAAGGTATCTCAGTTTGGCTATCTGCTGGGTTTTGTTCCTGGCGCTTGGATTTGTGGCTTACTAGCTTTTAAAGCGAGACCTAGACTAGAAACTCTCAGCTTTAGCTGTATTTGTGGCTTATTGAGTATACATCTGTGCGGAATTACTTATTTGATCCTCAGATATTTGTTGCATTGGCAAGCCACAGAAAGCTTAACTTTGATGCAAGAAATTTTTAGATACTCTTGGTTAGCAATTCCCGGACAATTAGCTGTAGTCTGTGCTGTGTCCGTAGTAGCATATGTGTTGCGACACTTGATGTTTTATTAGTCAATGGTCAATAGTCAATAGTCAATGGTCATTGGTCATTGGTAAAACTCTTACCCAATACCCAATACCCAATACCCAATACCCATTACCCATTACCCAATACCCATTACCCAATACCCATTACCCGTTCCCTATTCCCCATTATCATGCGTTTTAAAAATCGCCTTTTTTGGATAGCTGCCTTTATTGCTTTTTTCTTAGACCAAATGACAAAGTACTGGGTAGTGCAAACCTTTAGCATAGGACAGACACTGCCGATTTTACCTGGGATATTTCACTTTACCTATGTGACTAATACAGGTGCGGCGTTTAGTTTGTTGAGTGGGAAAGTAGAATGGCTACGCTGGCTATCTTTAGCAGTGAGTTTAATGTTGATAGCGTTAGCGTTGTTTGGACAAGCCTTGAATCGATGGGATCAGTTGGGCTATGGTTTTGTCTTGGGTGGGGCGATGGGGAATGGGATTGATAGATTTGTTTTAGGTTATGTTGTTGATTTTCTAGATTTTCGCTTAATTAACTTTGCTGTATTTAATGTGGCAGATTCATTTATTAGTATCGGTATTGTTTGCTTGCTGATTGCTTCTTTACAAAAGACACCTACTTCCAATCGTCGCCAGAGATAAAACTGTTGCTGGGTGGGGATGTTTTTGAGCAAAAGAAAGGGCTGGGTTAAACTGTTCCCTAGCCCTTGCTTTTGTAGAGGCTTTGATTAAACCTGATACTCTAACTCTTAGTTACCAGTGGTAGGAGTTTTGGGTACACCGGATTCTGGAGTTTTAATTGGTGAATTGTTATTGGGAGTTGGAGTTAAACTGCCAGGATTATCTGATGGAGGTAGATTATTACCTGGTGCAGGAGTTGGAGTTTCGGAACTGCTATCAGGTGTAGTTAAGTTATTAGTACCTGGTTTGGGGGTGGGAGTTTCCGAACTACCGCCAGGTGTTGGTAGAGTTGTACCACCTGGTACTGGAGTTATGGTTTCGGAATTACCGCCGGGTGTTGGTAGAGTTGTACCACTGGGAGTGGGAGTGGGAGTGGGAGTTTCGGAACTACCGCCTGGGGTTGGTAGGTTTGTGCCACCTGGGGCTGGGGTTGTAGTTTCGGAACTGCCGCCGGGGGTTGGTAGAGTTGTATTGTCGGGAGTAGTGGTTTCAGTAGGTTTAGTTTCTACTGTTGTATTTTCAGGGTTGGGAGTGTTGGGTTTGGCTGCGTTATTGCCTTCACAACGAGAATTTAGAGGAAAACGCTCACACAGAATTTTGAATCCTTCTGGTGATAGCTTGATTTCCGTTGCTGAACCTGTGGATGAATCACTAGATTGAGCTATTTGGGATTTACTGGACTGGGCAGCAGCAATGTTAGCTGTGAGAGCTAAAGTCAAAGCTGTACCTATCAAAGTCAGAGATTTTCCCTTCATTCTGAACTTAACCTCAACGGAAACGGAACACTCGCACCATTAAATCAGACAATAGGACTTTAGAAAATCTTCCTAAATGAAGATGTTTTCTTTTGTTGAAAATTATGTGTATATGTTAAAGCGACCGAATGAGAATTAGTTATATATAGATGAGAGGTTTTTAAACATACAGAAATGATGTGGTTAAAGATAGCGATCGCCTAGCTCAAACATTAGTTAAAATAAGCTTTCCCAAAATTACAGAGCAAAATTTTCTCTGTAGATAAAAGTCATATCATTAACAAAGTGAATTTACTGGAAAGTGATAATTTTGGTGTAAGATTAAGTTGGGAATAATTCCGTATAGCCAATTTATTTTTTGGCTTAAGAGTAAAATAATGAAAGACCAGTGTTGAGATTGGTATGCACCCAAATCTTCGCTCAATTTTTCGCTCATAAATGGTGATGTGAATAGCCGATGAATTCCCCCCAACCCCCTCACAAGCCACAAACGTTAATTGGTCAACTGACACAAGCGGTACATACAATTCAAGCTAGGGTTGATTTCTCCAAGTTAGCGCTCAAGCCGAATGCCAAAGTACCGGAACTTTGGGTGCAGGATGCGGGGGCGGATAAAGCAGAAGTGTATCCGCTACTGGGCGATCGCTATGTACTAGGTCGCAGTTCCAAATCCTCTGATATAGTGGTGCGTAACCCGGTTGTCAGCCAAATTCACTTGTCATTGTCACGGGATTCTAGTCAACGTACCCCAGTTTTTATCATCAAGGATGAAAACTCGACTAATGGCATCTATCGTGGTAAGCGAAGGGTTAATACTCTAGAATTACGTCACGGCGACATTCTGACTCTGGGGCCGCCAGAATTGGCTGCTTCAGTTCGTCTACAGTATGTTGATCCACCACCTTGGTATTTTAAAGCGGCAACTTGGGCTGGTTATGGTGTAGCAGGTGTCAGCGCTTTGTTGGGATTGGTAATTGGTGTCGAATCCCTAAAATTTTCAGTCAAACCCTTACCTACAGCCACTCGCGCCCCGGTAGTTGTCTATGCCCGTGATGGTAGTACACCTTTACGTGAACCCAGAACTACGGCTCACGTAGATATGAAGCGGTTAGAAGATTTTGGTCGTTATTTACCTGCGGCGGTGGTCGCTTCGGAAGACAGCCGTTATTATTGGCACATTGGTGTTGATCCTCTGGGAATTTTACGAGCAGTACTGATCAACAGTCGCAGTGGTGATGTGCAGCAAGGAGCCAGTACAATTACGCAGCAAGTCGCTCGGAGTTTGTTTCGTGATTATGTAGGTAGACAAGATTCCTTGGGACGAAAATTAAGAGAAGCAGTTGTGGCCCTGAAGCTAGAAGCTTTTTACAGCAAAGATGAGGTTTTGCTGACTTACCTAAATCGTGTCTTTTTAGGCGCTGATACATCTGGCTTTGAGGATGCAGCCCAGTATTATTTTGGTAAATCGGCTAAAGAGTTATCCTTGGCAGAAGCAGCAACATTAGTAGGGATTTTACCTGCACCTAACGCTTTTGATTTTTGTGGAGATGGCCCGAATAAATTAGATGCAGCAGATTACCGTAATCGAGTGATTAAGCGGATGCTGGAAATGGGCAAAATCACTCCAGAGGAAGCAAACCGGGGGAGAAGATCCACAGTCCAAGTTAGCCCTAAAGTTTGTGAACAACAAGCCAAAACAATAGCCCCGTACTTTTACAACTATGTATTTCAAGAACTAGAGTCAATTTTGGGTGAAGGTGCAGCCAGAGAAGGTAACTACATCATCGAAACGCAACTTGATTTGAGTTTTCAAGCCCAAGCCGAATCAGCACTGAGGAATACAGTTAATAATGCAGGTTCGAGTTTTGGCTTTTCCCAAGGGGCGCTGGTGACACTGGACTCCAGAACTGGTGCTATTTTGGCAATGGTAGGCGGAACTGATTATAAAAAAAGTCAGTTCAATCGGGCGGTGCAAGCCCAAAGACAACCTGGTTCTACTTTTAAAATTTTTGCTTACACAGCAGCGCTGTTACAGGGCATACCAGCGTCTAAGAGTTATTCTTGTGCGCCTTTGACTTGGCAAGGTTTTACTTATAGGCCTTGTCGTTCTGGTGCGGGTGGGAGTTTGGATATTGCTACAGGACTGGCGCTTTCAGAAAATCCCATCGCTTTAAGAGTTGCTAGAGAGGTAGGACTGGATAAGGTGGTATCAATGGCGCAGCGTTTGGGAGTCAAGTCATCCCTTGATCCTGTACCTGGGTTAGTTTTGGGTCAAAGTGTGGTCAACGTGTTGGAAATGACTGGTGCTTTTGGGGCTATTGGCAATCGTGGTGTGTCTAATCCACCCCATGCCATTAGTAGAATTTTAGACAGTAGTGAGTGTAGCGATCGCAATGATTTAAAAACCTGTCGGGTGATTTATTCTTTTGACCAAAATCCCGAAGCCAACAAACAAGCCATCCCTCAAGCTATAGCTGATGAGATGACTGATTTGATGCAAGGGGTAGTTACTAGAGGAACTGGGCGCAGTGCCGCCATCGGTGAAGGGGAAGCGGGTAAAACTGGCACAACCAATGACAACGTGGATTTGTGGTTTATTGGTTTTATTCCCAGTCGCCGTTTGGTAACTGGTATTTGGCTAGGAAATGATAATAACTCGCCGACATCCGGTAGTAGCGCTCAAGCAGCTCAGTTGTGGGGTAATTATATGGGGAGAATTACCAGATAGAGAAATTCCATAGTTCAAAAGGACTTCAAGGCTTTTTGAACTAACTTAACGTGAGTTCGACAAGTTTTTTTGACCTCTCCCCCAGCCCCTCTCTCTTGAAAAGTTCTGATGCCTGCGGTAAGCCGCAAAGCGTCTACGCCGGTTCGCCGTAAGACGTTCCCGCAGGGCTGGCTACAGACTTTTCGCTCCGACTCACAGAGGGGAGCAAAGAGCATCAGATATCAAGGAAAAATTAAGCTTTCAAAGCCTCTCTCCTTGTAGCTACGGTGTACACACAAGTGCTATTTACAAGCGTTTCAAGCCTTATATAGCCCAATACGGTTCAGTTAGAGGAACGTAGGCGTAAGCCTTCTCGAAGAGTAACCCAACATTTTCGCGGATTTGTTGGGTTTCACTTCGTACCCTTCTCCTGTCGGAGACGCTACCGCGAACGGGAAGCAAGCTACAACCCAACCTGCTCAAGACAGTTATAATGTTGTTCTCCTGAGAGGAAATCTGGGAACTGATTTTTCTAATTTATGATCACAATAACAAGTTAATAACTGCCAAATTATGAATTGGAGCAACTGGGGATATCTCGGAGTAGGATTATTACTGGGAATGGGTGGGCGTTGGTTATTTCCACGGGCTGCCAATAGTAGTGTTAATCGCTCTCCAGCAAAACCAACAGAACAACAGAATACACAACAACTACTGCAAGAACTCCAGCAGACACAACTGGCCTATGAGATGGCGTTGCAAACGAGTCAGTTTCAAGCGGGTTTCTTGGCACGTACTACCCACGAATTGCGATCGCCTTTAAATGGTTTAATTGGGTTACATCAATTAATTTTGTCTGATTTATGTGAAGATCCTGCCGAAGAACGCGAATTTATTGGTCAAGCTCACGAACGAGCCTTGAAACTGCTACATCTGCTGGATGAAATCTTAAATGTAGCGAAAATAGAACATGGCAATAATCGATTAGATATTCAACCCAAATCTTTAGTTGAGATTTTACAAGAAGTCTATAACTTAACTTATATGCTGGCGGTAGATCGCAATTTAAAGTTGCAAGTTTTATCCCCAGATGCAGAAATTTATGTGTTGACAGATCCCCGGTGGCTCAAGCAAGTGTTACTGAATTTAGTAGACACGGCTATTGCACAAATGAAGGAAGGCAGTATTGATATTTCCACCAGCCTTGCACCTACAAGTAATGATATTTATATTTGGCTAGATTTACCCACTCACGCCTTACCAATGAGTGAATCAATGGATTTACTCCAATTGACACAGTCATCTGCACCAACTGATAAAAACCCAGCAGCTTTATCACCAAGCATGAAGTTGTTACTCAATCAAAAACTGCTGGCTGTGATGGGAGGAAAGTTAGAAATCCTCCCATTACCCAATTCTCCAGAAACAGAAGCACAAACTAGACTCCAGTTGTCTATCCCCCTAGCGATTCCTGAAGCTGAATTTCCGCAGTAGCCAGAGAGTTAATTTTTTCATTATGTAGCACCATCGTGGTGTTGCTATTAACTTGGAAACCTATTTTTTCATAAAACCTCTGTTGGTGGGTAGTCATCAGATAGACTCGCTCAACCCATCGCATCCGGGGATGAGCTAAGACAGTCTCGACTAATTTACTTCCCAACCCTTTATCACGATAGTCTGGATGAATCACGACATCCCAAATTGTGGCTCGATAAATCCCATCGGAAGTAGCTCTAGCAAAACCAATCAGCCGTTCTCGATCCCAAACAGAGATTACCGGATCGCTGTTAGCAATGGCTATGCCCAAATCTTCAATACTGCGTCCTTTAGCCCAATCAGCTGAAATATTTAATAATTCTTGGAGTTGATAAAGGTCTACTTTAGACTGGGGATGTTCGCAAAATTGAATCTGAGAATAGTTCATTTATATACGCTCCAACGTGGCAGTATTGTGACTGTCTTTAAGAATTATTCTCCTAAAAATTACTGGTTAAGTGTATATATATGCAACTGTTGCACAGAGAGAATAGGTATTGCAATACAGTTCGATCAACGGGAAAAAGGTAATTGTTGGGTACATGAGCGAAAATATTTACAGTCATTGCGAGCGTTCGCAATGACATTAACCGAACCGTATTGATAGATTTTGGTGAGTTTGAGAAATAAAAAAGGTAACTCTGAACAATCAGAATTACCCTAATTTTATTTTTTAATTTTCTGCTCTGGCAAACTAAGCAAAAGCGGCAGTTTTCACATCATTATTGGACAGAATCTCTTGCAACTCGTCTGCATCTACGGTTTCTTTATCCACCAGCATTTGCGCGATTTGGTCAAGGATGTGGCGATTATTTACCAGCACTTCTTTAGCGCGGGTGTAGGCTGTGTCTACCAGCTTGCGGACTTCTTCATCAATAGCAGCAGCTGTCTCTTCTGAGAAATCACGCTCTGACATGATGTCACGTCCCAGGAACATATTACCTTGTTGACGACCAAGGGCAACTGGGCCTAATTTATCGCTCATGCCGAATCTGGTAATCATTTGGCGAGCGACACGGGCGACTTGTTGTAAGTCGTTGGAAGCACCTGTAGTTACTTCTTCATCACCAAAGATTAATTCTTCCGCAATCCGACCACCCAAAGCTACAGCCATTTGGTTTTCCAGATAAGCACGGCTGTACAACCCTGTATCCATGCGGTCTTCGCTGGGGGTGAACCAAGTTAGACCACCTGCACGCCCACGGGGGATGATGCTGATTTTTTGCACTGGGTCGTAGTCGGGCATCAATGCACCAACCAAAGCGTGACCAGCTTCGTGATAAGCTACTAAAACTTTGCGTTTTTCGCTCATTACTCGGTCTTTCTTCTCTGGCCCAGCTAATACGCGGTCGATCGCATCATTGATTTCATCCATCGAAATCTCGGTCAGGTTGCGCCGGGCTGCTAAGATGGCAGCTTCGTTGAGCAGGTTGGATAAATCTGCACCGGTAAATCCAGGTGTGCGACGAGCGATTTTATCCAAGTCCACATCCTTCGCCAAGGTTTTACCACGGGCGTGAACTTTGAGAATTTCGCTACGTCCAGAGTAGTCAGGACGGTCAACGACGACTTGACGGTCAAAACGACCGGGACGCAACAAGGCTGCATCTAGTACGTCGGGACGGTTGGTAGCGGCAATAATAATGATGCCTGTGTTACCTTCAAAACCATCCATTTCGGTGAGTAACTGGTTGAGGGTTTGTTCCCGTTCATCGTTACCACCACCTAAACCTGCACCCCGTTGACGACCTACTGCGTCAATTTCATCGATGAAGACGATACAAGGAGCGTTGGTTTTAGCTTGCTCAAACAAGTCGCGGACGCGGGATGCACCCACACCGACGAACATTTCCACAAACTCAGAACCAGAGATGGAGAAGAAAGGAACGCCAGCTTCACCAGCGACTGCACGGGCGAGGAGGGTTTTACCTGTACCGGGAGGCCCTACTAATAGGACACCTTTAGGGATTTTTGCACCAACTGCGGTAAAGCGATCGGCATTTTTCAAAAAGTCTACGACTTCGTTGAGTTCTAATTTGGCTTGGTCGATACCAGCGACATCACCAAAAGTGACTTGGGTTTGTGGTTCCATTTGCACTCTGGCTTTGGATTTACCAAAGTTCATGGCTTGGCTACCAGGGCCATTTTGAGCGCGACGGAGTAAGAAGAATAAGCCCACTAAGAGCAATACGGGGAAAAATAAGCTGCTGAGTGCCTTAAACCAAAATCCTTCATCGGTTTGGGGCAGAACAGATATATCAACGCCTTTTGCAGTAAGTGTATTGATTAGTTCTGGATCGTTAACTAAAGTTACAAGTTTTTTAGTTGCGTCATATTTGGGTGTAACTAAGGCTGTGGAACGGTCTGCACTCAAACTGACTTTTTCTACTCTACCTTTTTCAACTTCTTGAATAAACTGACTATAACGCCATGATTCCCGATTTTGGGGTTGTTTATCAAAGAAAGCTGTGCCAAGCGCAATTACAACAATAAATAGCAGCGCGTACAGCCCCGCATTTCTCCATTTTTTATTCACCGAGGTTTTTCCTCCCGTATTTTAGTGCGTAGGGCATTATTAGAATTATGTTAACTTATCTTAACGTATAACAAAATGATACATCTGTCATGCTAAAAAAGCCTCCTGAGATGTTGAAAGCATGAATGGTAGGAGTTATATCGTAGCAACCCTGTAGGCTGGTGAACGGTATGTATGGGAATAATTTCCACCACACTATTAGTGTAGGCGATCGCCTCGAAGCCTTTGACTAACTCTAATGTCCAAGGTTCCTCTCGGACTATCTGTTGATGACTTTGCCAGTCGTCAATCAGTTGTTGTCGGAAAATCCCTGGTAAAATTCCCGCCGTTAACGGTGGTGTCCACCATCTCCCATTCTGCCATCCCCAAAGGTTGCCTGTGGTGGTTTCTAGCCAGTTTCCTTCAGCATCAACTAAAATTGCCTCGGCAAAGTTGGATTTTTGGGCGTTAGCCTTGGCTAACCATGCACTCAGGTAATTACCAGTTTTATGAGAGGGCAAACTACGATACAATTCTGGGGAGGCAATGGTACAAGCTACGCCATGTGCTTGCATTTGCGAGAGATTTTCTGGTAAAAATCTGCCGATAATCCATTCCCGCCCATCAGCAAAGATGGCGATTCTGAGAACCGGAAAGTGTGACAGCATTAATTCTGCACCTTGACGTACACGCTGCCAGTCTGGTTGTTGCCAATCTAAAGTTTGGATGGAGGAATTTAGGCGATCGCTATGTGCCTGCCAGTTAGTTAAACTACTATCAAGGGAATTTTCATAAACTCTCAGCGTAGTAAACACCGTCGCCCCATACAGCAACCCCGGATCATAAATATCTAATTCTAAAGTTTGAGACTCAATTAACTTGCCGTTGTACCAGAACATATAGTGCTGAGTGCTGAGTGCTGAGTGAGGGAGAGACATCAATTCAAAATTCAAAAATCAAAAATAATGACTCTTGCCTATTGCCTATTGCCTATTGACTATTGACTATTGACCATTAATTAATCTTTTGGTGGAAATATAATTTGACTCACCCCATCAGCATTAGTCACAATTTTCCCCCCTAGATTTTGAATTTCACGGATAGCTCTTTTCCGCGTTCTTTCATCAACTTGATTATTTAATATCATTGCCCAAGTGGCAATTTGTGCATATTTACTGTTGGGATTTTGCTTGAGAAAATTAGCTGTTTTCAGAGAAGTAGTCACTACATATTTACTTTCTTCATCTGTGTAATTACTTGCCCAATTTGCAGCCGACATAAAAGACTGTTGAGCCGCTTGCCCATCACCTAAAAATAATAATTCGTCAATACCTTTATAGCGCCAAATATAATATGATTTTTCTGGGAGCTTCGGTTTTAAAGACTTCAAGCCTTTTTCCATCAATGCTATTGAGCGTTCTGGCATAGCAGCATAGAGAGAAATGCTGGTAGAAAGACTGATATAAGTTTCTAAAAATCTGGGGTTTTGTTCTATAATTATCTCAAAATATTCGGGACTCAAACTGTAACCTGTTCTAGCTCGAATGTCATCATCCCCAAAGTATTGTAAAAAATTTAAATAAGTCCAATCAGCCACTAAATTATCATAACCAAAACTTGGTGTTTTCTGGAGTAACTTGAGTCGTAAATTTTCTACTTCAATATCTCTTTTTAAGCTTTCTAAAGAAGTATATTGTTGACTATTTAATAATTTTTGTAGCCTGGGAGATTGCATCCAGCCAATTCCTAATGCACAGACGCAGATTACAACAGGTGCGAGTATAGCTTGACGAGACAGTAGCATAGTGTTTCCAGTTTTACTCAGCAAAAGTTACTTTATTTGATATGAGAGGGTGTTGGAAAAGTTTCAGTAGGTATAAAAATGTCATTCTGACTGGAGCGGAGCGTCAGGAAGAATCTAGGTTTTGTGGCACATACCGAGATGTTTCATTCCGCTACGCTGCATTCAACATGACAAAGAAACAGACTTTTCAAACGTCCTCTAAGTAGTCTTCCCGTAAAAGCACCCAATCTTATCACAACAATCTGGGATGTATGTAGGCAAGCATAGACATTGACCACTCTATAACTACTGCTAAATAGAGCAAAGTCAAGCTGAAAAATTAAGTGTTATGTTATACTCCTATCGAACAAGCAATAGAAAGATATTGAGTGAGATAATTTGTTAATTTTACTTAATTTTGTTAAAGAAAGTTAGTAAAATTTTCCACATCACTCAAAATCGGATATTGTTTTGATGAAAACCCATCATCTCTAATAAAGTCATGGAAAATACTGAAACAGAAGAATTAACAAGTAATGGTCAACTTGTAAAGTCTAGCAATGGTGATTTTCAATCAATTGTCACCCATATTGATTCTAATAATTTGAGTGTCAACAAAATTATTGACGCGATTAAGGCAGCCATAGTCGAAGTGGTAGAACTAGAAATTACGACTTGGGTGGCAGAACCATCTAATCAATCAGATGCAGAATTACAAGATAGTCCGGAAACTGCTAAAAAAGGCAACAGAATCTACACCAAGATTAATTTGGTGGATGGAGATATAGAAAACGAAGTAGGTAGTCAGTTTCTAGCTGGTGGCCCTTATGCAGAACTTTTAAATTTTCATTTAACCCAGGTTAAAGACAGCCGAGAAATTATTCAGAAGAACATAGAGAGTGTACATAAGATATACAACATTTTGATGGAGATGTATAACTCGCGGAAAACATCACAGTTTTAATCCGAGTTTTCGGGTGCTTATCTAGGTTAATCATGCAATCATAAAACTCAAAAGTACGATGATTTAACGCTAGGTCAATTTGCCTCTGCTTCTACTACAAATTTCCTTTTCATCGCCATACATACCAGGACTAAAGGCGTAATTGCTATGCAAAATAGAACTCAAGCCAAAGATGGTGTGCTGACTCCAGATCAAAATGGTGTCACTCTTTCTAATGATGTGCAGTTAAAAAATGGTAGTCAATCGAGAGAGACTATTCAATTTAAATCTAGAAATTTATTAGATAGCTTTGTTTCCTCTGTACAGCTACTAATTGACGACATCACAGCCTTAGAAGTAAATACTATGGTTGTTTCTAATATTAGTGGCTCTAAGTTTAATGCTTGGCAAGCTTATCAAGAAATATATTCTATACATGATAAAGACTACTTTAATGTTAAAGGAATTCCCGATGAAGGGTCACAAGCACAAGAGTTGAGAGAGCGTTATAAAAAGTTATTTGCACAACTAGAAAGAGAGTATTTTTATATTCTCATTGAAAATGAGAGCTTGCAAAATGCGAAAGTCGCCAGATATCAAAAGCGACTAGAATTCTTAAAAGAAATCAAACAAGGCAATATAGTCGAATCAGATCCTCGATATGTAGAATTAGGAGAACCAATTTTACCTCCGCCTACTCCTGTTGTAGATGAAGCAAATCGAGAAAATCGAGATGGTAATTGGCAACAAGTATGGGAAGAAAATCGTCAAGAAGTGCAAGCAATTTTGAACAATCAAAAATTTGTCCGCAGTTTGCGAAAGATTGCTGAATTAAAAGCTGCCCTTGACGGCGGAGATGTGACAAGTGTAAGGACTGACACTATCTATGCACAAACGGTGATGCAATTAGACGGGGATATTATTACTAGATATCATAAAGAACTGTTTAATTTACCAGAAGAAACAAAAAGTTTCATTCTCCAAGTTCACAATGAAGGCGTAGTTGCTGGTGAGAAACAATGGCGGGGTGTGCTAGATTTTATGATTAATTTTGTCCGGAGTCTGGCAAATTTATCTATCAATGGCAAACGATAAACTTCAGAAATATAGCCTTGCTGCTACCGAACTTGCTGTATCTTTGCAGATACCTCAAGGTGATAGTTTTGACTTGAAGGTTGAGCAAAATCAGTATAGTTTTTATCTAAATCAGCAAGTAGTAGAACAGATTCAAAAAGCTAAAGATACAGGAAATATTCTGGATATCCCATTAAAGCTATTAGTTCCGCTTTGGTACTGTCTTTGCTTTAGTGATGATTTTGTGGCGACTACAGAAGGAAAAAAAGACAGAACTCAGTCTTATGCTATTTTTGTAGTCAATATTCTCCGAGTTTTTTGGAGTAAATCTTCGGAAAATCAAACAACTTTACAGCCTGGTTTCACGTTTAATTCTTACTATCAGCAAGAGCCAAGTAAATCTACTGATGATTATGGGCAAGATTGCATTTTGCAAAGCGTTGTGTTGTTTCATGGTGATATAATACACAAAATTCAAAGAGATTTTATTGCTAATAATTCAGATTCTCGGAAAATTATTGCTGCTCACTATTGGCTCAGTGAACAAATATTAAATTCTTTGAGAAACAGATTAAACCTATTGGTTTGGGAACTATCTTCACTAGTTACTGGTTATTTTTACGCCTGGAATCTCTACTCATTAAAAGTACCTTATCTAGAAAATAAAATCATATTTTTTATTTTCCTTGGACTAGGGATAACCATAGCAATTGCCTTGAGTCGTAATTTACTACTTGGTCAGCTACAAAAACGTACTGATATCAGCTACAAATATCTCAATTGGTTATCGTGGGGAATAACTTGCATTATTCCCATCATATTTTTCATAACTTGGAGTATTAGCCAAGGGATGATAAATATTAATGCTATATTGTTACCATTTGTCCCATCAATTACACCTGTAGTTGCTAAAAGCTGTTTGGGTTTTTTCTGGCGACAGGTAGGCAAATTAATTGTCCGTTATGTATCGTCTGGATGAGCAATTCTCATCTTTGTAATAGATGCCAACATTGTTGAGCGATCGCCCAATCTTCCTGAGTATGAATTACCAACACTCGTACTGTAGAATCAGCAGTGGCAATATCTTGATCAACAGGCTGGTGTTGATTCTTCTCTGGGTCTAGTTTTAATCCCATAAAACCAAAGGCTTCACAGGCGGCTTGACGAATACCGGCGGATTTTTCACCTATGCCTGCGGTGAATACTAACACATCCAGCCCGCCCAAACTTGCTAGCATGGAACCAATACCAGAACGCAGATGATGGACGTAGATATCCCAAGCTAGTTGGGCGCGATAGTTACCTTGGGTAATGGCTTCTATCACCTGGGGTAAATCACTGGATACACCGGAGATTCCCCTTAAGCCGGAAGCTTTGTTTAACACGTAATCGAGTCTTTCTGCTGAGTAATCAGCTTGTCGTAATAAATATACGATAATTCCTGGGTCGAGGGAACCGGAACGACTACCCATCATCAACCCATCCAAAGGTGTGAAACCCATTGTTGTATCGATACTGCGACCATTTTTAATGGCGGCTAAGGAACAGCCATTACCTAAATGACAGGTAATAATGCGTAGAGATGCTAAATCTTGACCCAAAAGTTGAGCTGCACGGGTGGAACAGTATTGATGACTGATACCATGAAAACCGTAGCGGCGAATACCTTGTTCTACCCATTCATAGGGGCCGGGATAGATGGCGGCTGCATCGGGTAAGGTGGAGTGAAAGCCAGTGTCAAAGACTGCGATTTGAGGAACTTCACCTAAACTTTTCTCAATCGCTGCTATCCCTTCCAAAGCGGCGGGATTATGTGCTGGTGCAAGGTTGGAGAGACGAGCGATCGCTTTTTTCACTTCTTCAGTGATAATCACACTATGGCGGTAATTTTGCCCGCCATGTACCACTCGATGTCCCACCACATCAATTTCCGATAATTGACCAATTACCTTGGTCGCACCCCGACTGAGAGTATAGAGCATATAGACGACGTGTGCTTGTCGGGAGTCGCCATAGATAGATTCATGCAACGTTGCACCTGTAGCAGTCTTCACCTCAATTTCCGCTACACCCCTGTCTTGAGTCCAGTTAACTTTCCCTTCCCACAAGGGTTCGGGTGCTTCAGTGGGGATCGCATCATCGGGGATTTCATATAAGCAACTCTTTTGGCTGCTGGAACCAGCATTTAGTATTAGTACTTTCATTACTTTTACGCCAATTGGGTTTGTGAATTTTGGACGGTAAAGTCTGCAAATTTTAGCTATTAAATAAACTTATTACCGATTTTCTAGGAGAAGCCAAGACGTGAAACGTTTCCAGAAGCTATCCTCGGTCGTGATTCTGTTATTAGCTTTCATCTATCCACCTGTTTTAGTACAAGCTAAAGACATTACCCAGAATAACGTTCTCAATGAGCAGAGTGTTGAGACAGAAACAAATTTAGTACCAGGGAAAGACCAAGAGTTATTATTAGCTCACCGACGGTATCGACGACATTATCGTAGATATAGACGTAATCGAGGACACTATTACAGACATCGGAACTATTATCGTCATCACTACCATAGACGACGCTATCGTCACGGGCGTTATTACGGTTATGGACAGCCCTATCGTCATGGACAGTGGGAACTGATACATAATCGACATGGACAGTTGCAGTATGAATGGCGACGGTATTAAGAATTCTTAATTCGTAATTTAATAATGAATTACGAATGAATAATTACCGTGTAGTAGAGACGTTGCAGTGCAACGTCTCTACATATATCGGGATAGGGAATAGTCTTGGTGTGTGAGGTATAATCCCTAAATTGCTGGATGTATCCTTCTAAAAGTTGGGTATGTAACTAATGGCTAGCTACTACTTCACCTTCTAACTTGGTTAGTCTTGCGGCTAGTAGTGCTTCCAACTCTTCCAACGCTTTGGTAAAGCCTTTGATCCCTTCGTCTAGTTTGTCATAGGCCATGCGGTCTTCGGTGTGCATTTTGTCGAAGGTGGCTTTATCGATCGCTATCTTGGTAATATCAGCATTAGCGGCTTTGGCTGGGTCGAGTTTGCGGGGTAGTTCGCCAATGGTGGCTTGCAATTCACCCAATAATGAGGGAGAAATTGTTAATAAATCGCTACCTGCAAGTTCAGTAATTTCCCCAATATTACGGAAGCTAGCTCCCATGACTTCGGTTTTGTAGCCGAATTTTTTGTAGTAGTTATAGATGGTGGTGACAGACAATACACCAGGGTCTTCCGCCGAGGGGTAGCTATCGCGTCCGGTTTCCTTTTTGTACCAGTCGAGAATCCGACCGACAAAGGGGGAAATCAAGGTGACACCAGCTTCCGCACAAGCGATCGCCTGATGTAAACCGAACAACAGTGTTAAGTTACAATGAATACCTTCTTTCTCTAGAATTTCTGCCGCTTTGATTCCTTCCCAAGTGGAAGCAATTTTAATCAAAATCCGGTTGCGAGATAGTCCAGTCGCTTCATATTGAGCAATTAATTCCCGTGCTTTGGTAATAGTTGCTTCGGTGTCGTAAGATAAGCGAGCATCAACCTCTGTGGAAACACGACCAGGGATAATTTGTAAAATCTTTAAGCCAAAGGCGACTGCTAAACGGTCAAAAGCGAGGGAAACGATTTGGGCTTGGCTTGCACCTGCACCCGCGTCTTTTTTCGCTTGGAGTAAGGTTTGGTCAACAATTTCCTGATATTCTGGCATTTTCGCTGCTGCCGTAATCAGTGAGGGATTAGTGGTAGCATCTTGGGGTGTAAACTTCTCAATTGCTTGAATATCGCCTGTATCTGCAACCACAACGGTCATTGTCCGCAATTGTTCTAGTAAATTTTTAGCCATAAATACTCCGTGAATTTTGTTTATGTAGGATTTACCCTATCCCCTCTTCTGCACACCCATTTTTGTTCCATACAATTCTGATTTTGGCAATTTTTCTTAATCATTGCCCACTTTGGCTGACTAACAAGATCCTCAGCCTTATTCTAAGGGTGTTAGGCGGCGATCGGTTGTCCAATAGAATGCACTTTAATTAAACTAGTTGTGCCTGATTTACCAATTGGGACACCAGAAGTAATAACTACCTTGTCACCTTCATGCACCAAACCAGTTCTGACGACAGTGTTCATCACATTGATAAACATTTCCTCCGCCTGGTGGGCTGGTGGTGTCAGTAATGGTTCCACACCCCAAGAAAGGGCTAGCTGGTTGTAGGCGGTTTCATCAGGAGTTAAAGCAAAAATCGGCGCACTAGGACGATATTTAGACACCATTTTCGCTGTACTTCCCGATGTGGTGTTGCAAAGAATGGCGCGCGCGCCTGTTTCGTAGGCGATACGACAGACTGCTTCCGCTACCGATTCGGTGACACTTAGACCACCGGCTTCGTGAGTCCAGCAATGTTTACTACCTTCTTGCAAAGACTTTTCTGTAGTCACGGCGATATCGTGCATAATCTGGACGGCGGCAACAGGATACTGTCCCACAGCCGTTTCTCCAGATAGCATCACGGCATCTGTACCATCAAGAATAGAATTAGCTACATCGGTAGCTTCCGCGCGGGTGGGATCAGGGGCGCTAATCATCGACTCTAGCATTTGAGTTGCTGTAATTACTGGCTTGCCAGCCCGATTACAACGGCGAATGATGTCTTTTTGAATTAACGGAACTTGGTGGATAGGCATTTCTACACCCAAATCACCACGAGCAATCATAATCGCATCAGCGACTTCGATGATAGAGTCTATTTGCTCAACTGCTTCTGGGCGTTCAATTTTGGCAATCACCCGAATCGTTGCCCCAGCAGCTTCAATCATCCGTTGAGCCGGTTCTAAGTCATAAGGCGATCGCACAAATGATACCGCCACCCAATCTACACCCAACTGAATCCCAAACCGCAAATCCTGCAAGTCTTTTTCGGTAATGGAACTGACTGGGAGACGAGTTGCGGGTAAGTTCACACCCTTGCGAGTCGAGATCACTCCGCCAATTTTGGCGACTGCACGGATGCGATCGGCATCGCGATCGGTGACAATCAACTTGACCCGACCATCATTAATTAAGATCGGTTCCCCTGGTCGTACCATTGCAAACAAAGTCGGCAGAGGTAAAGGCAATTCATCTAAAGTATTGCCCTTTTCCTGCAACACAAAAGTGACTTCCTTACCAGCTTCTACCATTAAACCTTCCGGTGGTAGAGTTCCCAAGCGGATTTTCGGCCCACACAAATCTTGCATAATAGCGATCGGCTTTTGCTGTTCCGCGCTGATTTGCCGCAAATACTGAGCCGTTTGTGCATGGAAATCATAAGCACCGTGAGAAAAATTCAACCGTGCTACATTCATCCCAGCATCTACTAATGCCTGTAATCTTTCAAAAGCCGAAGTAGCAGGGCCTACAGTACAGATAATTTTTGTTCGCCGCATAGTGAGGAGGGGGTAGGGAACAGGGGACTGGGGACTGGGGACTGTGGATAGGGGACTGGGGACTGGGGACTGGGGACTGGGGATAGGGGACTGGGCAATACTCTTCTTTCCAAATACCCAATACCCAATACCCAATACCTAATCCCCAATACCCAATACCCAATACCCAATACCCAATACTCAATACCCAATACCTAATTAAACAGTAGCCAGTTGCTCTCGATGTGCCATTGACAACATCAGGTCAACTACACGGTTGGAGTAGCCCCACTCGTTGTCATACCAAGCAACTACCTTGAAGAAGTTGGCGTTGAGTTCGATGCCTGCGCCTGCGTCGAAGATGCTGGAGTGACTATCGCCTTGAAAATCTGTGGAAACTACTTCCTCATCGGTGTAACCTAAGATGCCAGCAAGTTTGCCTTCAGAGGCTTCCTTGACTGCTGCACAGATTTCTTTGTAACTGGTGGCTTTGGCGGTTTTGAAGGTTAAATCCACTACGGAAACATCCGGAGTGGGGACGCGGAAGGCCATACCAGTTAACTTACCCTTCAACTCTGGTAATACTAGGGCGACGGCTTTGGCTGCACCTGTGGAAGAAGGAATAATATTTTGGGCTGCACCGCGTCCACCGCGCCAGTCTTTTTTGCTGGGGCCGTCTACCGTGGGTTGGGTAGCAGTCATGGCGTGAACTGTGGTCATTAACCCTTCAGTTAAACCAAAGTTATCATTAATTACTTTAGCGATCGGTGCTAGACAGTTGGTGGTACAGCTAGCATTAGAGACAATCAAATCTTTGCTGGGGTCAAATAGGTCATGATTGACACCAACTAACAGTGTCCGTACTCTTTCCGGGTCTTTAGTCGGTGCGGAAATGACTACGCGCTTGGCTCCTGCTTGCAGATGCTTAGATGCGCCTTCATGGTCGGTAAATAATCCCGTCGATTCCACAACGTAATCTGCACCCAATTTTCCCCAAGGTAATTCGGCTGGATTCCTGACTGACACACAAGGAACAAAGCGTCCATCAATGACAATACCGTCTTCTCTGGCTTCAATCTTGGTTTTTAACTTACCGTGAGTGGAATCGTATTTTAATAGGTAAGCCAGGTTATCTGGTGGTACTAAGTCGTTAATACCCACAAACTCGATGTTAGGGTTATTAATGCCAGCGCGAAACACAAGTCGCCCGATTCGACCAAATCCATTGATGCCAACTTTCAACTTCGTCAAAATTAAACCTCCTGTTATGGGAAGGTAAACAAAAGGGAAAAGTCCAGTTTAAAACAAGTTCCCTGTGACCCTTCACCTTCTGATCCTGACAGTCTCAGTTAGCTAAATGATATTTACTAGGTATCTTTTAAGGTTTTCCACAACTATCAAGTGGATGAAACTCTTTTCATGTATCATATCGAGCATTTATCTAGCTTTGAGTATATTTACACATACAAGTTCAAGACTTAGTCCACTAATTAGGAGGGTGCGTCAGCATGAATAATTTCTTGGTATGCCTAGTTTCCTGGCACTGACGCACCCTACATTTTGGATATTTTTTTATGAAAAAAAGTTAGGTTAAAAATCCTTATTTAGTGTTTGCTAAAACTTGTTAGCGGCTGACGATAAAAAGTTGTCGTTGACAGTAATAATGAGCGTACTAAGTGTTTGCTGTTTGAGATGCAACAGCCAAAAGAATGAGCGATCGCACTCTATCGGGATACTGACGAGTAAAAGGAGAGCGATCGCCTGCTCAAAAATTGTGTTTCCGACCCCGATTTTTGCAATATTTAAAATACTATACATCGATTGATAAAGTGTAGTTTATCTTCACCTCTCACAAATTCCCGGCACACAAAACAGCAAATTCTACCAAATGCAAAAGTATATATATTCTTTATTTAAACTTCAAATAAATACTTAGGTAAATTTACTATGATAATCTTGTGTTCTTCACACATTTTTCTCACAAAATGGTGGATATGCAAACTATATCTTCTATGACTCTCAGAAAATAATAACCAAAATAGAATGCTGTAACTTTGACTCAGTAATAGTTTGAGGCTTGTTTTCCTCATATTAATTCAGCAATAAATCAATTTTTTCAGCTACTTAAGTAAGCAATACCAATAACACAGATAGATTATGCAGCACCTGACCGAAACACCAGTCCAAAAACAAGCCCGCAACATTTCTCTTGAGTCAGAAATATTTATCATTCCCATAGAGAGATACCAAGAGTTTTACTGTCAGCAATTCCTAGAGGCGACAAAACTGGATTACACAATGGCGTGTCATCCATCATCTGCTTTTTGGGTGGTCAATTCTATCAAAGTTAATGAGAGTGAAAATGACACACACTTTCTATTTGTTTCTGAGGGCGAAGTCACCCTTAACAGCAATAACGGAGAGTTTTTATTACGAAAAAACTGCTTTGCCGCAGTCCCAGGAAACTTTTCGTTAGATGGTATAGGAAAAGTGTTAGTGGCAACGCGACTTAACTACACTGGACTGTTCACAATTGGAGGGCCAATTGAACCATTAGGGCGATTGAATTATATTGATGGTTGTTCTTCAACAGTGCTGATTAATCCTTTAAGACGAGGAGAACCCTGCTTAAATTTCCTCTACGTTCCTCCAGGTGTATCGCAAACTCCCCATACTCATCCATCATTGCGGATTGGGCTGGTGGCTGAGGGTAGTGGAACCTGTCAGGTAGAAGAAGGAACATTCAAAATGGAGCAGGGAACAGTCTTCTGTCTTCCAGAAAACAAGTTACATAGCTTCTCGGCAATTGATAACTCTTTAAGAATCATTATTTATCATCCAGATTCTGATGTCGGCCCAACAGATGATTCTCATACAATGCTGAATAATACTTTTGTAGGAGAACAATCAGCCAAAGTTCTGGATGCGATTAGAACTAGATAACAAGAGACCATTGATAAAGTAAATATTCAGTAGCGTGTGTTACGGCTATGAAAGGATTTGAAATAAGCAGACAATCATAATTAGCCGTAACGCACCATATTAAGTAGTCGCACAAAATTAAATTCATTTGTGAAGAGAGGGAACAGGTTACAGGTTACAGGAAGACGATATGTGTAATTAATTTTGTTTAGGTACTTATACCAATTCACAAAAATCCTGATACATATAGCTTACTCGTTGGGTATTGTCCGCCCACCGTTAAAACGGTGGTCTCATAGCTTAAGTCCATTAAAATGGACTCTGATATTCAGTCCTCTTGAGAGGACTTTAGCTATGAGACAGGGATTTACAATCCCTGACGGACTGACGGACTCACGTATTTGTATCATTATTAAAGTGAAATGGTATCACATGGTGCTGCGTTATATTACTGGCTATTCTTTTAACCCATTACCCATTACCAGCCCCAGATTATATGGCGGTGCGTTAGGCGCTAAGATAGTTACTCTGTGACAAATCATCTCGAAAATCTGCGCCTAACACACCCTATTGGCTATTCTTTTAACCCAATCCCCAATCCCCAATACCAGCCCTTCTAGGAGTGCCGATGATTTTGCTGACAAGCGATACTGAAACAAAGCCGACACAGGCCATGCGACAGGCGATCGCCACTGCGGAAGTTGGAGATGAGCAAAAAGGTGAAGATCCCACCGTTAACCAATTACAAGCACGGGTGGCAGATTTACTAGGCAAAGAAGCTGCTCTTTTCTTCGCTTGTGGAACCATTTGCAACTTTGTCGCTATTAAGACCCATACTCGCCCTGCTGACGTGGTGCTAGTAGAACAGATGGCACACATCATTCGGGCTGAGTCGGGGGGTGCAGCAATGACTTCTGGTGTATTGATGGAAGCGATCGCCAGTGAGAGAGGAATTTTTACCGTCGATGCTGTAACTCAAGCACTGGCAAGAGTAGCGACAGCACCTTATCTTTACTCGGCAATTCCCCGCTTATTGTGTGTTGAGCAAACCCACAATTTTGGTGGAGGTTCAGTTTGGCAACTCAATCAACTACGCGAGGTTTGCGAGTTCTCTCGGCAAAAAGGTTTAGCCATCCACATGGACGGGGCAAGACTTTTAAATGCCGTGATTGCATCTCAAACTACAGCCAAGGATTTTGCCGCTTGTGTTGATTCTGTCTGGATTGATTTTACTAAAGGACTAGGCGCACCAATCGGTGCGGTTCTTGCGGGTACAAAGGAATTTATCGCTGAAGCACGTCGCTACAAACACATTTTTGGTGGGGCAATGCGTCAAGCGGGGATAGTTGCAGCAGGTTGTCTCTATGCACTTGATCATCATGTTGAACGTCTGCAAGAAGACCACGACAACGCCACTTATCTGGCTCAAGGACTGAGTGCGATCGCTGGCATTACAGTTCGAGACACCAAACCTGAGACAAACATTGTGTTCTTTGATATTTCTCGACTAGGAATTGACAACGCCATGTTTCTCAATTTGTTACAAGAGCAAGGTGTCAAAATGGGAGCTGTTGGTGATTCTATTCGAGCTGTTACTCATTTAGATGTTTCACGGGCTGATATCGATTTTGCAGTTGATGCTATTGCCAAAGTTGCCAAATCCTCTCCCCTGGTATAGCGTAAACCCAGAGGGGCGCGGAGGTTTTTCCAGTTTTAAAGACTGGTAATAGGTTTCCCCTGCATTTATCAAAAAACGGTAGGGGCGGGTTCATGAGATATTCGTGAATGATGGAAACATATTAGACATCTCCGAAAATGAGTGTAGAGACGTTGCACTGCAACGTCTCTACAAGGATTTCGGGCAACGCAGAATTAATTTCTGGAGAAGTCTATTTGTGAACCCGCCCCTACAGCTTCTGGACTAAATAACTAATAACTTCGGTCAATAAGGCCACTGCCAGTCACTAATTTCTGGCATATCTTCGCCATATTTAGCAATGTAGTGTTTGTGTTCGATGAGTTTGTCTTGCAGTTGTTGCTTGACATAGGCGGCTTTGTAACCTAGTTTGGGGACGCGATCGATTACGTCCATGACTAAGTGGAAGCGATCGAGATCATTAAGCACAACCATATCAAAGGGGGTGGTGGTAGTGCCTTCTTCCTTGTAACCGCGTACATGGAGGTTATTGTGGTTGGTGTGGCGATAGGTGAGGCGATGGATTAGCCAAGGATAGCCATGAAAGGCAAAGATGATGGGCTTATCGGTGGTGAAAATTGTGTCGAAGTCTTTGGAACTTAAACCGTGGGGATGTTCGGTTTTTGGTTGTAGTGTCATTAAATCGACAACGTTGACTACCCGCACTTTTAAGTCAGGGAAATGACGACGTAGAATATCAACGGCGGCTAAGGTTTCTAAGGTGGGAACATCTCCCGCACAAGCCATGACTACATCCGGATCACCACCTTGGTCGTTACTAGCCCATTTCCAAATACCAATACCTTTGGTACAGTGTTTAATTGCTGCTTCCATGTCGAGGTATTGTAGTGCGGGTTGTTTACCTGCAACGATGACATTGACGTATTGCCGACTTCTTAAACAATGGTCTGTAACTGATAACAGGGTATTGGCATCTGGGGGAAGATACACTCGAATAATTTCGGCTTTTTTGTTGATGACATGATCGATGAAACCGGGGTCTTGGTGGGAGAAACCGTTATGATCTTGTCGCCAAACGTGGGAAGTGAGTAAATAATTTAGAGAAGCAATTGGTCTACGCCAAGGGATGTGGCGGGTAGTTTTCAACCATTTGGCGTGCTGGTTGAACATTGAATCAATGATGTGAATAAATGCTTCGTAGCAGGAGAAAAAACCGTGCCGACCTGTAAGCAGATATCCTTCTAACCATCCTTGACAACAGGTTTCGCTGAGGATTTCCATAACTCGTCCACTGGGGTCAAGGTGGTCATCTTCTGGAAGAGTTTGGGCTACCCAAGTTCTATCTGTGACTTCTAAGACTCCACTGATGCGATTTGATGCGGTTTCGTCGGGGCCAAAGATGCGGAAGTTACGACTGTCTAGGTTGCGTTCCATGACATCCCGCAAGAATTGTCCGGTGACTTGGGTCGCTTCAGCTGTAACTCTACCTGGTTGGGGAACTGCGATCGCATAATCTTGAAAGTCTGGCATTTTCAAGTCACGTAACAAGATACCACCGTTGGCGTGGGGATTGTCACCCATGCGGCGATGTCCTTGTGGAGCAAGTTCTGCTAGTTGAGGTATCAACTTACCGTTGGCATCAAACAGTTCTTCTGGTTTGTAACTTTTTAGCCAATCTTCCAATAATTTTAGGTGTTCTGGTTTACCACTGATGTTACCAAAGGGGACTTGGTGCGATCGCCAATAATCTTCTGTTTTCTTGCCATCAACTTCTTTTGGCCCTGTCCACCCTTTAGGAGTTCTCAAAATAATCATCGGCCATTGGGGACGCTGAGTAAATCCATGCACACGGGCTTCTCTCTGGATACTCTGAATTTCCGCAATCACGGTATCCAAAGTTGCTGCCATCTGCTGATGGACAATTGCCGGATCAGCACCTTCAACAAAGTAAGGTCTATAGCCATAGCCGATAAACAGACTCTCTAATTCTTCATGGCTAATCCGTGCTAGCACTGTAGGATTAGCAATTTTATACCCATTCAGGTGCAAGATAGGCAACACCGCCCCATCATTCACTGGGTTAAGGAATTTGTTGGAATGCCAACTAGTAGCTAAAGCACCCGTCTCCGCTTCCCCATCACCCACAACAGTAGCCACAATTAAGTCGGGGTTATCAAAAGCTGCACCAAAGGCATGAACTAGAGCATAACCCAGTTCCCCACCTTCATGAATCGAACCGGGAGTTTCCGGGGCAACGTGGCTAGGAATACCACCAGGAAAGGAAAATTGTTTAAATAGTTTCTGCATCCCCTCAACATCTTGAGAAATGTTAGGGTAATACTCACTGTATGTACCTTCTAGATAAGTATTGGCAACTAATCCAGGCCCTCCATGACCAGGCCCGGCGATATAGATCATGTCTAAATCATACTTTTTAATGATGCGGTTGAGATGAGTATAAATTAAGTTCAATCCCGGCGTGGTTCCCCAGTGTCCCAGGAGACGAGGTTTAACGTCTTCTATTTTCAGTGGTTCTCTCAATAGGGGATTGTCTAATAAATATATTTGCCCAACTGACAGATAATTAGCTGCACGCCAGTAGGCGTTAATTTTCTGCAATTCTTCATCTGTTAAAGGCTTTATTTGTGGAGGGCTTGCTAAAGTCATACCAAACTCCATTACAAAATATTTTTGCCAGATTCGTCAGTATGTCAGTTTAGTGATCTGCGGCGCGAGAGTCATCATACTTGTGACAAATTTTTCCAGTGGATAACTGGAACTTTAGAGATGATTCACTAATTTGCTACATCCAGATCAATCGGAAATTCAACTCAAAAACTTTGTGGATAACTCCCATGCAAGGGTAACAGACTTAGTATAATAACGAGTAATTTTTTACATTAATTTTAGCTAGTGTTAAGAAAGTTGCAGATAATTTTTTCTTTGATGTGTATAAATAATCAATATAGAAAAAAAAGTACAGCTCGCCGTTATCTCCAAACGAACCTACACCCATAATCTGCCACAGGTTCCTGTGTCGTTAAGCCGGAAGATTGTTAGTTTTACCTCGCTAGTGTTGCCGTAGACCGAGCGGATTTTTTGCGTTATTCCTGAGAGTGTGGGGTCGAGGAGATACTCTTCTGTATCGGGATCGATGGCAATATGCCAGTTGTTATGGGCTTCTCGGAGTTGCGGACGCAAACCCTCGAAAATAGCACGACACCTTGTAGCTAGGGCATCGCGTTGTTCAGTGCGGTAATTTTTTTCAGATGGCGCTATGGGGGATGGTGGCAGGATGCGGGTGCGTCGTGGGTGGGATATTTGTCTCATGTTATCCAATACCGTTGCCAAAATAAGAGCATGAAGAGGTAGGGCGTTTCGTAGTAGAGTTATTGTCTCTCACAACGACAACTCAAAAGCTACAATCAGCCCATGCCCGAAATTTTATCACTACTACAAAGTATCTTCTTCATCAGTGTTGTGCCATCTTCACACGGCTACTGATGTGAGTAACTGCACCATTTGTTCTGCAACCCCGGTAGCGGATGCAGGATTTTGTCCTGTTACTAAGCGATCGCTCACAACTACGTGCTTTTGAAAGTTTGCTACCTTAGTATGGGTTGCACCTTGTTCAATTAATTTTGGCGCTAGTAAAAATGGCACAATTTCAGATAATCCCACGGCTTCTTCTTCTGCATCTGTGAAGCAAGAAATCTTTTTACCTGCTACTAGATATGTGCCGTCAGACAACTTCAAATTGACTAAGCCTGCTGGCCCATGACAGACAGCACCAATCACACCCCCTTGCTCATAAATGGTAGCGGCAATCTTGGCAATATCTTGATTGTTGGGGAAGTCCCACATTGTCCCGTGTCCACCTGCATAAAAAATAGCGTCAAATTGGGCAGGATCAATTTGCTCTGGACGGAGTGTATTTTCTACTTGAGCGACATTTTCAGGATTGTCTAGAAATGCTTGATTAATGGGATCGTTTAGATCGACACCAATCATCGGCGCTTTACCACCCTTGGGACTGACATAACTAACAGTAAACCCTGCACGATTAAATACGTCAACTGGATGACTAACTTCAGCTAAATAAAAGCCAGTAGCGTTACCTGTATTGCCAAGTTGGTCGTGACTTGTTAACACAATCAAGACTTTTGCAGACATAAAATTTTCTCCACATCTAAATAATTAACAGGTTTGAGGCATTACCGATTTCTCTTATTTCCATCCTAAAAGCAACTTGTCTAGAATACAAATTATAAAAATTGGGTCTTACTATAAATATATTTATGGTTAGTTTTGAGTGGTATCGCAGCTTTATCGAAGTTTACCGAGTGGGAACTGTATCAGGTGCGGCACAAGTATTACATCTGACACAACCTGCGGTGAGTCAACACATTACGGCTTTAGAATCGGCTTTAGGCGCACCACTTTTTCAACGTATGCCCAGGCGAATGTTGCCTACAGAGGCGGGTAAGCGACTATATAATCGCATTGCTTCAGCGATTGAAGCTTTAGAATCTGTGTCTACAAATGCTGGTTTAGAAAATGCCTCTCTTTTGATTCGCCTGGGAACACCCCAAGAATTTTTTGCTGAACAGATTTTAAGCTATTTGAAACCTAAAGATACATTATTTTCTATTAAATTTGGTTTAGCTCAAGATTTAATTGCACAACTTTTAAACAATCAATTAGATGGCGTAATTGCTACGCAAAAGATTGCCAAATCAGAATTAGAATATCAACTAATTTTTGAAGAGAGCTTTTGGCTAGTGGGGCCGCCAAATGAGAAAATTCCTATTACTCAAGATGTAGTTCAGTCTGATTTATCATCCTTAGCAGCTTGGCTGATTCAGCAACCTTGGATTGCTTATAGTGATGACCTACCAATTATCCGCAGATTTTGGAGAGTAGTATTTGGTTGGCGCTTGGATGTGAATCCTCAATTTGTGATTCCCGATTTGCGGAGTATTCGTGCAGCGATCGCTTATGGTTTAGGCTATAGTGTTTTACCAGATTATCTGTGTCGTGAGTGGATTGCCGCAGGTAGGTTAAATTTAGTGTTGCAACCCACAAAAGCCGTTACCAACCAAATTTGGTTGACTTATCGCAAGTCAGAAAGACAATCACAACAAATTATTACTCTTGTGAATTTACTATCTTCTGATACTGTCTGAGAGGATGTTTTAAAAGTCCCTAGCAATGTATCAAATACTTTTAGATCCCCCTAAATCCCCCTTAAAAAGCAGGGCTGTTTCATTCCACAAGGTGAAGGAGTTTGTCAATATCATGAGAGATAAATCTTTGGGCAATTGTGATGGAAGTATGACCATTTCGGCGAAGTATATTGAGAGCGATTGCTCTCAATATGGAGAGATTTGCGGGAGCATTGCCCATACGGATCGTCGAATTATCTTCTTTGAAAACAACATCTTTCACCCAATGGAGGCAATTTTCGATACCCCAATGACCGCGAATACCGATGGCAAATTCCTTCGCTGTACAAATCAAGCTGCTAATATAACAAACAATCTCATGATATTTCTTATCCTTTCTTGTGCCAATTCTTTCGACCCTAATTAAAGATTGTATTCCCGTCCATTCTGGGTCAATTCCATTGACATCATGGAAAACTTCGACAGTACGAGTTGTTAATCTATCTCTAGTCTTTTCTGTCTCAATTATCCGAGAAGTTGGTTTTCTGGTAGCGGCAATCTGTTGAATATGTCGATGTAGTTTTGGTTGATTATCTTTCACAGCAATAACGTAATCGTTACCACCTTCAATAATTATTTTGCAAGTTTTTTTTGGCAATGTAAGGAATCAAAGCTCAAGATAATATCTTCTATATCCAATGCTGTGACTAGCTCCTGGACAACTTGTATTTCGCTTTTGAGTTGGTTATCAAATTTCTTCATCCCCACAACTAGCCCTTTCTTGCCAGCAAATACTGATACTATGCTCACAAAATTCTGATGAGATGAACTATAGTTCTCCACTGTACCCTTAATACTTTTACCATCTACTGCACACCATTCTGATACTTCTAAATCCACATAATTTTTCGCCCATTCATTAAATTTTTCTGTCAGTTTATCAAAATTCACTCCCATGACTACACGTCGAATTGTTGAATATGAGGGAACCCCATGTTTTTGAATGCCAAATTTTTCTATTAATACCCGTCTATGCCTTTTAACAAAATCTCCCCACTCACGATACCCAACATATCCATTCATTGTTCCCATTATGACAAACAGCAACACTAGCCACAGTGGATGTCTTCGTCCATCAGTCGTTCTAAAATCTTCCACTTGCTTTAATTGTTCTATCAGCTCTGCACCCATATTTTTTCCCCACAACTCTTGCTATTTTACCTGTTTTAGGGAATGAAACAGCCCTGCCCTTAAAAAGGGGGGTTAGGGGGGATCACTCGGTTATTAAAAACACAACTAACCACTTTTAAAACAACCTCTGAAGCAAGGTATCATTTTAGCGCTAACTAAGAAAGCAGCTTTCTGAAATTACGAATTACAAATCATGAACACCGAAAAATTAATTTCCCAAATCAATTATGGGGCAACTCCCGAAGAAGCGATCGCCGCAATTAATCTTTTAGTTGTTGATAGTACACAAGAATTAACAATTATTAATACTTTAATTCAAGCAATTAATCATCATCATCCCAGTGTTAGATCTGCGGCAGTAAAAGCATTAATCAAATTAGGCTCTGTCTCAGTCCAGCCATTAATTACCGCCTATGCCAACTCTGGAGACCAAGGTTTACAAGCATACATCATTCAAGCTTTAGCAGAAATTGCTCATCCAGAAGCACTTGATTTGTTAGTAGAAGTTGTCGGTACAAATGTAGCAAATCATTGTCAGGGAAATGTCCGCCGCATCGCCGCACGGGGTTTAGGACGCATCGCCTGCAAGCTAAATGACCCAACAGTGCTTCACCAAGTCCAAGAAAAGCTGATTTGGGCTTTAACAACACCTGAAGATTGGGGTTTACGTTACACAGCAGCTGTTTCGTTGCAAGATATAGCCACACCAGCAGCTCAAGCCGCATTACAACAAGCGATCGCCAAAGAAACCGACCAAGTAGTTTGCTCACGGGTGGCGATCGCTTTGGAGGGAGTGAGGGAGTGAGGGAGTGCTGAGTGCTGAGTGCTGAGTGAGGCAATCGGGGAAAAACTGTCCCCTTGTCCCCTTGTCCCCTTGTCCCCTATCCCCTATCCCCTGAAATATTGCGAAAAATTAATTTTACGTTTATTCACAAAAACTCTCCGGATGGAAAATCTGGTGTACAACGTCAATAGACTGTGATTTATGCGTTTCCAGGAATCTTAAAAAAACATTAAGCTCATAATATTTCCTGTGAGAACTCGGATTTGTAAAGTTATGTTGCGGATAAGTGGCGATTTTCTTAGTTATAGCCCTTGTATGTAAAGGATTTGAGGGCATTCTTATTCCTGTAACTTATTTCTTCACAATTTGTAACAAAATAAGGATCTATAGCATTGTATAAACATAATCTGGAGGGGTAAATGACAGACGAAAGTTAAACAAAGCAATCAGTTCGTAACGTTTGCTGACTTCTCATAAAATCACCCCAGATTCTCATAATTTTTTTTGCCCATGTAGAGGCAAAGGAGTTTGAGACCAAAGTGAGAAGCTGTTTGACCGAAAATCTGTGATCAACCGTTCCGGATAAATAAAACATAGCCAGTTTTAATCCAGACATCTCTCAACTAAGGAATTAGGAGATTAGAGTCCATGACATTAGACGTATTTACCAAGGTTGTTTCCCAAGCTGATGCCAGAGGCGAGTTCCTCAGCACCGAACAACTAGATGCTTTGGCAAATGTTGTAAGAGACGGTAACAAGCGCTTGGATGTTGTTAACCGCATCACCAGCAATGCTTCTGCAATCGTCACCAACGCCGCTCGTGCATTGTTTGAAGAACAACCCCAGTTGATTGCTCCTGGTGGTAATGCTTACACCAACCGTCGTGCGGCTGCTTGTCTCCGCGACTTGGAAATCATCTTGCGTTACGTTACATACGCAATTTTAGCAGGTGATTCCAGCGTATTAGACGATCGCGCATTGAACGGACTGCGTGAAACATACCAAGCTCTGGGTACTCCTGGTTCTTCCGTAGCTGTAGGCATTCAAAAAATCAAAGAAGCAGCTGTCTCAATTGCTAACGATCCCAACGGTATCAGCAAGGGTGATTGTAGCCAATTGATCTCTGAAGTAGCTAGCTACTTTGATCGCGCTGCTGCTGCTGTTGCTTAATAGCATCTAAAAAAAGCCCAGCACCTGAGAATTAAAATAATCAGGTAAAAAATTACGAAATACCAAGGAGAAGTTTACATCATGGTTAAGACCCCCATTACCGAAGCTATTGCAGCTGCTGATACCCAAGGACGTTTTTTAGGCAACACAGAATTACAAGCTGTTAACGGTCGTTATCAGCGCGCTGCTGCTAGCTTAGAAGCTGCTCGTTCCTTGACATCCAATGCTCAACGCTTGATTGATGGTGCAACCCAAGCTGTTTACCAAAAATTCCCTTACACCACCCAAACACCAGGACCTCAATATGCTGCTGACGGCCGTGGTAAGTCCAAGTGCGCTCGTGACGTTGGTCACTACCTACGGATCATCACCTATAGCTTAGTTGCTGGTGGTACAGGCCCCTTGGATGAATACCTCATTGCTGGTTTGGCTGAAATCAACAGCTCTTTCGAGTTGTCCCCTAGCTGGTATGTAGAAGCTCTCAAGTACGTCAAAGCTAACCACGGTCTAAGTGGTCAAGCTGCTAACGAAGCTAACACCTACATTGACTACGCTATCAACGCTCTCAGCTAGATAGCTTCTTGCCCGGAGATGGGTACAAATGCTGGATGTAGTTATTACCTCACCTAGCAGTTGCATCTAACTCCGGGCATAGTTTTTATGTGGGCATAAATAAAAGCTTTATTCAGCAAGTAGTTGGTCATCATAACCAACAACAAGATAAGGGGAAATAAAAATGGCAATTACAGCAGCAGCATCGAGGCTGGGAACAGAGCCTTTTAGCAACGCACCTAAAGTAGAACTGCGCCCCAACGCTAGCCGAGAAGACGTAGAAGCAGTAATTCGCGCCGTTTATCGGCACGTTTTAGGCAATGACTACATACTGGCATCTGACCGCCTCATTAGTACAGAATCTCTATTGAGAGATGGTAACTTGACAGTGAGGGAATTTGTCCGTAGCCTTGCTAAATCAGAACTCTACAAAAAGAAATTTTTCTACAATAGCTTCCAAACTCGGCTAATTGAACTCAACTACAAACACTTGTTGGGTCGCGCTCCTTACGACGAGTCAGAAGTGGCTTACCACTTAGACTTGTACCAAACTAAAGGTTACGACGCAGAAATCGACTCCTACATAGATTCTTTGGAGTATCAAAATAATTTCGGCGACAACATCGTACCTTACTATCGTGGTTTTGCAACTCAACCAGGACAAAAAACTGTAGGTTTCAACCGGATATTCCGTTTGTACCGTGGTTATGCTAACAGCGATCGCGCCCAAGTAGAAGGTAAGAAATCTAGATTGGCAAGAGAGTTGGCTAGCAACAAAGCTTCCACAATTGTTGGGCCATCTGGCACAAACGATAACTGGAGTTTCCGGGCTTCATCAGATGTAGCACCGAAGAAAAGCTTGGGGAATGCGGTTGGTGAAGGTGATCGCGTTTATCGTCTCGAAGTAACTGGTATCCGTGGCCCTGGTTATCCCAGCATCCGCCGCAGCAGCACGGTGTTCATAGTACCTTACGAGCGCCTTTCTGACAAAATCCAACAAATTCACAAGCAAGGTGGCAAAATCGTTAGCGTCACTGCTGCATAAGGTGCGATAAAACTCACAACAACAGGAGATAGGGAAGCAATGTTCGGTCAAACCACACTTGGTTCAAGTAGCGTTTCTTCTTCTGCTAGCCGAGTATTTCGGTACGAAGTCGTAGGCTTGCGGCAAAACTCAGAAACCGACAAAAACAAATACAACATTCGTAACAGTGGTAGTGTATTTATTACAGTGCCATACAGCCGATTGAATGAAGAATATCAGCGAATCACTCGTCTGGGTGGCAAAATAGTCAAAATTGAACAATTGACTTCCTCAGAGGCATAATCAAGCCTTGACAATGATAGAACCCAGTCAGGAAGAATTTCCATCAGCAAATGAGCCACAGCTAACGCCAGAACTAGCGATCGCTAACCTGCAATCATCAGATTTAAGTCTCCGCTACTATGCTGCTTGGTGGTTGGGTAAGTACAGAATTAAAGCAAGCGCGGCTGTAGATGGCTTAATTGTTGCCCTAGAGGATGAAGCCGACAGAACAGAACTTGGTGGTTATCCCCTAAGACGCAATGCAGCCAGAGCATTAGGGAAATTAGGCGATAGTCGCGCCGTACCAGGCTTAATTAAATGCTTGGAATGTGACGACTTTTACGTGCGTGAAGCAGCAGCCCAATCTCTAACCATGCTCCCAGATCGCACAGCAGCACCAGCGCTGATGAAATTGCTAGATGGGGGTGTAGCCCAGGCCGTGCAAGTACTAGGCCGTCCCCACCTCGTTCAACCCTACGAAGCAGTATTAGAAGCTTTAGGTGCAATTAATGCCACTGAAGCTATTGTGCTAATTCAGCCATTCCTAGAGCATCCAGTCCCCAGAGTACAGTGTGCCGCAGCTAGAGCAATGTACCAACTGACACAAGAAGCTATGTATGGAGAGCTACTAGTGAAAGTGTTAGGAGGTAACGACCTCAACCTGCGTCGTGTCGCTTTGGGAGATTTAGGAGCAATTGGCTATTTAGCAGCAGCAGAAGCGATCGCTCAGTGCAAAGCGGAAAATAGCTTTAAGCTCATTTCCCTGAAAGGATTGTTAGAACATCAGATTCCGGAAAAATCAGATGTTCTATCTCTATCTGACGCAGCAATCCGAGTGATGAACCTGATGGATTCATTATTGTAGTCAATGGTCAATGGTCAATAGTCCATAGTCCATAGTTCAATGTACTTGACTATTGACTGTTGACTTTGAGGCAGTTGGAGTCCTGGCGGTTTCCGTCGATTCCGAACTGCCAAACCCGCAGGGTTGACTATGGACTTTTTGACAAATGACTAACGAACTAATTCGTGGCGTTGATCTGGCAGACACACCAGAAAAAATGATCACAGCAGTACAAAAATTAGCAGCAACTCAAGATCCAGCCGCGATTCCTACCTTAATAGCCGTATTTGGTTATAACAACCCAGCCGCAGCTGCTATCGCCTCTGCTGCTTTGGTGAATTTAGGAGAAGTAGCCGTCCCACAGTTGCTAGCTCAAATAGATGATTACAACTATGGCGCACGGGCTTATTCGATTCGCACTCTGGCAGCGATCGCTGATCCCCGTGCTTTAGGTGTATTAATTGATGCTGCTGCGAATGATTTTGCTCCCAGTGTGCGCCGGGCGGCGGCTAAAGGCTTAGGTAGCTTACATTGGCACAAACTAGATATGCCTGAAAGCCAAACAGCACCAAAAAAAGCTTTGGAAACACTGCTGTTTATTTCTGAAGATACCGAATGGTCGATTCGTTATGCAGCGATCGTCGGTTTACAAACCCTAGCCAATATACCTGATTTACAACAACCCATCCATACTAGACTCAAAGAAATGCTGGTGACTGATGCCGAAACAGCAGTCCGCGCCCGCATCCTATTGGCTCAAAATGAAAAGTGCTGAGTAAGAATTTCTACTCATCAGCCAGAGTTATCAGTAGTTAGTGAGAATTGCCACTCATAACTCAGCACTCATAACTCAGCACTAAACTCATAGTTTGAATTGAGTTTCATAAAAAAAGGTAGAAGTAAAAATGTCAATACCATTGTTGGAATATACACCATCTTCACAAAACCAACGTGTAGAAGGTTATGAAGTACCCAACGAAGATACCCCAACTATTTATCGCCTGTCTGCTGCTATCGATAATACCGATGTTGATGAAATTATTTGGGCAGCGTATCGGCAAATTTTTAGTGAACATTTGATTATCGCTAGCAATCGCCAAAGCTTTTTAGAATCTCAATTGCGGAATCGGGCAATTAACGTCCGTGATTTGATTCGGGGATTGGGTAAGTCAGAAGTTTACCGTACCCAAGTAGCTGAACTGAATTCTAACTACCGCTTAGTTGACATCACCTTAAAGCGGTTTTTAGGACGTGCAGCTTATAACAAAGACGAAGAAATTGCTTGGTCAATTGTGATTGCGACTAAGGGATTACACGGTTTTATTGATGCTTTATTAGATAGCGAAGAGTATCTAGAGAACTTTGGCGATGATATCGTCCCTTACCAACGCCGTCGGTTTAAAGATAGACCCTTTAACCTAGTTAACCCCCGCTACAATTCCTACTGGCGCGATCGCCAAACCATGATTTACTTAGGTGGACGTTCTTTCTACACCGCCCGTACTTCTGGCACTTTAACAAAAGACGATATCCGCCGCGCCATCCCCGCCAACTTCATGGCCCTAGCAGGAAATATCATCACCCCAGAACGGAACTATCAGCGCACCATCGCTTCCGTTACCTCACAAATCAAAGATATCCAAATCCCCGACACCAGCCGCGACGAGGAAACCCCCCAACCCACGGTTAAACCCACAGCCGTAGCCCTCCCTTATCGTTACATTCCTGGTGTTAAAACCACTTGAGGCAACAGTAGAGGAGCAGAGGAGCAGGGGAGCAGGGGAGCAGGGAAGAAAAACTTCTTAACTCACTCAGCACTCAGTACTCAGCACTCAGCACTCAGCACTCATAACTCACAACTCAGTACTCTCAACTGACAAAATCATGACAATCCCATTACTTGAATACAAACCCAGTTCCCAAAACCAGCGCGTTCCAGGTTATGAAGTACCTAACGAAGATACTCCCAGAATCTATCGTATAGAAGACGCTGGTTATGATAGCGAAGTCCAAGAATTAATTTGGGCCAGCTATCGTCAAGTGTTCAGCGAACACGTCATTCTAAAATTCTACCGCCAGAGCAATTTAGAATCCCAACTCAAAAACAGAGCCATTAGCGTCCGCGACTTCATCCGGGGACTAGCCAAATCAGAGGCTTTCAAGAGTTTAGTCATCAAGAGTAATTCTAACTACCGCCTTGTAGAACTGGCACTGAAACGCCTTTTGGGTCGTGCGCCTTATAATAAGGAAGAAGAAATTGCTTGGTCTATCAAGATAGCCACCGTCGGTTGGGATGGTTTTGTTGATGCTCTATTAGATTCAGAAGAGTATCAAAGCAACTTTGGTGAGAATATCGTCCCTTACCAACGGCGACGCTACAAAGATCGACCATTCAACCTAGTCACCCCACGCTACGGTGACTACTGGCGCGACAAACTGGAAGATGAGCGCTACAAACCTGGTGCTGTCAAGAATTTCTTGGAATTAGCTCAATCACTGAACATTAAGACTGTCACCTTCACACCAGTTAGCACAGCTAATATCAAAATTCCTGACACAACCAGGAATGACACACCACAAGGAATCCCCGTCTCCGTAAATCCCAGCGCTAATTTCCCTGTGCGATAAGTTGCCAGTTGCCAACTTGATTGAAAACGGAGAATTATAAAGATGGCATTACCTTTACTGGAATACAAACCTACAACTCAAAATCAACGAGTTCAGAGTTTTGGGACGGCAGACTCAAATGAGGACACCCCCTATGTCTACCGTCTAGAAGATGCCAACTCTCCTGGCGAAATCGATAAACTGATTTGGGCTGCTTATCGCCAAGTCTTTAACGAACAGGAGATTCTCAAATTCAATCGGCAAATTGGCTTAGAAACCCAACTCAGAAATCGCTCAATCACGGTGAAAGATTTTATCCGTGGTTTAGCCAAATCACAGCGTTTTTATCAATTGGTAGTCACACCTAACAATAACTATCGATTGGTGGAAATGTGCCTCAAACGTCTGTTGGGACGTGTTCCTTACAACGAAGAGGAAAAAATCGCTTGGTCGATTCAAATTGCCACTAAAGGTTGGGGTGGATTTGTTGATGCCCTGATTGATAGCTCAGAATATGAGCAAGCTTTCGGTGAGTATACCGTCCCCTACCAACGCAAACGGCTAAACACAGATAGACCATTCAGCTTTACACCCCGTTATGGAGCTGATTACCGCGACAAAGCAGGTATCGTCAGAAAGGCAAGTTATGTCACTGACTGGTATCCCACACCTAATCGCAACGTTGATTGGGCAGCAGTCTCAGCAGTATTGCTAGTCATCACTGGAGGAATTACTTTCCTACTCATTCTAAATTGGTTAGGAATCACTTCTAGTTACTGAACCTAATGCGGGAAAATAAGTAAAGCCAGAAAGAGAGTTTTGAGTAATCAAACCTCTTTCCATTTACAAAGCTAGCTCTTTGTGGAATCTCATAATAAGAGGAATAACGTAGCATGGCACTGCCATTACTTCAATACAAACCAAGTTCTCAAAATCACCGTGTTAAAAGCTTTGGTGTAGCTGACCAAAACGAAGATACACCATACATCTATCGCATTGAAGATGTCAGCTCTTACGCCGATATTCAAAACATCATTTGGGCTGCTTACCGCCAAGTTTTTAGCGAACATGAAATTCTCAAGTTCAATCGCCAAAAAACTTTAGAATCACAAGTTAAAAATGGTGATATCTCTGTTAGAGACTTTATTCGTGGTTTAGCTAAGTCTGAAGCCTTCTATCGTCTGGTAGTATCAGTTAACAACAACTACCGTCTAGTAGACATCACCCTCAAACGCTTGTTGGGTCGTGCTGCCTACAACAAAGAAGAGGAAATCGCTTGGTCAATTGTCATTGGTACTAAAGGCTTTAGTGGCTTCGTTGATGCCATTGTAGACAGCGAAGAATATACCCAAAGCTTTGGCGAAAACACCGTACCCTACCAACGCAAGCGTTTAGTAGATCGTCCTTACAACTTGGTAACACCCCGCTACGGCGAAGACTTCCAAGAAAAAGCTGGTACAGTACAAACCGACTGGCGTTTCACCTTGGACAAATTCTACAGCCGCAAATACCAAGAAAAACAACTGCGGGAAGGCGATCCTCGCAAGTTCGCTGATTTGGCAGCATCAGTTGGTGGCCAAGGTAACTATGCTCAAAGACTCTCTGCTTTTGATATCGATTATCTAAATGCAGTACCCTATCGTGGCAGACGTTAAGATTTAACATCTAACTACGACAATTTTATACTGGGTCTAATTTTTGCGTTGATGTGATGAAAAGTTGACAGTTTAGCTGTTACTTAAGCGTTACATTAAGTGGAAGTTAGGCCCAGTAGTTTTTTAATTCGTAATTCGTAATTCGTAATAATTAGTAATAATTGTAACGTGAGTTCGACGACTGAAAAAACCCCTCTCCATAGAGCGAAGCTCTTCTCGTAGAGTACCTCTCACGCCAGTTTGCTCAAGTCGGGAAACCCGCCCACGCAACTGGCTCCCCTAAAAGGAGAGAGGCTTTAAAAGCTTGATTTTTCGTTGATATGTGATGCTCTTTACTCCCCTCTCCACGTCGGAGAGCAGGGTGGTTTCATACGAAAAAAGAAAAATACATACATCTTGATTTGTCGCTTTGTAGCAGAAGTTTTGACCCCTCTCCAAACCTCTCCCCCACGGGGGGAGAGGCTTTGAAACAAAGTTTTGTTTTTTCTCTGTTTGCATGAAACCACCCTGCCCTCTCCGCGTCGGAGAGGGGTTGGGGGAGAATTTTGTGCGACTACTTATATTGTCATCCTCCATACCCAGACAATCTGTGGATTTCCCCTTGCATATTGGCTCTTGCAGATTGTTCGGCACTGGCAAACATCATCGGCGTAAAATATATACGCTCTCTTTGCAAAAATTTTTCTAGAACTTGTTTACGCCCTTGAATGTAGTCAATGTCTGACACCCAAGCATATTCTCGGCGGATGGCGTTGGCGTATTCTTCATATTCATCTGGGTCAGCCGCTAAAATTGCTAAATCCGCATCGAGTAGGACTTGGCTATCTATATCATCCGCAGCCGCTTTGTGATGTTTGGTGTTGAGGATGAGACGCTTAACTGTATTTATATAGCTGAGTGAGATGCCTAAACTCTTGAGTACCTGAGTAGCATAGTTAGCGCTTTTTTCTTCATTGTCTTGAGCCTGAGTATCGTATACAACATCATGAAACCAAGCTGCTAGTTGTGTTGTAGATAAATCTTTTGTATCAGCTTGCAATGTTTGAATTTTATTAAGAATATGATTAATATGTTTTAGTGTGTGGTAATAGCGATTAGGTGTTGAATAAGCTTGAATCAAGTTGTTAAAAACTTGGGCGATAGATGTTGCATCAACTTCAAAGCTTTGAAGCGTATTTTCCCATTGCTCAAACAAGAAATTATGAAGTTCATCTGTAAGCATAAATAAAGAATTTTGAATTGCTTATAGGTGGTGACAACAAAATTGACGAGTCACAATAGAAAGCACGGACTTCATATAGAAAGTCTTAAGTTGACTCAGGAGTAAATTATCAGTGGTATTACAAGTACAAACAAGCACCTACGAAGCGAAAACTCAAGAAATTGCTAAACAACTTTTAGCCGCAACTCAAGAGAATCGCTCATTTTTTGCTTCCTTGCGGGAGCAAATGCGCTGGGATGATAAATTGCTAGCTTGGGCGATGAGTAATCCTGGTTTACGAGTGCAATTATTTCGATTTATTGATACTTTACCAGCACTGCATAGTAAATCGGAAATTGCCGCACATTTACAAGAATATTTAGGGGATGAATCAGTCGAATTACCCGCAGCTTTAAAGGGAATGCTCAATTTTGCTAACCCTGACTCCATGCCGGGACAAGTAGCTGCAACAACCGTATCTACGGCAGTTGAGACATTAGCTTTTAAATATATTGCTGGAGAAAATATTAAACAAGTCATCAAAACAGTAGAACGACTACGCAAAGAAAAAATGGCTTTCACCATTGACTTATTAGGTGAAGCAGTAATCACAGAAACAGAAGCACAATCTTATCTAGAACGCTATCGAGAATTAATTACACAATTAACTGAAGCATCAAAGAATTGGTCAACTATTTCTGCTATTGATGCCGCAGATGATGAACTACTACCAAAAGTCCAGGTTTCTGTTAAATTAACCGCGTTTTATTCTCAATTTGACCCATTAGATGCTCAAGGTAGTGAAGAGAGAGTTAGCGATCGCATTCGCACTCTTTTACGTCATGCTGAAAGTCTGGGTGCATCTGTCCATTTTGATATGGAACAGTATGAGTATAAAGACTTAACTTTCAATATTTTACAAAAAATATTGCTGGAAGACGAGTTTCGCCAACGTACCGATGTTGGTATAACTATCCAAGCTTACCTGCGTGATAGCGAACAAGATGCCAAAAATATTATTGCTTGGTTAAAACAGCGTGGTTATCCTTTAACAGTGCGTTTAGTCAAAGGCGCATATTGGGATCAGGAAACCATTAAATCAGCCCAAAAACACTGGTCACAACCTGTTTATAACGATAAGGCGGCGACAGATGCCAATTTTGAAGCGATAACTCAGTTATTGCTGGAAAATCATCAATATGTTTATTCTGCCATTGGTAGCCATAACGTGCGATCGCAAGCCAAGGCAATTGCGATCGCCGAAACCTTGAATGTCCCCCGGCGGCGATTTGAAATGCAAGTCCTGTACGGTATGGGAGACAAGTTAGCTAAGGCTTTGGTGGAGAGGGGTTATCGAGTCAGGGTTTACTCTCCTTATGGTGAACTCCTCCCAGGGATGGCTTACCTAATTCGGCGATTGTTGGAAAATACTGCGAATAGTTCCTTTCTACGGCAAAATTTGGAAAATAGGCCAGTGGAAGAACTACTAGCACCACCCGTTGTCAAAAATTCTCTGCCTATTTCTCTATCTTCTTCTTTCCCCGGTGCGGCGGATACTGATTATGCAGAAGAAGAGGAGAGAAAGCAAGCTGCACAAGCTTTTCAAGCAGTACATCAGCAATTAGGCAAGACGTATTTACCACTAATTAATGGCGAGTATGTCAATACTACTGAGGTAATTGACTCACTCAATCCTTCTAACTTTAGTCAAGTGATTGGCAAGGTAGGGCTGATTAGTGTCGAACAAGCAGAACAAGCAATGCAAGCGGCAAAAGCGGCGTTTCCTGGTTGGCGACGCACACCTGTGAAAACACGGGCAGGGATTTTGCAAAAAGCGGCTGATTTAATGGCACAACGTCGGGCGGAACTTTCTGCCTGGATAGTGTTGGAAGTGGGAAAACCTGTGAAGGAAGCAGACGCAGAAGTTTCCGAAGCCATAGATTTTTGTCGCTACTACGCCGAGGAAATGGAACGACTAGATCAAGGTGTCAATTATGACGTTTCTGGAGAGACAAATCGTTATATTTACCAACCACGGGGTATAGCTGTGGTGATTTCTCCTTGGAATTTTCCTTTGGCGATCGCCTGTGGGATGACTGTTGCTGCCTTAGTTGCAGGCAATTGTACTCTCCTCAAGCCTGCGGAAACCTCTTCTGTGATTACAGCCAAACTCACAGAAATTTTAGTAGAAGCAGGAATTCCCCAAGGTGTATTTCAATACGTTCCCGGCAAGGGTTCTCAAGTCGGTGCTTACTTGGTAAGTCATGCGGATACTCATGTAATTGCTTTTACCGGTTCTCAAGAAGTGGGTTGTCGAATTTATGCCGAAGCAGCCACACTTAAACCTCAACAAAGGCACATGAAACGAGTAATTGCCGAAATGGGTGGTAAGAATGCCATCATCATCGATGAAAGTGCTGATTTAGATCAAGCCGTTGTCGGGGTGGTACAGTCAGCCTTTGGTTACAGTGGACAAAAATGTTCTGCTGCTTCCAGAGTCGTCGTAGTAGAAGCAATTTACGATGCTTTTGTCAAGCGGTTAGTAGAAGCAACAAAATCGTTAAATATTGGCGAAGCTGAGTTACCTAGTACTCAAGTCGGCCCTGTGATTGATGCCAATGCCCGCGATCGCATCCTGGAGTATATTGAGAAAGGTAAGGCAGAATCCCAAGTAGCGCTAGAGTTACCAGCACCCAGCCAAGGTTACTTTGTTGGGCCAGTCATCTTTAGTGAAGTCCCTCCCCAGGGGATCATTGCCCAGCAAGAAATTTTTGGCCCTGTATTAGCGGTAATTAAAGCTCAAGATTTTACAACAGCATTAGCGATCGCTAACGACACCAACTACGCTTTAACTGGGGGACTTTACTCCAGAACACCTTCCCACATTCAACAAGCCCAAGCAGAATTTGAAGTCGGTAACTTGTACATTAATCGTACTATTACAGGAGCGATCGTTGCTAGACAACCCTTTGGTGGCTTTAAACTTTCTGGTGTAGGTTCCAAAGCCGGAGGCCCTGATTACCTACTGCAATTCTTAGAACCCCGCACAATCACAGAAAACATTCAACGCCAAGGTTTTGCACCAATTGACGGTGTAGATTAAATCAGTTATCAGTTATCAGTTATCAGTTACAAGTCTAACGGCGTATGGTGGGGGATTTAGACCCGCCACCAACGCTTGCTACTAATCAGCATTAGGCGTAGGTAGGGTTAAACGTAGCGTAACCCTACCAGATTCTGACTGACTCCTGTATTCTGACGAATGTATTCTTCTTCAAATTTCTTGATCTGGCAAAAACAAAGTAAATTGACTCCCCACTCCTAAAGTCGAGGAGACAGTCACATCACCACCATGCAACCGCGCTAACTTACGAGTCAAAGCTAAACCTAAACCAGTACCTTCATATTGGCGATTTAGTTTACTATCTAATTGTTTAAATGGTTCAAATAAAAATTGAAAGTGGTTTTCATCAATGCCAATACCAGTATCCACAACGGAAAATGTGATCCCCTGGGATACTTTTTTCACTATTAAGGATACTTCTCCTGCGGGAGTAAACTTAATAGCATTGGTAAGTAAATTGAGGAGCATTTGCTTAATCCGCCGTTCATCAGCAATGCAAATATTCGCTTCTGGATCAATATCTATTGAGAGTTTTAAGCCCTTAGTCAAGGCGCGATCGCTAACTGTAGATAAGGCATAATTACAAATATCAATCACCAACAAAGGCATCAGAGATAATTCCTCCTTGCCTGCTTCTACCTTTGACAAATCTAAAATATCGTTAATCAGCGCCAGTAGTTGTTCACCACTAGTGTACATACAGCTGATATATTCTTTTTGCTTATCATTAAGAGAACCAACTATTTCTTGTTGGAGTAATTGCGATAAACCCATAATCGCATTCAGAGGTGTTCGCAATTCATGGCTCATGGTAGCTAAAAATTCACTTTTAGCACGATTTCCTGCTTCTGCGGCTGCTTGTGAGTTACGCAGTTTGATTTCAGTTTGCTTCTGCTCAGTAATATCATCGATTATCGCCAGAAAATACTCTGGTTTACACTGAGAATCAGGAATTACAGAAACAGACAATTTAGTCCACACCAACCGCCCATCTCGATGGAGAAAGCGTCTTTCCATATCTATGTGGAGTTTTTCATCAACTTGCTCTGTATCTGTGCAAATTTCGGCAATCAGTTGTCTATAACGTTCTATGTCTCCCCTTTCCTGAGACATATAGTCAGTAAAGCGCTTACCATATAAATCTTCGCGGCTATAACCCAGCATTTCACACAAAGTAGGATTGGCATCTACTATTTGTGCTTTCATATCCACAAGTCCGATACCAATAGAAGAACGTTCAAAAATTGCCCGGAATTGCGCCTCACTTTTACGCAACGCCTCTTGAGCAATATTGCGTTCTCTGGCTTCTATTGCGAGAGAGACAAAATCTGCCATTGAGCCAACAAAGTTTTCCTCTTCTACATTCCAGTACCGCACTTCACCACAGTGTTGATGACATACCACTCCAACTAAACGACCTCCTACCCAAATGGGAGCATCTAAAAGAGAGACAACACCAAATCCACAAAGATAAGTAGCAGCTAATTCTTGAGTTCTTTTATCGTGAATAGCATCAGATACAGCCAGACTACGTTCTGCTTCCAGAGCATGAAAATAATTTGGATAATCTGCTTTTAATAAAAATTCACCTGATGTATGTACCCGTCTATTAACATCATATAAATCAATGCACTCCAAACTTGAGCCATCTTGGTTGTACAACCAAACGCTAACTCGCTCAACCGAAAGTGTTTGTGCCGCAGCTTCTGTAATTTCTTGTAAGACAGCATGAAGATGACCTTGTTGAAAAGTCTTGCTTCTGGCTAACTGCACTAGTGTCTGGTTTTGTTTACGTCGTGCGTTATCTCTCATTCGCAGAGCCTCTTGGGCTTGCTGGGGTTCTGTTATATCTTTAACCACTAGCACCTGCATTTGTTATCCCTGGAAAGAAACTACGTTGCCTTGTAGTTCTCTGAAAAAAAGTAGAACTGTTTTTATAAATACAACTACGCCATAATGTTTTACATATCTGGAATATATATTTTTCTTCAAGTTTGTAATGTTGTTATAGCAAGTTGACAACGGTTTTTGATTCCAAGTTATATATTTTTATCAACCATAGCTATAATTGCCACATAATAACTAAGCGATCGCACTTAAAAGCTGCTTTAATTTTTGATGACTTCATAATAAATTTAACATAACTAAATTTATTGCTGAGATTGGCAATCTTCCTCAAGCAAAAGTAACAGTACAGATAGAGGTAAATTTTGATGCGAACATTGGGGTTTGAGATTAAAAGCTAGAAGATGGATGGGATTTTTCCTCCCCCGCCAAATTAGTTACCAGTTAACAGTCATCAGTTACCAGTTAATAAACGTTCACTGTTCACTGTTCACACCCCTGCTCACCAAAGCGATTAGTATATTTTTTGAGTTGGCAGTCCTTAATTCTTCCCCTACCCTCTACCCCCCTACACCCTTTCTTTACAGAACTCATTCCAAAAGAAAACCACTACCCTTGTATTTATGGTTTAGAGTAGAATTAGCAACTCAGCTAAAAAAAATTGCCAATGGTGTTTGATCCTGATTTTTTGAATGATAACTCTGAGGAACACCCCAACCAACTTCTTTCTGATCACTTTGGGGAAAACCCCAACCCGTTACTCAAGTATTTACAACATCAGTCTCCGGAAGTTCTAGCCCGTGTCGCTCAGTCCGTTAGCCCGGAAATTAAACAAATTATTTCCCAGAACGTGCAAGGGTTGGTGGGAATGCTCCCCGCAGAAAATTTTAACGTCCAAATCACGACAGACAAAGAAAACCTCGCTGGGTTATTAGCCTCGGCAATGATGACGGGGTATTTTCTGCGGCAAATGGAACAAAGAATGCAGCTAGATCATTTGTCAAATGGCTAATAGTCAAGAGTCAAAGGTCAATAGTCAATGGTCAATAGTTACAAGCTTTTGGACTAATGACCCTTACGGATTCGCTAGTTACTTATGAGGGAAACCCCCTTGGCGCTAGCCTCTCCCTTTGGGAGAAGACCGTGCTAGCTCACTAATGACTAATGACTAATGACTAATGATTAATTTTTAGGATATACTCCTGACTGCACTTGCAAGGTGAGAATTTTGCCACTGCGGTTGATTTCGATGGCTAATGTATCACCAACTGTGCTGGATTCCACTAATTTTTGTACTTGGGCTGATGTCTTTACAGGCTTACCATTAATTTTTTGAATCACATCTCCAGCTAAAAGTCCAGCTTTTTTGGCTGGTGAATCCTCCAAGACACCTCTGATCACAACACCAGTGTCTTGTTGGATATTTAACTTGTTCTCTTGGTTAATCTGCTGCTTCTTAGTAGGAGACAAGTCTGTCATTTCAATCCCTAAAAAAGGATGTTCTACTCGCCCTTTAGTAAAAAGCTCATTGGCAACACGGGCTGCGGTTTCAATGGGGATTGCAAAACCCAACCCTTGAGCATCAGCACGAATTGCCGTATTTACCCCAATTACTTCTCCTTGGGCATTTAACAAAGGCCCTCCAGAATTACCAGGGTTAATGGCTGCATCAGTTTGGATAAAGCTGACGCGCTTATCAGGGACACCAACTTGAGCGCTCGTGCGGTCAGTAGCGCTGATAATGCCGATAGTCACAGTATTATCTAAACCGAGGGGATTGCCAATAGCGATCGCCCATTGTCCCGGAATCAAATTTTGCGAATTCCCCAAGTTCACTGTCGGCAAATTTTCTCCCGGAATTTTCACCACAGCTACATCAGTGACAGTATCAACGCCTACCACCTTTCCTTCAAAAGTCCGACCATCTTTGAGAGTCACTTGTACCGTATCTGTATCAGCGACCACATGAGCATTGGTTAATAATTGTCCATTATCACTCAAAATAAACCCTGAACCTGTGCCACGTTCAATCCTTTCTTGAGGAATTGGTTGTTCATCCTCACCAAAAAATCTCCGTAAAAACGGATTTTTTAAGGCATCAGAAATGGGATTGGCGACTTTACGAGTCGCATTAATTCGCACCACAGCCGGGCCGACTCTTTGCACCGCGCTAGCAATAAAGTTGACATTATCACCTCCAAGATTGTCTGTAGACCTACTTACAGGATTAGGTAGTACAGATTCCGAGGGTAAAGCCACATTGACATTTTTGAACTGTGAAAACGAGCGATTTGAGGGGAACAGATAGCGACTGCCTAACACACCTGCACTACTGCCAATCGTCAGTAGAGACAGATAAACCGCCAGTTGCTTTAAGGATAAATTCATAATGACTACGCTCAAGGACAGCAATGCAGTTGCTAATTTCTAAGTGTAGTCAAGCAATTGGCAAGTGGACAGGTAATTTAACATATTGAGGGAATAGTTATTAGTCATTAGTCATTAGTCAATGGTCATTAGTCAATGGTCATTAGTCATTAGCATTTCTTCTTCTCCCCTGTACCCCAAATCAGTTACCAGTTATCAGTTATCAGTTACCAGTTTAATAAACGTTCACTGTTCACTGTTTACACCCCTCACTCCCTCACTCCCTCACTCCCCAATCCCCAATCTCCAATCCCCAATCTCCAATCCCCATTACCCAACCCCCAATTCCAATTCTCCAAACTAAAATCTAAAGTTAAAGCTTTCTTGACTTTGATCCATGAATGTTTATTACCGTCTATTTTTACTCTGTAGTCTAGTTGGCGCTGTTGGAGTGGGTGCTGTGTTACCTAACTTTGACAAGGCAAGGGCAGCTGAGGGTTGTCCAACTCCGGCGCTTTCTCGCTTTCAGCGCCATAAGGTTGTGCGTGGTGACACGTTGGTGACGATCGCGCAGCGTTATAATATCAGTCCAGAAACGATTTTGGGCATGAATCCATCCCTTCAGAATGGTTCTGTGCCATCTGTGGGCAGTGAACTCCAGATTGCTCCTTACAATGGCATTGTTGTCCAAGTACCTCAAGGTCAGAATTGGCGACAAGTGGCAACAAGATTTAAGGTGCGTCCGGATACTCTATTTGAGGTTAACGGTTGCCAGAAGAACCCTAGAATCGTGTTTGTTCCGGGGGTAAATTGGTCGCCCAATGGTTCTATTACCCAGTCTCCTAAGCCTTCTACGGCGACTGTGGCTGTCAAGTTGACGGGATACCCTTTGTCTCAGGTGACAGAGGTAGCGTTACCTTATGGCTGGCAAATTAATCCTAATACGGGTGAAGTGTTCTTTCATAGTGGTGTGGATTTGCTGGCAACTGTGGGAACGCCTGTAGAAGCGATCGCCCCAGGTACGGTAGTCTTTGCTAAGGAACAGGGTACTTATGGTAATTTGGTCATCATCAATCACAATGGTGGACTCCAAAGCCGTTACGCCCATCTGGAGAAAATTAATGTCAAAGTTGGTCAACAAGTCAACAAAGACCAATTAATCGGCACTGTGGGTACTACTGGACAACCTACTACGAAACAACCCCATCTCCATTTTGAAATGCGTGCTAGTTCATCTTTAGGATGGGTAGCCGAAAATCCCAAAGATTATTTACGACGATAAAAATACTAGCGATCGCCTAAACAATTCAAAAATCACGAATTACGAATTACGAATTATCTTCATCTACCATTTTCAATTATTATGAATCAATCAATAAATCCAGGGGCAGAATTATTTTTTAACCAGGGATTAGAGTATCACAAAAATGTGGAATATGCCAAGGCGATCGCTAGTTTTAATCAGGTTCTAGAAATTCAACCAGATTTAGCAGTAGCATGGAATGAACGAGGTTGGAATTTATTTTTGTTAGATGATCCTGAAAGTGCAACAGCAGCACTGGCTAGCTTTGATCAAGCCATAGCAATTCAACCTGATAATTTCTCTGCTTGGCATCGTCGAGGACAAGTTCAGTTAGAACGTTTTAGCGATTATGAAGGGTCTTTATTGAGTTTTGCTAGAGCCTTAGCCATCCAAACAGATGATTATGATGTTTGGTGGGATCAAAGTTTTGCTTTATATCAATTAGGTCGCTACGATGAAGCTTTAGCTAGCTATGACAAAACTCTAGAAATTCAGCCAAATAGTTTATCAGCTTGGCAAGAACGGAGTTATTTGTTATTTGAAATTGGTCGTTATGATGAATCTTTGCTGAGTTATGAAAAGCTTTTAGAAATCAAGCCAGATGATTATGGAAGTTGGCATGACCGGGGCAAAGTATTAGAGACTTTAAATCGTTACTCTGAGGCAATCGCTAGTTATGATCAAGCCTTAGCCATCAAATCAGATGCTAGTGATATTTGGACAGAACGAGGAAATGTTTTAGAGAAATTAGGTGATACGACAGCAGCAATTGCCAGTCATGAAAATGCTTTAAAATGCAATTATGCCAGTGAAAATGCCTGGTATGATTGGTTTCATATCTTAGTTCATTTTGGCAAAATTGACGAAGCGATCGCTGCTTGTGATCAAGCAATTAGTATTTTAGATAATAAATTCGCAGCCTGGCAAAATCGCGGTCTTTTATTACATGAATTGGGACGTTATGCAGAAGCGATCTCCAGTTATCAAAAAGCGCTAGCAATAAATCCCGAAGATGCAGATACTTTTTATAATATCGCTTGCTGTCACGCTCTCCAAGAAAATCTAGAACTAGCTATTAAAAACTTGCAACAAGCCATAGATTTGAGTGCCGAAACATCTAGAGAAGCAGCCAAAATCGACCCCGATTTTGACAAAATTCGAGATGCAAATGAGTTTCAAGCTTTAATTTTCTGAAAAACAAGATCCCCGAATTCTTAGAGGATGTTTAAAAAGTCGGTCAGGATGTAAAAAAGCTCTCTCAGTGTAAGCTGTGAATAGAAAGAACACAGCACCGAGAGAGTAGCATGAGTAAAGCATACCCCAGTAATTTGACTGATGCACAATAAAAAAAGGGAGAAGCTAATTTTTTTCGCTCTCATTTTAGTAAACTCTCCCTAATAGCTATAATTAGATTATTGGATGAAACACCTACAACGAACCATCTGAAAGATCACATAGCAACCTGAGATATTAAATCATCTAATTCCTTATCAATATTATTCACATTTTGAGCTAATATGTCCAACTGCTTTAGTTTTTTATCAACTTCTCCCTGACCTTTTTGTTTCTCGGCTAGTGCATTATTAACCTGTTGTCGAATATTTTGAATTTCTGCTGCTAATCCACCATCTAGGGTACTTTTCACCTTACTAAGTTCTGCGGAAACACCATTACCAACCTTTTCAATAATATCCGTAGTTGATTTACTCAGTTCTTCTGAGAATTTCTTACCTACTTCCTCTTTAATTTTTTTACTAAGTCCCCCTTCCATTAATTTGCCCTGAACCAATGCAGCAACAAGCATTGGAACTAAAGTTACAGGATTTAGCCCTAAAAATACATAACCTACAATTCCAATTACGAGTTGTGGTATTAAACTTCTCAACATCTCTTGATAGCCAAATGTAGCTCCAATAGTAGCTGAACCAATCCCCCCTACTAGAAAACCACCTCCTGCGGAAAGAAGTCTTTCTACCGCAGACACATTTCTAACACCAACATCTTCTTTTGATACATTTACCTTTGAAATAGAAACTCCAGAAATTTCTAAGCGAAGATTATCTACCCGCTTTATAAATTCAGTAGCTTCCGCATCAAGCGAACTTTTAATATGTTCCATTCTATTTACCAGTAATGGCTCAAGCTCGGAACTTTGCCACTTAGAAAATTCTACTTCCACCTGACTTTCTAAGTGGCTACTAACTTCCTTAATAGCAGCTTCTATACTGGGTCTAGGGTCAGTAAACAATAACTTAACCCCATTCTCAAGTTCATATTCCTGGGTTATAGTTTTGATTTTAGGAATTAACTCTCGAATAAAATCCTTAGTTTTATAACTTACTTGCTCTTTAGTATCTTCAATCGAGTTTTCTAACTTTTTGACGATATTTCGACGTTTTTCCTCTAAAAGTTTTAACGGTTCTTGTGCTTCTGCATAACGTTTTTCTAATTCTGCTACATCTGTCTCAAGCATACTTCTTTGCTCAGGTATGCTTTTTCTGACTTCTCGGATTGAATTTTTTAATTCTTGGGCAGGACGAAGAATCTTTACTCGACCTCTCTCGTTTGTTAAAAATTTCTGAAGTTCAATTTCTAATCGTGGTACACCTGAATTTTGCAGTGCCTCAGCATCATTTTCAAGTTTTCCATCTAGCCCTCCTAATGCATTGATAAAGAATATACGTTCGGAGCCTAATCGAGTGCGGTTAGATAGCTTAGAATTCGCAAATTGTTTGACTTTTTCAACTTCATTTTTGCGAATCATATTGATGCGATTACAAATGAAGAAAATATCCTCATGTCCCATTGGTCTCAGTTTGTTATCAACTACTTCTTGTTCAGATTTAGAAAATAGTTGTTCGCAGGAAAGGACGAGAAGGATAGCATCTACAGTAACTAGATAACTCTCCGTGACTTGTTGACGGGTTTTGTGTTCATTCAAACCAGGAGAGTCAATAATTTCTACACCATTCTCACAAAGTTGAAGAGGCCAGAAAAGTTCTAGTTTTTCGTAGGGACTTTCATTTATTGCTTGACTTTGGTCAGCATCATCCTGGATAACTACATACTCTTCAATTTTATTTATTGGTACATCACGAGGTTCTTGTGCTGGTTGACCGTCAGATTTATTAAAATGTAGTAAAGCTCTTTTGGTCTTACTCCATTTCACTTCGTTAATAATTGCAGTACATGGTGTAGAGTATGCAGGCAAAATTTCTTCACCTAATAAGGCATTAATAAAAGTGCTTTTACCTCGTTTGAACTCCCCAAGTACCATAACTTTAAAGCTACTGGACTGCACCAATTCCTTCAAAGAATTGAGGTTTGCTTCTTGGTCGGGTATATTGAGCGCTCGTATAATATTAGTCTGACGTTCAATCAAACTGACAAGAGTGTTGGTTTTTTGCTTAAATTCTTTATAACCTTTATCATCTATGGTTTGTAGCATTTTTTATCCTCCGGAAAAATTGGTTATTTTAAATTTACAAAGCAGAAGCTATTTCTTGCTGCAAATCTAAAGCTAGTTTAAGAATTTGTTGCCAGTTTTTTTCATTATCGCTATTGGCTTGATTCATATTGAAAGCAGCTTTCTTGGCAAACTTCCAAGCTGCTTGCTCACTCTCTATATCATCTATAATTATTTGATATAAACGACGCAAACGCTCTGAAACTTGTTGGCAATATTCGTCAGTAGAAGCATCGACTATATGTTTTAGCTCATCTGATAAAACCTCTCTTTGTGTATCTAGCTCTTTGTTGAGATACTGTTCGCTAAAAATTAGCACCCCTGTACTAGCAGCTATTCCAATTGGACCACCTAAGACTGAACCCGCAATCATTGCCGCAGTGCTACCAATTCTGGTAAATAAGCGATATTTTTGTACATCAGTGATGTCTCGATTTTCGAGTTCAAACTGAATTTCTGTACTTTGCTGTGGTGTAAAAACTTGTTGCTTAATAGTCGTATTGAAAAGTTTTGACATTTCATTTTGTAACCATTCAATATCTTGGGATAACAACTTTAATAAAAAGCTTTCAAATTTGCGACTTAAAATTGTTAATTCACGTCTGAGGCGAAAAGGTAAATCACGTTCCCACCACAGTTTTAAATCTGGAGTTCTTTGAATTTCAAATTCTAAGTTCTCAATTAATTCTTTTTGGTTTGCAGCAACTTGCTGACGTATTTCTTTAGCTCGTCGTAACCTCCTTTTATCTAGTTCTAAGTGTAGATTGTCCCAAGTAATGTCTGCTTTTTCAATTTCGTTCTCAGCTTGGCGTAAAGAGCATTTTATTTCCTCTGCATTCATACGCATAGTAGAAATAGCCCCTTGGGTTATCTCTGCCATTTGATTTAACCAGTCACTAAGTTGTTTGCGTACTTGGCGACTCCGCCATACACGACGTTCACCTCGATCTACTAAAGATTCAATTTCAGTGATAATACTTGCCAAAGTATCTGCTTCTTGCTGTGATTCTTCAATGGGATATGTCGAAAGTACAGGAATATTGCTGGCAACATTAGTAATTCGATTGCAAATATTTTGCATTACCTTCGCTCTTTCGTCTGGGGGAATCATATCCAATTTAGAGACTGCGACTATAATACGAGGAACATGGCGACCTATTACTTCTTGCTCTAGAAAAGCTGCTTCCGTCATGCTAAAGGGAGAGGTTGCACTGACAACTAAAACCGCAGCATCACATTGGTTTAATAAGTCCAAAACCATATTGGCTCGTCTATCGCTCAAATCTCCTGCACCAGGAGTATCAATAATTTCTGTATCTAGCGATCGCAACCACTCATGGTTCAAACTAATACGTACACCCGCAAACACTTCTTTGTCAGAACCAGCTTGATCAGTTGCTAACAGTTCCTCCCACGATGTTTCTTCTAGAGGTCGAATATCTACTTTTCCCCCTAATCTCACTTCCATCTGTTCTTCTGAACCAGCAACAATCGAGGTGAGTGTGGCTGTAGTGGGTAGTACACCTTCAGGTAAAATATTTCTATCTAATAAACGATTAATCAGATAACTTTTTCCTCTACTAAATTCCCCAACAAATGCAAGACGAAATCCTGGTAGTATTCGTCTTTTCTCAATAGCTGTCAGCAACAAGGACATACGCTTTCCTAATTCTTGGTTCTCGGAAGACACAGAATTAGTAATATCAGTACATTGCTTAAACCAATTATCTAACCTTTCTGTTAAATCAATAGGAACTTTAATTGGTGTTTCTGGTACTTGAAAGTTTAATTTGTCTAATGAAATATTTTCTTCTTTGCTATTTACAACTTCTAGAGAAATAGCTGGTATATTAGGAAGCAACCATTCTTTACTTTCCGGAACTAAATCGTGATAGTACAGATAAAACTCTTGTGGTAAAAGCCCAGAATAATACTTTGCTAAATCAAGAAAATCTTCTTTACTTTTGTTTATACTGCTACAAAAATTATCTAGAGTTGAAAATAAAGTATTTTCACGAAGGGTACGTATTTGAGGAGTCAAATTTACAGAAGTATCAGCAGGTTGAGTACTAATTACTTGGGGTTGCCATAGAGGATTATTTGCTTTGATTGGTCGCAAATCAACCTTTTTGACAACTTGCATTGTTGCTAAAGACCATTCCACAACCGCCCAAGGTGTTCCATACCCCTCAGTTTTATCCTTACTGTTTTTAGGAACAGTCAACAGAGAAATAATTCCCCATTCACCAAGTCTTTGTACTGGGATGGGAGCAAGTGCAATTGTCTCAAAGGTAACCCAATCTCTCAAATCAGAGAGGCGATGGATACCTCTAGGTAACGAAGCGATACCTTTTTGTTGGATAGTGGTTTCCGTAGACAATTGTCTGAGTAAATTTCTATCAATATTCATGTTATGTTTCCTCCATTTTAAACTGAAATAGTTTGCTCAGGTGCGTCTGCTACCACAAGGAAATTACTATGATCTTCCCAGGCATTTAAGAAATCTAGAGCATCGACAGCTGCCATTTTCCCGTTAGGATTTCCACTATCATTAATAATTATTTTTACTGAACCATCGGGTTGTGTATCTAAACCTGTTACCCAAACGGCATGACCAGCATTAGTTTGTTCAATAGCCGCACCATTCGCATCCCGCATTGGATTCCATATTTCGTTTGCATCAAGACCAACAATTACGCGATCACCTTTTTCTAGTGCATCTGCAATGTCTTCAAGATTGGCATTATATTTTTGTTCTGTTGGAATACCAAGTTCGTTTAAAAGCTTACCTACATCACTTGGACGGGTTCCAATTTCAGGGTCAAACCATCCATTTTCTTGAGCAATCTCACAAGCTTTTTCTTCAGGAATACAAACACCTGTAATAGACTCAAAAACGCTAGTCTGAGCAACTACAGCACAGGAACTTTGACCTCTTTGTTGTTGCCAGAATTGAGAGTTTTCTACTGGTTTTCCAAATCCATCAAACTCATCAACATCCCATTGATTGTCTGGTATAACCCAATCTAATAATTGATGAAAGACATCAACTACATTAAAAGCAGATAATTCTTCTATAGAAATATTTTCAACAGAACTATCTGAAATATCAAGTATTACTTCATCAGAGTATGACAATAAGAACTCTGTTTGCATATCCATCTCTTCCGGAGATAGGATATCATCTGAGTTAAATTCATCAATAAACCATTCCTCACAGCTTCTCAATATATCGTCAATCATAATTTTTATATTTTAAAATTTCAAAGTTACCTTAAAGTAGAGTTAGCAAAGACTTCAAGAGACTGAATTCTGGTATTAATTTCCAGTAAGTCAGTTTGAATATCTTGTTGAAGCCTATTTAGGCGTTCTTTTTTCTCTTTTTGCTCATGCTGCATAGTATTAACAATTTTCTGATAGGTGGTAATGTATGTATCAATGTGCCTGTTGAGGGAATTTATCATTTGCTGAAAATAGCTTTCTAAGGATTGTTCTACTGCTTTTTCTGCTGAGTAAAAATAATCATTAATTTTGGGTTGTAGCTCATTCCAAGAGCGATTTTGAAGTTCACTTAATGATGGACCCAAAAAACTACCAAAAATACCACCTAACAAACTACCTAACGCAGATCCAACAACTGTTCCTAAGCCTGGGAGAATTATCGTTCCTATTAATGCTCCTGCCCCTCCTCCCGCGCCTACGCCTACATTTCTATTCGATGTATCTCCTGCTGTATTACTAAGTTCAGAGGCTACAGACATTACGTTGGAGGTATTAACTTGAATAGCATCTTTAACTATTACTTTCGTATCTAAATTAGCTTTAGTTGATAGTGCTTGAAGATTTTTGTACTGTTTGGAAAACTTTTTGTCAAAATGTGATTTAACGTTCATGAAAGAGCTATTTAGTTCGCCTGTGGCAATCTTTAATTCTTTATCAAGAGTGAAATTAGCATTATCAAATATAGGGGAAACTTTATTCTCTAGTAAGGCTTTTAGCTCGGTTTTACTTGTTGTATCAAAAATTGATTTTTGTAGGCTTGATATTGTACTTTCTCTGCAACTAGCAACTAATTTATTCAATTTAGGTTTTGTTTGAGAAGTAGCATTTTGAATCATCTTTGAGCATTCTGCATATTGCTCAGACGTAAATGACGCTAAATCTCGGATGATTTCACCCTCCATTACTTCCTGCTGGCGTCTAAACTGTTCTTGTTGCTCTCTAAGGTGTGATTCAGATTGACGAAAAACTTGTGTTAATAATCTAGCTACACTTTCTGCTATTACAACTTCTCGACTACTTCCTAAATATTCATGTAATTTTTCTTCTAGTTCTACAAATTTATCATTCCAATGCCTAAGCTTGTCTTCAACTTCTTCTGCTCCAGTGAAAGTGTCCATAACTATTTGTGGTGCAGCTTCAAGCAACAACAAACGGTCTATTTTGAGATTTTCTCTAAGTCTTTTTTCGATAGTTTTAACAAGCTTAGATTGCTCTTTTTGACGAATACTATCCATCTTAGTAACTATAAATACACAACGATGGATATACTGATAAAGTGGTCCTGAAAGAAAATTAATAAGCGTATCGGAGACAGGCTGATTTGCAGGTATAACAATTACAGCGGCATCAGCCTCATTTTCCACAACTGTCCAAGTCACTTTCCCGTGTTCTTCGTTCCCAGCATTAGTCCCAGGGGTGTCTATAATAACAATTCCACTCTTGAGAAAATTAGCCGGATGGTAAATCTTAATATTATCTAAAGCTCTTGCCAATTCCTCTTCAGATGTTATCATTTGCACAAACTGCTGCGGCGAAATTCCACTTTTCACTGCATCATTCGATGTAACTAATGTGCTGGGAGTATATGGAATTTTGGTAGTTTTATATTGATGCTTTAAGCTATGACTTATCATTGTTGCAATGAGTATCACTACAGGTAATAGAGTCAAGCCCAAAAGCCAGAAGGATATGCTGGATAACCAAATCATTAAAGGAATCCAAATAAATAGACTTGGAATCCAGGCAATTTTACGGGTAGTCTTTTTCGGTTCTTCTTCAAGTTTTTGAATAAACTGTTTTGGTCTTGTTTCTTTGAATAAAGCCTCAGCACTAAAGTTGTTAGAAAAAATTATTTTTGTTGCAGTCGCTGTTGCTACTAGTGCAGAAGTTTTTAGTAAATCATCCCGAAGTAAAGCATTGATAAATGTACTTTTGCCACTGGAAAATTCACCAATTATGGCTAAATAAAGATTGGGATCGTTACGACGTTTTTTAACCTTTTCTAGCTGTTTATATAATTCTTGCCTAGCAAGTTCTGATATGCTGGGTCTTTGAATGACTCGTTCTAAGAAATTAATGTGCTGATTAATTTTATTTGTGTATTCATTTACCTCTGTCATTATCAGATACCTTGAAATTACTAGAGGGATAAGTATTATTTAGCCTCAACCTTAATACCCTAATAACACTAGAGTAAAAAATAACATACGTTATTGTGTCTTATTTTTTACATAATAGTCACTATGCTTCTTCATCACTTTTTATGCTAAAAACGCTTATAAAATACCTCAAGTTTCTTGCTAGGTAAGAAAGGTAGTTTTTAAGCTTGGATTTTGAGCCTTTGGAATAAAATTAAGATTAAAACAGTGCAAAATCCTTGCTATCAAACGCAAATACCGAATTATTATTTAAAGTTAAGTATAATATCTACGGAAGATTTATCATTATAAATACTTAATAATACATATAGCTCATAACCTAGTAGCCTGTCAAGATATAAGCTGTACATAGATAATTCTGTAATATCTGTGAGTATATAGACATATGATTCCAGGGGAAATCATTACACCCACCGGGGAAATCGAACTAAATGCAGGTCGTGATAGTGTAAAGTTGCGTGTAGCGAATACAGGCGATCGCCCGATTCAAATCGGTTCCCACTTCCATTTTTATGAAGTCAACAACGCCCTCAAATTTGACAGAGAATCAGCACGGGGAATGCGCTTAGATATCCCCGCCGGCACAGCAGTCCGCTTTGAACCAGGGGACGAAAAAGAAATCACCCTTGTCTCCTTAGTCGGTAGTCGCCAAGTCTACGGCTTTAACGCCAAAATCAACGGCAATCTCTAAAAATCTCACTGTTTCTGTGCATTTACCAAGGATTATCTATGCCTTACAGAATTGATCGCCGCGCCTACGCCGAAACCTATGGCCCCACAGTAGGCGATCGCATCCGCCTTGCTGATACAGAATTATTCATCGAAATCGAACAAGATTTTACTACCTACGGCGATGAAGTGAAATTTGGTGGTGGGAAAGTCATCAGAGATGGTATGGGACAATCCCCCATTGCTAACGCCGATGGTGCGGTAGATTTGGTGATTACTAATGCCGTAATTCTGGATTGGTGGGGAATAGTCAAAGCAGATATTGGTATTAAAGACGGCAAAATTTATAAAATTGGTAAAGCCGGTAATCCATATATTCAAGATCATGTTGATATTATCATCGGCCCTGGCACTGAAGCCCTAGCTGGCGAAGGCATGATTCTCACGGCTGGCGGTATTGATACCCATATTCATTTTATTTGTCCCCAACAGATAGAAGTAGCGATCGCCTCCGGTATTACCACCATGATTGGCGGTGGTACAGGCCCAGCCACCGGAACTAACGCCACCACCTGCACCCCCGGCCCTTGGCATATGTACCGAATGCTACAAGCGGCTGATGCTTTCCCCATCAACTTGGGCTTTTTGGGTAAAGGTAACACTAGTCAACCCCAAGGATTAGTAGAACAAATTTTAGCAGGTGCGATCGGTTTAAAATTACATGAGGATTGGGGAACTACCCCCGCCACCATCGATACTTGTTTGAGTGTGGCTGATGAATATGATGTGCAGGTAGCCATCCACACCGACACCCTCAACGAAGCCGGATTTGTTGAGGATACCATCGCCGCTTTTAAAAATCGTGCCATCCACACCTACCATACTGAAGGCGCAGGTGGTGGACACGCACCAGACATTATCAAAGTTTGTGGACAAGCTAACGTCTTACCATCTTCTACCAACCCCACCCGACCTTACACAATCAACACCTTAGATGAACACCTGGATATGTTGATGGTATGTCATCACCTAGATCCAGGAATTGCTGAGGATGTAGCATTTGCCGAATCTCGTATCCGTCGAGAAACCATTGCTGCTGAAGATATTTTGCATGATTTAGGTGCATTTAGTATGATTGCTTCCGATTCTCAAGCAATGGGACGAGTCGGTGAAGTGATAATTCGCACTTGGCAAACATCCCATAAAATGAAGGTACAACGGGGAAGCCTGGCTGGAGATACTCAAGCCGACAATCTCCGAGCCAAAAGATATGTTGCTAAATACACAATTAATCCAGCAATTACTCACGGTATTGCTGAATATGTCGGTTCTGTAGAAGCAGGTAAGCTGGCAGATTTGTGTTTATGGCGACCGGGATTTTTTGGTGTCAAACCAGAGATAGTCATTAAAGGTGGAATGATTGCTTGGTCACAAATGGGTGATGCTAACGCCAGTATTCCCACACCCCAACCTGTGTATATGCGTCCGATGTTTGGTAGCTTTGCCGGGGCGCGTCATGCTACATCTTTAACCTTTGTTTCCCAAGCCGCGTTAGCAAGAGAAATTCCCACCAAAATAGGCTTGCAAAAATCAGCTGTGGCAGTTTCTGGAACACGTCAATTAACTAAGCAAGATATGAAGCTAAATGATGCTTTACCTCACATAGAAGTAGATCCAGAAACCTATGAAGTCAGGGCTGATGGCAAACTGTTGACTTGTGAACCTGCAACGATTTTACCAATGGCGCAAAGATACTTTTTATTTTAATGACTGAGCAAACCGCAAATTACGATAGTCCTTGGAAAGAAGTCATTGAACTTTACTTTCCCCGCTTCTTAGAATTCTTTTTTCCCCAAGCTTACACTGTCATCGATTGGACACGTCCTTATGAATTTTTGGATACAGAATTACAACAGCTAGAACCTGATGCCGAAATTGGGAGACGTTTAGTTGACAAAGTGGCCAAAGTTTGGTTATTGAATGGTGAAGCAGCTTGGGTATTAGTTCATGTCGAAGTCCAAGGACAATATGACAAAGAATTCGCCGAACGGATGTACACCTACAATTATCGTCTGTTTGACCGTCATCGCCAGCGAGTTATTAGCTTGGCAATTCTCGCCGATGAACAGGAAAACTGGCGACCTTCGAGCTATAGTTATGAATTAGGTGGATGTCGCGTTAGTTTAGAGTTTCCCATAGCCAAACTACTTGATTATGAATTAGCCTGGGAAACTTTAGAGCAAACTAGCAATCCCTTTGGGATCGTTGTCATGGCACATCTGAAAACCAAAGCGACGCAACGAAAACCAGAAAATCGGTTACAGTGGAAATTAAATCTAGTCAGACGACTTTTTGACAGTGGATACAGCCGAGAAGACGTTATAGAATTATTTCGGTTTATTGATTGGATTATGGTATTGCCGAAAGAGTTGGCAATCAGTTTTCAAACAGAGTTAAGAAGTTACGAGGAGGCAAAAAGAATGCGGTACGTAACTAGTATTGAAAGACTGGCAAAACAAGAAGGAATCGAACAAGGAATCGAACAAGGAATCGAACAAGGAATTTTGCAAATGGGTCGAGATAATGTGATTGATGTTTTAGCAACAAGGTTTGCAGAAGTTCCCAGTAGTCTTGTTGATGCCATTAATGGGATAAATGATTCATCTCTACTAAAAATACTCCTCAAAGGAGCGATCGCTATTCCTTCGATCGCCGAATTTCAACAATTCTTAAATGATCACACTTCTGGAGACATTCAATTTACCTAAGCGATCGCTATCATCATAGTCTCCCACTTCATCCGCCCCCTGTAGTCTGACTCAGAGCATTTATTCATATTTCTTTGTCATCTTGTAACACATTTTTTCCCTAGAGAACTATAATAAGAATATAAAGTACATGGGTCCGTAACGGTTTCGACAGGTTGGCGAACGCTACTCTGTGATTCAGGTCGAGAGTGAGTCTCCTCTCGCAAATCCAAGGCTCAAAAAAAAGTAAATGCGAATAACATCGTAAAATTTGCTCGTAAGGATGCTCTAGTAGCTGCCTAATAGCCTCTTATAGGTTCGAGCGTCTTTAGTCCGACTCCGTTAAGGGCTAGAGACCAACCCCAACGGATGCTCTAGCAAGTGTTCTCTGGTTGGCTTGCTAGCTAAGACTTAATCAGAGCATCCTACGTTCGGGATAATGAACGATTCCCGCCTTGAGGGTCAGAAAGGCTAAACCTGTGAATGAGTGGAGGGTCAATACCCAATTTGGACAGCAGTTCGACTCTGCTCGGATCCACTCTCCATAATTAATTAGTCCACCTCGTATGAGGTGGACTTTGTGTTTTATGGGTGTTGTAAGGGCAAATCCCTTACTCATACCAATTCAAAATTCAAAATTTGTCTTGGAAAGTTTGCCGGGCGGGGGAAACCCCCCGAACTTTGCTCAACGGGGGAAACCCACGCACGCAAGTTCTCTCCGCACGCAACTTTCCGCAAAATTCAAAATTAATAATCCAGACTGGACAATGTTTTGGGGATGTGTATCTGTCGCATTCTTTATTCAAATTGGTCTAACGCAACATCAAGCGTTTGAAACCCGCGCAGGCGGGTTTTGCCTGTGTAGCCAAGCCACTGCGTTGGGGAGACACTGCGTTGTGGGGGTTCCCCCCATTGAAGCAAGTGTCGGCGGGTTTCCCGACTTGTAGCAAGTGGCGTGCGACTTCCAGTCGCTTGGTACAAGATATGAGCCTCCCACTAGCGGACTACGCCACTAGCAACAAATGAAACTAGCACATTTTTCAAAGGAGGGCTAAAAGCTTTGCCATATAAGGCTTCCAAAATGTGCAAGTTAGAAGTATACGCAATCTTATTGAGCGATCAATCATCCCAGATTTTAAGACTTCTTTTATAAAACTATATATTTGTATAAGTATATACTTATTTTGACATTTATGAACCTATCTACTCTTGCTCTCCACTGTTTCATTCAAATCCCAATAATTTTCAGTGTGCGATTTTTAAAGTTGTCTATGCTATCCTTTCTTACCAAATTGCAGATGGTAGAATTACTGCACACTTACAAAGTCAAAGCTTTGCTCTACTACTGAGATGTCAAATCTAATTAAGAGTTATTTTGGTGCATTGGGGAGAAAAAATAAAAAAATATTTGTTCCTAGCAGAAAAATCGACAAGAGATTCCCATATTTTAGCAATCAGCCAGATCAGGATGAGCTAATTTACTTTCTCCGGCTAACGGTGTTAAGCCAATCTCTTTGTAATCAAAAAAACATCTTAAATAATGTTACATACCTCTTTTGAGGTACAAAATATTGCTATAAATGGCAAAAAGGTATAAAAGTAAAAAAACCAAAAGCATAAAAAGGTAACTTTTTTCCTAAGTATGTACGAAAAGTATATATAATTCTTCTTAAGACAGTTACCTAATTTGCTTGGTTTAGATACTACCTTGTAGGTAATTTGTAACCTGAAACTAAAGTTACAAATATTACATTGCAGCAAAAAAATAAATATAAACACAAAATTTTACCCAAAAGTTGAGCCATACAACTGTGGCGTTGGGAAGGAACCGATACTTAAAAAGTATTGTATTTTTTAATGCCAAAATAAAAACAAACCCGTAAATTATGAATGAACATGAAGTAGCAAAACCAAACAAAATGTGCAATTTTTCTATGTAGTCTCAATAGTGATTGATAGAAGATCCGGTGAATAAAAATTAGGTCATTTCATCTCATGATCTAAATTAGCTAAATTTAGCTACAAACTAGTTTTTGATTAACAGTGCAAACAAGGCAGAAAAACCATGAAAACAATTACTCGCTTGAGCAAACTATTGGCTATTTCAGTATTTGCTATTACTTCTGTATCTAGTGTTGCAGTCGCACAAGATACAACGGTAAATCCGCAAAAAGCAACCACACAGAAAATTTGCTCTTCAGACCCAGTTGATAACTTGCTACCTGCCTTACCAGCAGAGAAAAAAGAAGCTGATTCTAGACTTTCATATCTAGCGGAACAAGGTTTTACAAAAAGCCAAGAAGGTGCTTGGGTTTGTTATGTAAATGACTCTAAAAAAGAAGGACGCTACTACACCCTCTTCAAAGTTCAAGAGGTGAACGGCAAGCTAATCGGTAGTTCTTTCTTAGATGGTGGTAGCCTGATTGATGGGCAAGACAGCAGGAGTCTAGACTTCTTTATGACTCTGATTGAAAATCATACAAATATTGCTCCAGATAATCGTCCCAGTATACGTAGGTATTTAGAAGCGTTCATTTCTTTAGTACAAGAAGGCAAAATCCAACCTTCTCGGCGTGGTTTTCTCTTCGATCAACCCAACCGTGCTTTGGTCATATATCACAAGCTCACAACTGGAGAGCTTAAAGGCACAGCCATCACAGTGAATATTCAAGTACCGAAAAAAGTCAGTTCTAGCTCTACAAACACTGGCATCCCGACATCTCAAACGGGAAATTTAAAGCCTAATCAATAGTTCATTGATGTTAGAGAAGTCTAAGTTTTTTATTTAGGTGTGAGTCGTCTACCGGAGAGATATCTTGTTGAAATCCACGTTGAGAAGCTGTGTCATTTTATTTTCATCCTTAGCATGGTTACTGACCGTCAGTCAGTCTGCTAATGCAGGGAATCCAGGGTTAAATGTTGGTGCGAAAATTCCCCCAGGACAAGAGCGTCAGCTGCTGCAATATCAGCTACAGAATGATGGTAAAGGTCTACGTCAGTTGCGAGTCATCCCTGATTGTGTTGTGGGATTTGGTCTAGGCTGCAATAAAACAGGGACAGTTCTGGAGCAAATCATTCAATCTAATGGCGGCCCTACCTATCAACAGATGTTGGAGCGAGCAGCTGGAGGGGGAACCAACTACCAAAAGTTTGCTAGTTTTTATGGTGCTAATCCCAACCCCTATGCGTCTGTTTGGAGAGGATTTAATAGAGGAATTTTAGATTCGGCTCAATACAGTCTTGGTGCAAACCTGAGTAGCAACCCTGTACCAGGTTTGAGAGATGTCACTAAAAACTTTTTGTGGTCTTCGCAACCAGCATCAGATCCTCGTAGTGCGTTCATCAACTTTAAGATGGCCTATGTCAAGGATCTATTAGAAGAAACCTCAAAAATCCCTAATCTGGAGCAACAGATTCGTCAGCTCAACCTAGAGCCAGGCATGGAGCGATTTTATCTCAATAACATCGAAAAAGGGTTAAATGCTTTACGCTCTGGGGACAATGGAGAATTTAAGCAAGCTAGTTTAAATATACTTTCTCGTCCATATAGTCCAGTATCAACAGATGATGGTTGGTATGGAAGAGAACTGGTTGAGATTCCAGACGGTTTGGTTCAGACAGGAGAAACTCTGGTTCCAGATTTGTTAACTGATGCAGTGATTGAACCATCGGGGTTGGAAGGGACAGAAGAGATAGCACAACTTCCAGGGGAAGAAGTATTGCTAGCTGCACCAGGAACTACTTCGTTTCTCTTACCAGCTTTGGCACTTTTAGCTCTAGCTGGGCTATTGATCTCCCTTGGCGGTGGTGATTCATCAGATTCTTCATCTGTAACAACATCTAATATCCCAAATCCGCAACCAACCAATCCGCAACCAACAAATCCGCCTACTAGCATATGTGATACTAGCGGTGGTGTGGTTCCTGGCAGTACCCCAGGTGTGGTAGTATGCGATACCCCCACTGTTCCAACTCCACCAGAAGTGAGGAGAGTTGTAGAACCATCAACAATGAATGCTATTATTTGGCTGGCTTTGATAATATGCTTGGTTAGCTACAAACGCAGATGCGTTCAGACAAAAAGTTAATAGCATTGTATGCCTGCTTAACTTTCAATAAAAATCTCTCAGTCATTAACTGAGAGATTTGCTTTTTATTAGTTTTCACATGAAATATATCCCACTATTAAAGGATATCTATACTTTTAAAAGTAAGTATGTCAGAATGCCTAATTGTTATTTGTAAGTCATGGAAATATGACCAAGCTGATTGAATACGCAGAAGCTAGCGAAGAAGTGCGGATAGTATACGACGATATCCGCGCTACACGTCAGACTGAATATATCAACAATTTTTGGAAAGCGATCGCTAATCATCCTCCCACCTTAAAAAGAACTTGGGAGACGATTAAGGAAGTGATGACTAGTCCTGGTGAACTTGATCCGTTGGTACGGGAATTGATCTATATTGCTGTGAGTGTGACTAATGGTTGCGACTACTGTATTGCTTCCCATTCAGCTGCTGCTCGTGGTAAAGGGATGAATGAGGCTATGTTTGGCGAACTTTTGGGAATTATTGCTACAGCTAACACTACTAACCGCCTCGCTAACGGTTATCAAATTCCAGTAGATGAGATATTTAAGTAATTGGACAAAATTAAATGTAGTAGGGTGCGTTGTTGCGGAGCATAACGCACCAAAGAAGATGGTGCGTTACAGCTATAAAGACAGTTGTTAGAAGCAAGAATACTGACTTTGCTGTAACACACCTTACTGACTACTAACCGTCAATCAATATCTAAGAAGTAAAGTGTTTGCTCCAAACAAAACTAGCAATTCATGACTGATTTTGATGATACTTGGCTGCCAAAACCAGAGAATTTAACTTTATTGTCGGATGAGGTTCATGTCTGGCGGATTCATCTTGATAGACCAGAATCAGAATTACAAGATTTAGCAGCAACTTTATCCAGTGATGAGTTGACTCGTGCTAACCGATTTTATTTTCCCGAACATCGACGGCGGTTTATTGCTGGTCGTGGTATTCTCCGGAGTATATTGGGAAATTATTTGGGTGTTGTAGCTCAAGAGGTTAAATTTGATTACGAACCTCGTGGCAAACCTTTATTAGCTAGTAGTTTTGCTCAGAGTGGCTTACTGTTTAACTTGTCCCATTCAGAAAACTTAGCTTTGTGTGCGGTGAATTACTCACGTCAAATTGGGATAGATTTGGAGTATCTTCGTACAACGTCTGATTTGGAAGGTTTAGCACAAAGGTTCTTTTTACCGCGAGAATATGATTTAGTGCGATCGCTACCTGATGAGCAAAAATCAAAAGTTTTTTTTCGCTATTGGACTTGTAAAGAGGCTTATCTTAAAGCGACTGGAGACGGAATTGCTCAATTAGAAAAAATCGAGGTAGCACTAACTCCCACAGAACCAGCTAGATTACAGATATTTCCAGACTGGCATCTCTTAGAGCTAGTGCCTGATAATAATTGTGTTGCTGCTGTCGCCGTGGCGGGTTTTGGCTGGCAGCTAAAATGCTGGCAGTATTGATATATCAAAGCCTCATTCCCAGGTCGGCTGATTGGTCATGCGTGATGCGATTTGACGGCTACATAGCTGTCATTAGCTCTATTTTCTGCCCTTTTACGGTTGAAATTAACCACACCCAACCAACGATAAATTCTATCAACCGAAGTGGGAGAAATTTGTCCCATAGCCAACATAAATCTGGTCAAACTTTCGGTGATCAGATTTTGATTGATAATTACTTCTGACTTGTTGTATTTAATAGCTTTAACTATGGCATTTGCCACACTCTTAGGTGTAGAAATACCTGCTAATTTGGGTGCTGGTACACGATGATCAACAGTCATACCAGTTTCGGAAATATATCCAGGACAAACCACCGAAATATTCACACCACTACCTGCTAATTCCTGACGCACAGCATCAGTCCACATAATTAAGCCGGCTTTACTGGCTGAGTAAATGCTATTAAAAGCCACACCTTTTTTACCAGCCAAAGAAGCAATATTGACAATCCTACCACTACCCCGTTCCATCATGTTGGGTAATAATAAACGAGTTAATTCCATAACAGCTAAGAGATTAGTTTTTAAGACTGACTGAATTTCTGAGAGAGAGTAATCGGCAAAAGCCCCGTTAATTTCCACACCAGCATTGTTAATCAAGATGTCAACTGAGCCGACAACATCTTGCACTTGCTGAGTAAGAGTTGATAATTGTGCTACATTTCTCATATCAAAAGGAATAGCGATCGCTTTACCACCCGCAGCTTCAACTGCATTACAGGTTTGCACTAATCCTGATGGGGAACGAGAAACACAAACTACAGTTGCTTGCTCCTTTGCTAGAGCTTTAGCAATATGTACACCAAGACCGCGTGAGGCTCCGGTCAAAAGTACTATTTTACCTGTGAGAGTCGTCATTGTAACCTGCTAGTATCTGGATTCTCAGTCGCAGGATTTACGCTTTGATATACTTGACAAACTCTGTGTAGCTTAAATTCAGACATCAATACAGAGGGTTAAAATTATGAGAATAACTACTCATTGATTAACAACAAATACAGCTACACTTCATACTTGCTAATAAAGCTTAAGCACGTAAACTGCACTTATTTAATAGACAATTAAGATAGTTGACTCATAATAGTTTTATTACCTTCTGTTGGAGAACAGCCTTGAATTTAAGGATTTGTTCAATGTAGTTTAACCTTAATTCACCTACATTTATAGCATTTATTTAATAGAGCTAGTGTTATTGATAAACCTTATTTAATATCACACAACAGGAAAAACCCAGTTTCTCTGAAAAACTGGGTTACACGCATGAAAGGAAAATTTAGGGGATAGGGGATAGGTGACAGGTGACAGGGGATAGGTGATAGGTGATAGGGGATAGGTGATAGGTGATAGGGGATAGGTGATAGGTGACAGAAAATTACCTGTAACCTGTAACCTATAATCTGTAATCTGTAACCTGTAACCTGTAACCTATAACCTGTAACCTGATTACTCTAAGCCATGCTCAAGAAGCCGCTTTGAATCAAGTAGGCGGTGTAAGTCATAAATAATTTACCGTCAATTGGTGGACAAGCGATCGCACTACCTGCTAGTGCTTTGGTGGTTTCTTGACAGCTAATGTGGGGTCTTCTGGCTTTGAGGTATAAATCGGGGATAGTTAGTTGCTCATCAGACCAGCGTTCTAAGAGGAAAGGACGCAAGGTGTATAAAGGATTGTCTACAGATGTGGCATTTTCGATCAATTCTGCTTGCCATTCTTCGTAGGGAAGCATCTTAATTTCATAACCAAAAGAGCGTATCCAGTCAACTAAGACACTTAAAGATACGGGTTCGGGGTGTTGTAGGTGGAAAGCTTTACCTAGCGATTCTTTCTGCATCGACAGATGCACGATCGCTTGACTAACATAATCTACTGGCGACATATCCAGCATATATTCTACTTCCGGGAAGCATCCCATTTCTAGACAACCCTTGACCATGAGGTTAATAAAGTCATGGGTGTTACCGATACCTGTCTCGCTATCACCAGCGATGAGAGGGGGTCTATGAATGGTAACAGGTAAACCGCGATCGCTGGCAATTTTCACTAGTTTTTCCGCCACCCATTTAGTTTGGGAATAACCCAGATAAATACCTTCCCAATGACCGAAATCATCATTTTCTTTGACTATTTTGCCAGCGTAGACAGGTGATTCAAATACAGCCACACTGGAAACATAATGCACTGGCTTAACTTTAATTTGACAAGCTAAACGCAAAACTTCTTGAGTTCCTAAAACATTTGCGGCTTTCAGTGCTGAGTAAGGGAAGACATAATTTAGTAACGCACCACTGTGATAAATAGTGTCAATTTCCGCCGCTAAAGTTTGAAATTGTGTGGAACTAAGACCTAACAAAGGTTCTGATAAATCACCGATGACAGGAATAATTCTGGACTCATAATTTTCCTGCCAAATTGCATAACTTTCGAGATTATTTTGCAGCTTATTTTTACCTGCTTCTGCATTCGCAGCACGTACCAAACAATAGATATCCGCCTGAGTTTGCTGTAGCAATTCCCGGATTAAGAAAGCTCCGAGAAAACCTGTAGCACCAGTTAAAAATACTTTCTTGGGTTGAGTTACAGGTAAACTTACAGGAAGCGCGCCACCAGGATGAATTGTAGGGTCAAGAACAACTTCAGCTTGTAAATCAAGAACAGGCGTTTCTATTTTAGTGCTAGAGGTACTAGACTTTGTATCTTGCACCTCTGGTTGTTCTGCAAACTCTTCTGATAAACGTTGAGAAAGAGATTCAATTGTGGGGTAATGCCACAATAATAAAGGTGATGGTTGAAACCCTAATAATTTTTCTAATTTACTGACTAACATCATGGCTTGTGCCGAATCCAAACCATAGCTTTCTAAATTGATACTGGCATCAATTTCGTCAGCTTCTACTCCCAATAATTCAGCCAGATTAGATATCATCCAAGCTTGAATTTCTGCTGCACTATATGATTGTTTGAGACTCATTTTTAGATTCTCCAATTATTTAATCAGAACTGGGTGATATTGGCTGTAGTAATCAGAAATTTGCAATCCTTGAATTTTCAAACTTTGAATGCGATATAAAAATGCTGCACCAGTCATAATGTGATATGCCACATCCACAACTCGACGGTTTTGTACTTCTGCCAAATATGAACCACGCACCCAGTCATTAAAACCACCCATTGCTGGGCCGCACCAAATTTGATAATCTACCTCTCTACCTTTTTCCCCAGAACTAGACCAACGAGAAGATAAGCCTAAATACCAACGGAAAATTAAAGCCATTTTCAACTTAGGATTATTAACAGCTTTACCCAATTTCTCAGGATTCTTCTGAGATAAATAAGCCGCAGTTCCTTCCCAAACCTCTGCCAGGGTTTTGCGAAAAACTTGCTTTTCTAACTTCTCTCTTTCTGGTAAAGGAATTGCTTCAATTGAGTCATAATTGCGGTACAATTCATATAACTTTTGCGCCCGCATAGCAAACATTGTGCCACGTTTGAGAACTTGTAATTTAACTCCCATTTCAAACATATCGGCGGCGGGAGCCATAATCATATCAGCCATTTCCGCTTGGGCTAATAATTGCTTAGTATGTTCACAAGCACCCGATTCAATACAAGCTTGATTAACTGAACCAGTTACTATATAAGCAGCACCCATCATAAAAGCTGCCAGTGCTGATTCTGGTGTGGCAATTCCCCCGGCTGCTCCTACTCTAATTACTTGTTGGTAATTATATTGTTTCTGAATTTCATCACGCAAAGCAATAATTGAAGGTAGCAAACAAACCAAAGGACGATTATCTGTGTGACCGCCAGAATCAGCTTCCACAGTAATATCATCCGCCATTGGCACATTAGCTGCCAGTTTAGCTTGCAACTCAGTAATTAATCCTTGTTCCAGCAATTCTTTCAAAATTCTAGCTGGTGCTGGCTGCATAAATTTACTCGCAACTTCCCGGCGAGAAATTTTCGCAATCACTTTATTTTTGATTTCAATTTGATTCGCATCATTTAAACTTAGTCCCGCAGCCCGGTAATAAACAATGTTGGGAGTTAAATCTAAAAATGCTGAAGCTTCTACTACTTTTACCTCATATTTGAGGTATAAATCCACAGCCCGGCGTTCAATCGCCATATCGTTAGGGCTGTGAATTAAATTGAAAGCGTAAGGGCTATGGGGTAAAGCTTGTTGAATCCGATTAATGGCTGCTTCCAAACGTTCTGGAGATAAACCACCTGCACCAAAAGAACCTAAAATATTCTCTTTGCCTAAAGCAATAATCATTTCCTCGGAAGCAATACCACCAGCCATTGCGCCAGTCATATAAGCAGAACGCACACCATAAGCTGAGAGAAAATTCGCATCACCTAATTGATGAATACGGATAGGTGGGATGGATGTTAAAAGTTCTACTTGTCCTGTTGTACCGCTTTCCCCCGGACTCAAATAACCATCATTTGTGACACCGATTTTGCCAGCAATTTTAACAATGTAACAAGGTTTATCTAATGTCAGTAATTTATTTTTAATAGCTGACTGCTCAAAAGATACACAATCTAAAGAGCCTTTCCAAATCATGTTTTGATATGCAGTATAGGCAGAAAAGCCTAAACCATTATCATATTTATTAATTAACGTATCAATAGTTGTCACGGTCGTTCCCTCGCACGATTAGCAATGAATTACTAACTATTTGCTCTTGTTACTCAATATGAAACCCAACAAATACCTGGGTAATGTTGGGTTTCCTTACGTCAACCCAACCTACATTTATTTGTCTTCTGCATTTAATAAATCTTGAGCGCAAACCATTTGTAATTGCATGATTTCACTCATCTGTTTACTAAAATCTTGTCTGGCTTTTAAGAAAGCCGTGTGATTTTGTGCTATCTTCAGATGATTTGCATTCAGTTTTTGATACTGAGATTTGTTCAATTCCAGCATATTGATGATGGTGGCAAGTTCAATTTCTGTGGTGGTTGATGATAGAAAATCTGGGGTAGTTTCTGATGTAGTGGCTATTAACTCAGAAGATTTTAATTGTTCTTCTGGCGCGAAAACGTGTTTAATGATAGTTTCCGATGAAAATTCTACTGTCTGGGGTAAAGTTTCATCGATTGTGAGTTTTGGCTTAGTTACATCAAATGAATTTATGCCTAATATTGGTTGAGATTTTTGGCGTTTCTGGGCTAATTCTTGGAAGACTTTACGGTTTTCATCACTCAAGATTTTGCCAGTAATTGAGTCGCCACCTATAGTTACAGTCCGTAGCATGGCTTTATTTTGCTTGCTAGTTTCTACTGGACTATAAAGTGGTGATAAATCCAAACTAACTCTATGGCTGACGAGTTTTGCTAAGGCTTTGACAAAAGAACTATGATCATCGATACCCCGACGATTGAGGGATACTGTAATGTGTTCTTTGTCTTCGAGAGTTTTATCAATCCAGCGAGAGCAAACACTACCAGCACCAGCTTCGATAAAGATTTTTGCACCGTCTTCGTAGATGCGGTTAACTAGTTTGGGAAAATCTAATTCTTGAGATAAACCAGTAGCAATACTGCGCGCAATTTCACTGCTTTCTAATGTAATAGGTTTATACTCAGCAGCAGAATAAAACACAGTATTGGGAATAGTTTGTGTTGGTAAAGTATTCAATTTCACCAACTCAGCAAACTCCGATCGCATGGTTTGACAATGAATCACATGATCAAAGGGAGCCGGGAAAGCGTTACAGCCAATGGTTTTAATCACCCGCCGACAAGCCGCAGGTTCGCCAGCAATCAACACTTCTTCTGGTGTATTAATCTGCGTTAGGTAAACCCGTGGTTCATCTCTGATTGCATCCCGCACTTGCACAGGACTAGCCATCAGCACATAATTACCCCACAAATTATCCTCTAAAGCCGAGTCTGCTTTTGGTAATCCCCAATACTCGCGCACAGCATTTTTCGGCCCCGATAAGCGATCGCCAAATAACGCTGATGAGTTGAAAGAGTTACTACCTTCGTAAAAATTACTCCACACCCCTTGAGCAACCATCATGCTGGTTTCACCCAAGCTATAACCAAACACATATTTGGGTTGGACTTGGAAGTCGTTCTGAATCACGGTGGTGAGCAATCTGGTACAAAACATCTCGGCTTCAAACATGGCTAGAGAATTTTCGAGCAATTTCTTCTCTAGCTGCTCTAATTGTCTTGTCGTTAACTTAGCCAAACTGCGGGGAAACACCAGTCGCTCAACATCAGCCGCACGCTTGTAGATACTCTTGACAAAAGAATTATCGTGCAGTTTGGGGAAGAGGCGGAACAGATTCCGACCGATACCGATGTAGGAATTAACCGCCGCCGGATACACATAAGCCACTTCACCCTTGTGACCCAAAGGATTGGCTGTAAAATAACTACCCATAGGGGTTTGCCAATCTATCCCCCGATCAAAGGCTGCATTGATACCCTTACGCGCCGATTCGATTTCTCGGAGGAGTTCTTTTTTATTACGTCCGGTAATAGATGCGGCGTACTTGGCTTGAGATTGCTGCTTATATGTGTTAAAAGCTTGACTAGCGCTATTAGATAAAGAAGCACTCTCTTCAATACTCTTTTGTAGTCTATCCAAAGCCTCTAATAGACTGGAACGGTCATCAGCAGTTACAGGGAACAGATAAAAAGACATCTGTTCCAAATACTTATTCGGACGTGCTGACTCATTAATTTCTTCCGACAAGATCACATGAGCAAAACTCCCATCACATCCCATCCCATTAATCGCCGCAATCCGTCGTGGAGAGTTTTTGCTGAGAAACCAGGGTCTAGATTCCGTCGCCACATAGAAAGGACTACCTTCAAAGGCTTGGGGATTCTTCACACCAGACCAGTTAGGAGTAGCTGGAATATATCTGTAATACAGACACAGCGCAGTTTTAATTAAACTGGCAATTCCTGATGCTACTTGGGTATGACCAATATTTGCTTTCACACTACCGATCGCACAGTGTAACCCATTCCCCACCGATGGATATGCCTGTACTAAACCAGCAATTTCGGCTGCATCTTCATCAGGAATCCCACTAGCACAAACCTCTAGATAGTTCACTTGTTCAGCTTCCACACCCGCGATTTGCAAAGCTTGTTGACAACCTTGACTCACATGGGCGTGAGATTGTCCAATACTCACAGCATCAATTACTGCATAGATGCGATCGCCATTTTCCAGCGCTTCACTATGACGCTTGAGAACAACCACACCCGCACCTTCTCCCACCGTCCAACCGTTAGCTTTTTGGTCATAGCTTAAGGTATTGACACCAGTATTAATCTTGGCTGTTTGATTACGTAATAATACGTTTTCCACACCACCAGCCAAATCTACCGCACCCAAAACAACAGCATCAACTTCTCCCGTCATCAGTAGCATTTGTGCCACTTCCAACGCCTTAAATGCTGAAGTTTCTACCGCCGTTACCGTAAAAGCTGGGCCAGTGAAATTCCATAACGAGGAAATCCGACTCGCCATAATATTGGTGATGTAGCTCAAATACTCACCAATCTCTGCTGGATGGTGGACACTATCTTTGACGATGGTTTCCAGTTGGGAAATTTGCTCAGATGGTAAGGTAATTTCCGCAGCATTTAAACCATCTTTGACTTGCCAAGACGAATCCCAACGCTGTTGTAGCTGGTGTACAGATAACTCAGCCTCAGCAGCGATAATTACTGCCACATTAACCCCTTCAGTCATCTTCGCATCTTTCAGAGCGCGATCGGCTACCGTCAATAACAGCAGTTGTTGGGGATTAAGTTGTTCAACTTCGTTGGGAGGAATCTTATAAGCGAGAGTATCTACATCAAACTCTTTGATATAAGCACCTACAGGCGCTTGACCATCAGCTAAACCATACTCTTGCAACAAGTCTTTTTGCTCATCAATACCATACCATCTCTTTGGTGGTAGGGAGATAAAATGCTGCTTACCATCATAGATACTACGTTCAAAAGCATCTAAGCTATTACACTCACCAAAGAAGGCATCCATGCCCACAATAGCAATCTTAGCTGTATTGTTATTTTCTGTGTCAAACATTACTTGATTACCTTTAAGTTAAAAGTAAAAAATTGTAGTTTGGGTTGAGCAACAGCGAAACCCAACATCCTGATCTATCTTGGGTTAAGCGTAGCGAAACCCAACCTACTCCTACTATTCTGAATCCTGTATTCTGACTCCTGAATCCTTATTACAAACTTCCTTTTTCTAGAATTAGATGGGAGTTTGTACCACCAAAACCAAAAGCACTTAAAGCTGCGTGTTTAGTATTAGCATGGTTAGGCCATGTCGTAGTTGTCCGCACAATATTTTTTTGGGAAATAACATTATTTTCCGAACCTATCGGTTCATTCACATTAATAGTTGCGGGAATCACACCATGATTCATGCTGTAAATTGCCTTAGTCAAACTCACCATACCCGCAGCTACTAATAAATGTCCCACATTAGCCTTAGCTGAACCTACTAATGGTGATGCTTGGTATTTACCAAAAAAGCTTTCTATCGAGTTCAATTCAGTGCTATCTCCGAGTAGAGTACCAGTAGCATGACACTCCATATAATCAACAGCTTGGGGACTAATTTCCGCTTCCCTATAGGCTCGCTCAAAAGCTGTAACTTGTCCTTTCGTATTGGGACTCAATAAATGCTTACCTTTACCATCATTAGAAAGTCCATTACCGCAAACTGTAGCCAGGATTTTATCGCCATCTCTAACAGCATCGCTATACCGTTTTAGCATGACCATTCCTATACCTTCAGATGTCACCAAACCCCTTGATGTTTTATCTAAAGGTGAGCTAATTCCGTTTTCTGGATAGCCTTGAATACCGGAAAATAACATCCGTAAAAATAGAGGATCTGAGCAACTAATAGCACCGGCTAACATCACATCAGCTTTCCCCATCCACAGGTAATGAGAAGCTAATTTAATCGCATAAAAAGACGACGAACAAGCAGCATCTATACAGAAATGAGTACCAGAAAGAGAGAAAGCTTGAGCGACTAGTGCGGCTGGTAAACCAGATATCATGGCATTTTGGGTTGCTGGTTTAGTCGCTGTAGGTAAAGCCGCTAGATGGAAATCTTGATTTTGTAAAAGTTCCGCAACAGCAGGTTCAATTGTTTGCCGATAAATTGGGGAAATTAATTGATGAGAAACCTTTGTTGGTAAAGATAAAGTTCCTAAAATTACCCCACATTTAGAGAGAACATCTTGATTACCCCAATAACCACTATGTTGAATTGCTTGTTTAGCAGCATATAGTGACCATTTAAAGGTATTATCCAAGCTTTCCACAAATTCCGATGGTAGATTGTATTCACTAGCATCAAATTTAAAATTGCGAATAAATCCACCTTTAAGGAAATAAATTTTATCCGGCTTGCCTTTTACAGGGTCGTAAAATATTGTGGGATCTACACCCATTTCTTCAACTGTTACAGATGATGTAGAATCTTTTTGCTCAGTTAAATTCTGCCAAAATTGCTCAGGATTGTTAGCATCAGGAAACAGGCAGGATAATCCGATGATGGCGATTTTTTCCACTACTAAATATTCCCGTTAGAGTATAACGAATTACAAATTCTTAAATTTACGCTATTCCCCGGACTGGAAAAGATTCAGGATTTACGGTATTTCACAGACAAGCAAAGCTTTCAGGCAGATTAAATATCAGCCTACTATAGCCATCCTAAACTATTTAGGATTAAATAACAGGTTTGTTTAAAGAATAGAAAGAGTTCTTTCTCTCTGTGTCTCTGTGCCTTTGTGGTTAAATAAATTATTTTTTACCACAGAGACACAAAGACACAGAGTTAAGATGGGCTACTTTGGCTTATGCAGATTCATCGGTGCAATGATTGCCTTAGCTGCTAGGATGCGTGAGTATAATTGTCCTTCTTTGTCGTGTAAGAAGAAGTTAGCGGTTACACCTGTTGCAGTTTTGTTGACAATTTCGCAAGAAACGTAAAAAGTTTCGTTGCATGGTACGGCTCTAAACTGTTCTGAGTGGGTTAATTGTCCGGGTAAACAGACTTCTTGATGAAAGTGGTTCAACCACACCCATAAAGTTTGTGTACTCAAATCAGTTGTGTAAGGATTATGCCATTTTACGGGGAACTGTCCTTGGGCTTCATCTGATATTTGTGTCCAAAAACATTCAGCAGTAAGTTTCTCAGGACTGATGTTTAAAACTCTGGTAATCTTTTGAAATGCTGGCCCATGAAATAAGCTAGAATCTCCATTTTGATAAAAATCTGTATCTGTCTTGGTAATGATCTGATCTTCTGTGAGATTTACGGCATCATAAATCGGTGCTGCTGGTAATTTTTGGACGATTGTGATATTTGCCCGGAAATGATAATGGGTTTTACCTTCAGGGGTTTTACTCAGAATTGTGGCTTGAAATTCGATAGATTCAGAACCATTTTTCGCTAGTTCTTGTATTTCGAGAATATGTTCCTTCGCTACGCTTTGATTAAAGGTAATACCCTTCAATACTTTAAATTCTTTACACATCAAATAACGATAGCCGGGATAACATTCTTCACAAGCATGAATCATCCAAGACATCGCACAAGTAGCGGGTAATACGGGAGTCCCAGCAATTACATGATCTTGTAAAAAAGGATTTGCCGCTACTGTCATGCGGCGACGGATACGATAGTTGCGGAGTTGGGGATCTATAGATGTGGGTGGGGGTGTGATAGGGCTACCAATGACGACTTGTGTAGAATCACGATGGTGGGGATGGAGTTCATTAACCAGCATTTTTGTCCCGACTTCCACAGGGATGATATCAATTCCTCTTTCTGCAAAGGCTTTTTTGAGTTCTGGTGTCACCATCCCACTGTCCCAACCGCCCCAGTTGATTGCAACTACGTGACACTGGGGATAGTGTTGCTTCATTAAATGGGCAGATTTATTGAGAATTTCATTAGCGATCGCATAATCTGATTGTCCTATATTCCCATAAAAGCCAGCTACGGAGGAAAATAAGACTAAATGCTCTAATTGACTACCATCCACACAAGAGAGTAAATTTTCTAAACCTTGAACTTTCGCAGTGTATACCTTTTCAAAATCCTGGTTTGTCTTCTTTTCAATTAACTTATCCGCTAAATTTCCCGCCCCGTGAATAATCCCGGTAATCTGTCCTACTCTTCCCGCCACATCTGCTAATTTTTGCTGCAACTCAGCAACATTAGTGACATCAACATTAATATATTCTGCCTTGGCTCCCGCCTGTTGAATTGTCGCCAGGGTTTGTTTAATTTCTCGGCTGGAAACAATTTTGTTATATACTTTCTGCACACTCATCGGTGTGGGCTTCTCTCCTTGGGAAAGAAGATGCTGCATGATGGCTTTTTTTAATACCGATTCTTCCACACAATCACGGGCAAAATCCGGCTCATTAGCGATAATTTCTGATCTACCAAGGAGAATAAATTGACAAGGTTGGTGCTTGGCTAGTTCCACAACACACTGCGCTGTAATTCCCTTAGCACCACCACTGACAACAAATACAGATGATGGACGAACTTGAGTTTGTGTAGTCATATTTATTGAGATGTTCAATTAGGATTTACTGGGAAATGGGGCATGGGGTATTGGACATCAGGCAGAGAAAACTTTTTCCTAATCTCTAGCCCCTAGCCTCTAGCCTCTAGCCCCCATTCCCTCTACTCAAAAGAACTAATGAGAGTAACGCGCCCCTGAGAACTGTAAGCAACTTCAGCAATAGACAGATTGGGGTCGAATAATTCGTCTACAATGTGCTGGGCTGATTGCTGGGGATTTAAGGTAGGACTTAAATCAATGGCTCTGGTGAACACATTTGGCCATTCCCATCTCAGGGTTTTAACTAATCCAAATAAACCAGCACCAATTGCCCCAAAATTAACCTTATGCTCAAATCCGAAGGCTCCATCCAAGCGAGTGACGGTGAAGAAACAACTGCGCTCATAGCGTCCGGCTTCGGTGAGGGATTTCTTCAGGTGCTTGGCTATGAAGAAGATGTGCTTGACAATTTCTTTTTCTTGTGGTAAAAAATCTATCTTGCCAGTTGGCTCAACCGCAAATCCGGGGTGGATGTGGATAAAAGCGCCGATTGTGCCGAAGTTGGTAGCGATCGCAGATAATTTATCTTGTAGCAATTGTTCGGTCATATCTGCGAGGGTGATGCGGTTGACGCTGGCGGGTAAGGGCGCTTGTTGGGGGATGAGGGATTGGGGGAAGCTTAAGACTACAACTTTCCAACCCCGTTCTGTGAGAGACTGCGCTACTTGGGAGGTGGTGAGGGAACCATCATCGGTAATTAAACAGATGTGTCCCTCTGGTAAAGTCAAGTCTAAGCTATCTGGTGCTGGCAGGTATTTGAGTTTGGCTGGACGGCGTTGTACCCCATCGATTATTTGGACTGGCTGCCAGTTAAGCTCAGACTGAGACTTTTTTTTTTCACCTCCCGCCAGCTTTTGGAGGTAGTCAACGATTTGCCCGATGGTGCGGAGGTCGCCTAATTCTTCGATGTTGGGCTTGGGTAAGTCGGGATACATTTCTTGCATCGCCCCTAATATTTCCACCCGTTTAATCGAGTCGATTCCTAAGTCTGCCTCCATATCCATTTCTAGCTCTAGCATCTCTACTGGGTAGCCAGTTTTATCGCTGGTGATGTTCAGCAGAGTTTGAGCTAAATCTGCATAATCTGTGGTGTCTGCTACGACTTCAGGCTCAGGAGTTGTGGGAACCACGACTGGCTCAACGGGAGCAACTACGGGGGTGACTGTGATAGTTGCAGTCACAACTGGCGCTGGCATTTCTGCGGCTTGTTGCGCTTGCTGGATGGCAATTTCTACCGAGTGGCTAATGGCTGAGTTGGCTTGCAGATAATCAACGATTTGCCCGATGGTGCGTTTTTCTGCCAGTTCTTCTAAGTTGGGCTTGGGTAAGTCGGGATACAGTTCTTGCAAGCCTCCCAGGATTTCTACTCGTTTAATCGAGTCAATCCCTAAGTCAGCCTCCATATCCATTTCCATTTCCAGCATTTCTACTGGGTAGCCTGTCTTGTCGCTAATAATTGCTAAGAGGTTTTTATCCAAGTCAGCAATGTTAACGGCGGTAGTCACTGAAGTGACGACAGGTGCAACAGGTGCGGGGGTAAGTTCTTCAACTTTGTTGACGACAGGTGTAACGGGTGTCTCAATTACAGTCTCAACAACTATAGAAGTAGCAACTGTCGGTGCTGCAACTACAGGTGGCTGTGCGATTTCCCAAGTTGCTGGCGCGGGGGTGACGACAGGTGCAGTCTCAACAGTCTCAACTAGTTTGGCAGTGGGAGGTACAGGTGCTTCCACGATGGGTGCATCGATGGTGAAAGCGGGAGCTTCCTTGACTGCTGTGTCGGTGACTGGTACACTCGCTGTACTAGACAACACCATTGCATACTGCTGTTGAATCAGTTCAAAAAAGTTTCTCGCGTAAGCTACCTGTTCTTGAAGATATTTTTCATGGATGCGGAGGGTTTCACCTTGTTGGGAGTGAAACTGCACCATGCTGCGCTCTAAGCTTTCCATAACAACTAGTTTAAGCTGGGCAGCTTCTTGGGAAGACTTAGCGTTAGCAAACAAGGCGTTTTGTTGCTGCATCAGTTGGAAGAATGCTTTGGTGTATTCCATCTGATGATTGAGATAAGTACCATGAACTTGGAGATTCTCAGCTTGATTTTGCTGGAACTGGGTTGTCAGGTACTCTAAGCTTTCTAGCACTCGTTGGCAATTGGCCAGGTTTTCTGGTGTTTGCATCTTCAGTTCTTCGGCTAGTTGGGGTGAAAGGAGCGCAGGATTCATTGCAGGTTGTGGTTGAGTGACACTAGTAGAGTTATCCGAAATTGTGGGCGGTTGGGTAACACGTCCGTTGGTTGCTTTGATGTGATTGAGTGGGGAGTTAGAAGAAGAGAATTCAGCACTTTTTACTTGTTCAGCAGATATGCTTACACGTCCATTACCATTACCATTACTGGTGGGAATTGGTGCGGGTTCAGCCTTTGTAGGCGTAGCAGGGGGTAAAGTAACTTTGTGTCCGTTATTCAAGGCTTCCGCGAAAGCATTTTTGGTTTTTTCAGACACATAGTTGATACCTCTTAGCTTCACACTCAGAGCTTTTTTATTCTCAACCGGGGGTAGTGTGGGTTGGGTTTGGTAGGGGTCGAGATTTTTTAACGACATACCCAAGACGCGCATTTGTACAGTTGCTTCCCTGAGAGAGCGATCGCTATTTTTCTGCACACTAGGATTCAAAGCAATGGTAGTATGGGGGCGATCGCCTAAAATATCTTTGACTAAGTTAGTCAGGATTCTCTTGGGGCCAAATTCCACGAAGCAAGAACCACCCGCAGCGTAGATATTCTCAATCTCTTGCTTAAACAGTACGGAGTTGGCAAGGTGAGTTTCTAAGATTTTTTGAATGCTTTGGGGTTCTTTGGGATACTGCTTACCTGTGACGTTGGTGAAAACAGGGATTTTGGGTTCGTGGAATTGAACAGACTTAGTAGCAATGGCGAAGGATTTTTGAGCGAAGGCAATTAGCGACGTGTGGAAAGCGGCGGAGACTGGTAACAATACAGTCGCACATCCTTGTTTTTGTAAAGCCTGATGGACTTTCGTAATTTCGCCGGTGGGGCCTGCTAAGACAAACTGAGTGGGAGAATTATAGTTGGCGATGGTAACTTGGGGGAACTGTTTGAGAATTGGTTCCACCTTGCTAATATCTTCCTTCACTGCCAACATACTACCAGGATCATGGTCTGGGTCTTCTGGTGCAGCCATTGCTTGTCCCCTAGCTTTCACCAGGTACATATAATCTTGGTCACTCAACACACCCGCAGCCCACAAGGCGGTAATTTCCCCGAAACTGTGTCCAGCTACAAAGTCAGATTTAAATCCGGCTTGTTTCAAGATGGCATATAAGCCAGCACTAAATGCCCCAATTGCAGGTTGTGCATATTCTGTGCGTTGCAAGGCTGCCATTTGAGCATTTTTCTCGGCTTCCTCAAACACAGGATGGGGGAAAACAATTTCCGACAAAGGACGCAAGTTATCTTTGAGTAACAGTCCATCCATGTAACCAAACAGACGGCGCAAGGTGGGGAAGTTCATCACTAACTCCCGTCCCATTTCCAAGTATTGAGAACCTTGTCCAGAGAACAAAGACACAACTTTGCCGCCCAACTCCATTCCCGCCGCGCGGTAGAAAATACCTTGGGGATGTTCCCAATTAGCAACTGAGCCTTTATGCTTCAGCCAGTCAATGCTAATTTGCATCAACTTACAAGCTTCTAGCAAATTCTCCGCCACAAACCCAACTCTTGCAGCATTCAGAGGAATTTCTAGTGACTGACATTCTTGCACTAACTGAGCGTAATGTCTCTCACCACCCTCAGATTGTAACTTCCCTAAAACTTCCTCACATTTCTTCAACAGTTCGCCGGGGTTAGCAGCATACATGAGAATTTCACGGGCGCTGTTATGTAGGCGATAAGGGCGGTTTTGTTCTGCTTCGTATTCTTCTAAAACAACGTGGTAGTTTGTCCCACCAAAACCGAAAGAACTCACACCAGCCCGTCGTGGTGCTTCCCCTTCTGCCCGAATCCAAGGTCTAGTTTGGGTATTAAGATAGAAAGCAGAATTTTTAATATTCAGCTTGGGGTTAGGCTCAGTAATATTGATTGTGGCTGGTAAGATTTTGTGGTGCAATGCCAAGGCTGTTTTAATCAAACTTGCCGCACCCGCCGCCGCTTTGGTGTGACCAATTTGAGATTTCACACTCCCCAAAGCAATGTGCTGTTTTTGCTCGTCGTGTTCGCCAAAGAAGTCTCTCAAAGAACCGAACTCAGTGGGGTCGCCAGCCATTGTCCCTGTACCGTGGGCTTCCATTAACCCAACAGTGGCAGGAGAAAAACCAGCATCTTCATAGGCACGACGCAAAGCAGTGACTTGACCTTCTTTACGGGGAGCATAAATACTCTTATACCGTCCATCGCTGGAAGTCCCGATACCTTTAATGACAGCGTAGATTTTATCATTGTCACGTTCGGCATCTTCCAGGCGCTTCAACACCAGCATACAGATACCTTCACCCAGCATCATCCCGTCAGACTTAGCATCGAAAGGTTTCACACTCTCGCTAGGAGATACGGCTGGAGTTTTACTGAAGGAAATGTACGCCATGATGGTGTTATCTGTGTCTACACCACCAGTCAGCATCATCTCAGCCCGATGCTCAACTAGTTCGCTGATAGCCATTTTCAAAGCACCGAAGGAACTAGCGCAGGCTGCATCAACAACGCAGTTCATCCCGCCAAAGTTCAAGCGGTTGGCGATACGTCCCGCGACGACGTTAGCTAACATCCCAGGGAAGGCGTTTTCATCCCATTTGATGTAAGCGCTTTTGATTTTATCGACGATTTTTTTAGTATCTTCGTCAGAAAGTCCACTACTTTTGAGAACTTTTTCCCAGATAGGATACTCCAACCTAGCAGAAAGCGGCATACCCAATTGCTTGGCCATAGCCACACCTAAAATCACCCCGACCATTTCCCGACTAAATTCACGGGAGTCGCCATAACCTGCATCTTCCATCGCCTCTTTCGCAACTACTAAACTTAATAGTTGGGAAACATCAGTGACTTCTAAAATGCTGGGAGGAATGCCAAATTCCATTGGGTTAAAATCCACCTCTGGAATAAACCCACCTCTTTTACAGTAAGTTTTATCTTCTGGGGTTCTGGGGTTGGGGTCGTAATAATCTTCTACACTCCAATGAGTAGAAGGAACATCAGAAATACAATCAATTTTGTTAACTATATTCTGCCAGTATTGACGTAAATTTCTAGCTTCAGGTAACAGCGAAGCCATGCCAATAATAGCGATAGGATTTTGTTGTAGTTGTCTATTAATTTTGTTGATTGACATTGGTTTTTCTGATTTCATTTTTTTTTCCTCAATACACCTCAACAAAGCCTTTTCGCAGTTATTAATTTCGGATTCCAACTCCGCTAAGGCACTATCAATTGGATTAGCAGACATAAGACATATACTTTTCTGAAGTACTGTGAATTTTGCAGCTACTGTAAGGAGTGCTGAGTAGGGAGTGCTGAGTGCTGAGTGATGAGTAGGGAGTATTGAGTCAAAAGACTATCCCCTATCCCCTGTACCCTATCACCTATCACCTGTACCCTATCCCCTATCCCCTACTAAATATTGCGGCAATAGGTCAATAACATTGTTGAAACTGGTAAAATAATCTTGAAGCGCGGTAGCTGCTTGACCAGTAAATTCAATCCATTCGTAATGGTAGAGATTTTGAGTAATTGCATCCTCCTGGAACGGTGGAAACTTAGGAGTAGCTATTAAGACAGAAACGCTTTTTTCTCCCAAACTAGTTTGATTATCTAGCTTCACCGCAGCCACGTAGCTGGTATTAATGACAACGTTCTGTATCTTGATGAATGCCATAGCCAGTTTCAGCGTCCAGGATAATATATGTTATGGGATTTGATTCAGAAAAGTTGACAAGTTCGTTACAGAAGAAACATCACCTTGACTCCGAAATCATACAGTTATCTGCACAGTTTCTCAAACGTATATAAGGTGATGGTGATGCAGGTAGTATAAGCAGGCAGAGAGCAGAAGGTGAAAAATCTTTTTTGTAAGTTTTGAGCTTTTTCAACTTAATAGTTATTTCTACCAAACTGCACTTAGGGTTAGTTTTTACTGTGTCCCTCGCAAATAAATAACTAATTTGCCTGGCTGCTTTTTAGCATTGAATTAATACAAACAATAGCACACTTCATGGAAACTAAATCATTTGTTTAAATTATTTTTATAAAAAGAATGGCTATTTGTTGATGAAAATTACAAATTTAGTATAGAACAGAAGTATAATTAATGACTTACGAATAAAGACTTTGAATTTGTGGTGTTGCATCTATAAAGTTAACTTTATCTTGATGCAGATAGCGTTAAACCTGTTTTGTCTAACCAGTAATACTTGCGTAAATACATAAATTAAATTACTCAGATTACCAAAAAGATTTTTCAGCATCACATCATAATCAAAAGAGATTTTTTGATGACTTTTTAATATAAATGCCTAATTACTAGCAAAACGTATTTAGCAAGCAAACATTCATTTTATAGATTGTGCATCATAAACTTCTCTAAATTCCTCTGTGTCTTGGTGTCTCTGTGGTTAAAAATAATTGATTGAACCACAAAGGCACAGCGAAAAGTCGGAGCAGAGGTTTCCTCCGTAGACGCTTTGCAGCTTGCCGCAGGCATCTGAACTTTTCAAGACAAAGACACAGAGAAAAACACTTTTAATATTTAGATGTTTTCACTGCTAATTTACCAGTCCATTTTTGCCAACGCCCAATGCCCCGGCTGACTAATTCTGGATTACTGTCGCCAGTAAAACAAATTCGTCCCATTCTTTCACAGGTAATCAAAATTTCCCCATGACCCATAAAAGGAGCAATCACAAAATGATTGGGGCTGGTGTATAAATTGAGCAAATAATTGACAATTCCTTCGATGCCTTCAATATTAATTTGTGTTTGGGGTTTGGAAATGATTTGATGAGAAAAAATCCCTATATAAAGATTGTCTAGTAATAATTCATATTGAAAAGGCATTTGATTACGCTGGTAAAATTCATAGATATTTCCCTCAGAACGAATCACAGCCACCACCTTAGCTTCATCTACCAAATAATTATGCTGCCAATTAGGTGATAGAGTAGCGATCGCCAACGCTGCATCAGAAGGTAATAAACTCTGAAACTCAGTTTGGGATGTCTCACCACAATATATTAAATGCCTCCCCGCAATCCATTCATCACCAGTTTGCACAATTGGTTCATCAAGAGCGATCGCTACATTATCATTTGTTGGTGCTGATTGACGTTGAGTTTTTTTAACCGCTAATTTCGCTGCTTTTTGGGCGATCGCACTTTGGTAAGCTAATATCTGAGCCGATTTTTGTTGATCTTGAAACTCATCTACCAATTGCTTCTGTCGTTCAGCTTCGGCTGTATCACCCCTCGCCTCGGCTAATTCCTTCGCCTGTTGCGCCTCCTGTGCCAAGGTACGTTCTTTTGCACCAGCCCTGGCTACCTGTAATAGCGCTGTGGGACTATCCGCAATGGGTGTACCTTTAATTAGCTGCTTGACTTCTGGGTGAATTCCTTTAGCGATTTGCTTCCCATGCTGAAAGGTGCGTTCCGAGTAGCCTGCTTCCTTGGCTAACTCCACAGTTCTTTTCAGAGGTGGTGAAACCGTTTCACCAGCTTTGAGGGTATGTTGATTATCGCCAACTTTCGCCCGTAGCCCCATCCGTTCTAAAATTTGGTCACGTTCCCACCACAATTCTGACCGTTCCAACGGTTCTAGTTCATTACGAATCAAATTTTCGTCAATCTCCGCTAACCGTCCTTGGTCAGCATACTCATAATTGACAATATTACAGGCGATCGCCTCCAACCCCAACAACTTACAAGCCGTCAGCCGATGCAACCCCGCAATCAAATTCAACTGCTGGTCTACTGTAATTGGGTTCAATAAACCATTAGCCTTGATTGACTCCTGCAACTCATTCACCTTGTCACCCTTGACCGGACGGCGGTTGCGACCGATTTTAATTTGGTCTATGGGTACTATGGGCATAACTACTACTTTTCAGTGCATCCAGTTAAAACACCAACCATAACGACTAAGATACACCGAATTAGTTTCATTATTATCCAGAAATCCTGATTTTACCTCAATAATGTCTGATGGAACACAAATATAGCGATCGCAATCAGCGAATAATAAATGGTCATTAGTCATTGGTCATTGGTCATTAGTCAACAGTCATTAGTTATCCTCGGTTCTCTTTCTGCTGACTAGCCGCGAGTATTACAAATTACGAATTACAAAAAGAGTTTTTGGTTAATTGCAGATGAGTTGATAGCAGTTCACCAACGCAGCCATTTTGGCTATCTCCTGACTAATCACAATGAGAATTTATTGGGAACGAAAATATGGCAGTAAACAAAGAACGCCAGTTATTTATCAAACCTCAAAGTCGGTGGTGGATAGTTTTAGCTGCGTCACTGACATTCGCTACCGGGCTAATATCCTTCTACAGTTTGACCTCTAATAAACCACGTCCTCAAGTCCCGACTACCGCTAACTCTCCTAAAGCCGCACCAGTGAAAGTTGCAGTGACAGCTTTAGGACGTTTGCAACCAGAAGGTGAAATCACAACGTTGTCTGCACCTAGTTCTACTAATGGTGTGCGAGTTGAAAAACTGTTAGTCAAAGAAGGTGATGAAGTTACAGCCGGGCAAGTATTAGCCTATCTCGAAGATTATGACCGTGCCACCGCAGCCCTGCAACAATCTTTAGATAAACTGCAAATTGCCAAAGTCAAACTAGCCCAAGTCAAAGCTGGTGCTAAATCTGGAGATATTGACGCGCAAAAAGCCACAGTTGCGAATTTGCAATCACAATTGACTGGAGAAATTGCCACACAACAGGCGATAATTAACCGTGTACAAGCTGAAGTAGATAATGCTCAAGCTGAGAGCGATCGCTATCAAAAACTATTCCAAGAAGGTGCTGTATCTGCTTCTGTATCAGATGCTAAAGCCTTACAACTCAAAACAGCACAGCAACAACTCACAGAAGCCAAAGCCAGCCTCAGCCGGACTCAGAACACCCTCGCCAACCAAATCAAAGAAGCCAAAGCCAGACTCAACAGTGTCAAAGAAGTACGGGATGTCGATGTAGATTTGGCACAAATGGAAGTCAAAAGTGCCGTTACAGCCATCAAACAAGCCCAAGCCGACCAAGCGCTATCATACATTAAAGCCCCCATTGACGGCAAAATTCTCAAAATTCATGCCAAAACAGGCGAAGTCATCCCTAGTAATGGATTTGCTGACATCGGTAAAACATCTCAGATGTACGTCATTGCCGAAGTCTATCAAACAGATATTCAAAACGTCCGGGTAGGGCAAAAAGCCACAATTACCAGCACAGCATTTTCTGGTAAATTACAAGGAACAGTCAGAGAGATTGGTTGGCAAGTAGACAAACAAAGCATCTTTAGCCTCAACCCCAGATCAGATACAGACCGCAGAATCATCGAAGTCAAAGTCTCCATCGATAAACCCGCAGATAGTGAAAAAGTATCACGTCTCACCAACCTCCAAGTAGACGTAGCCATCCAAATGTAGAGACGTTGCACGCAACGTCTCACAATCAATAAATTGCACGCAACGTCTCACAATCAATAAATTGCACGCAACGTCTCACAATCAATAAATTGCACGCAACGTCAGTTCATTAGTCATTAGTTACAACAACTGACAACTAACAAGTGACAAAATAAATATGAATTTCAAAATTCCTTTAGCATGGCTACAGCTAGCCCAACAAAGAATCCGTTTTCTCGTAGCTGTAGCCGGGATTGCTTTTATTGTTTTATTAATGTTCGTGCAACTGGGTTTCCAAGATGCCCTTTACTCTAGTGCCACAGCAGTGCATCAAAACTTACGAGGAGACTTATTCTTAGTCAGTTCCCAATACAAATCTTTGACCTCAAATCAAAGTTTTTCTCGCACTCGTTTGTATCAAGCTTTAGGGTTTAATGGCGTGGAATCAGTTAGCCCCATGTATTTACAGTTTGCTAAATTAAAAAATCCTGAAACTGGTGAGAAATATTCTATATATGTGATTGGTTTCGACCCAGGAAACCCAGTCATGAATATTCCAGAAGTGGAACAGAATTTAGACAAACTGAAAATCCCCGATGTCATGTTATTTGACAGAGATTCCCGACCAGAATTCGGCCCCATCGCCGCTAATTTTAATCAGGGAGATACAGAACAAACCATTGAAATATTTCCCTTTGATGCCCCTATTGGCTACAAAGTGCGAGTTGGTGGTTTATTCAGTTTAGGGCCTTCCTTTGGTGTTGATGGTAACTTAATTGTCAGCGATTCAACTTTCCTTCGTATCAATCCTAATACTCGTCCAGCAGAAAAAATAGATGTAGGTGTAATTAAACTTAAACCTGGTGCTGATCAAGAAAAAGTGGTAGCTAACTTGCAAGCCAATTTACCTAATGATGTGAGGATTTTTACTCACAAAGGTTTTATTGATTTTGAGAAACAATATTGGTCTGCTAGAACACCAATTGGTTTTATTCTCAACTTAATGCTCACAATGGCTTCAGTTGTAGGTGTAGTAATTGTCTACCAAATTCTCTACAGTAATATTGCTACACAATTTATAGCTTATGCCACATTAAAAGCCATTGGCTATCCCAATAAGTATCTCTTAAATGTGGTTTTCCAACAAGCTTTAATCTTAGCGCTATTAGCTTACATTCCAGGATTTATAGTTTCTGTAGGCTTGTATGATTTTGCTATGGAAGCGACAAAGTTACCAATTATCATGACAGTTAATAATGCGGTAATTGTCTTTATATCCGCAGTTTTAATGTGTATCACATCCGGCGCATTAGCTATTAATAAGCTCCGTTCTGCCGACCCGGCTGATATTTTTTAAAAATGGGGATTGGGGATTGGGAATTGGTGAGTAAAAAATATTCCTAAGAGGTTGTTTTAAAAGTGGTTAGTCGTGTTTTCAGTACCGATTGATCCCCCCTAACCTCCCTTAAAAAGGGGGGATTTAGGGGGATCGGAAAATATTTGATACATCATCAAGGACTTTTAAAACATCCTCTAACCTCTCCCTCTTAAAATTCAAACTTTAGTAAGACAATAAACCCTGTACTATGAATTTGCAAAATAAAACTCTGCTGATCACTGGAATTGATGAATTTATCGGCTTGCGTGCAGCCGAGTTAGCTATAGCGCAGGGGATGAAAGTCCGGGGACTGCAAAGTTCTCATGATAGAGAAAAAACACAAAATTTGGGTGCAGAAATAATTGTTGGTAGTGTAACTGATCCTGCTGTTGCTCAAAAAGCTTGTCAGGGAGTAGATATCGTTTTACATACGGCTCAAATTACCGAAGAAGCTGGTGCAATTCAACATTTTCGGGAAGTCAATGTTGGCGGTACAGTCAACATGGCTAAAGCTGCTAAAAATGCTGGCGTGAAGACTTTTGTCCATCTTTCTAGTGTGATGGTATACGGTTTTAATTATCCTAATCGTGTCACAGAAGATGGGCAACTTTGTAGTGATAAAAATTCTTATTGCCAAACAAAAATAGAAGCCGAAGCCGAACTTTTACCATTAAATACTCCACCTGATTTTGGCGTTATTATCATTCGCGCTGGTGATGTTTATGGGCCAGGAAGTATTCCTTGGGTAGTTAGACCAATTCATTTTATGCGCCAAAAATTATTTGCTTACGCTAATGATGGTGTGGGAGTTATCAATCATCTTTACATTGATAACTTGGTTGATGCTATCTTTTTGGCAATGGAAAAAGAAACCTACGGGGAAATATTTAATATCACCGATGGCGAAGAGACGACTTGGAAAGAATATTTTATACGTCTTGCCGCAATGGAAGGTTTACCGGCTCCTATGTCGATGCCAAAAGATGAAATTAAGTTGTTTTTAAAACTGCGTCATCAAGGACAAAAACTATTACGGAAAAAAGCTGATATTCTGCCAGAATCAGTAGATTTTATGAGTCGCCCCTATGCCTATTCTATTGCTAAAGCCCAAAATTTACTAGATTACAAACCAAAGATTGACTTGGAAACAGGGTTATATCAAACAAGAACCTGGCTAAAAAACACAGATATCCAAAAGCTAGTTAAATAGTCTAGCAATTCTTCTTCTACTTCTTAACTCTGTGTTCTTCGTGTCTCTGTGGTTAAATAAATCATTTTTAACACGGAGTCACAAAGGCACAGAGAGAATAGCTAATTCCTATATGAGTTTAGGTATTGAAGCAAACACAAAAACGTTGTTTGAGGAATACAAAATCATGTTAAATCTCTCTCGGTTGCGTCATCTGTTATTAATCACTTTGTTGAGTTTAAGCTGTGCTAAAGCAGTCAATGCCGAAGCTACAACAAAGTTAACTGTTGTAGTTAATGGTATACGCCATCAAAAAGGTGAGATTTGTTTGCGAGTTTATGCTAGTGAAAAAGGCTTTCCCATGAGTGACACTAGTGAAGTGCAAAGTGGTTGTACAAGAATTACAGGTAAGTCTATCAGCAAAAGTTTCTATGGTTTGAAGCCTGGAAAATACGCTGTTGCAGTCGTAGATGATCAAAATGGTAATCACAAACTTGATTCAGATTTCTTTGGTATTCCTAAAGAAGGTTTTGGGATTTCTAATAATCCTACCGTGTCTATTCAAACAGGTACACCAAAGTTTAATAAGTCAAGTTTTGCCGTGACAAAATCTACCACAATTAATATTTTCTTGAAATACTCTCTTGATCCTTAAGGAGTAATGAGTGATGAGTGCTGAGTAGAAATTAGAAATTAGTAGGTTGGGTGGAACGTAGTGGAACCCAACATCCATATCGCTTTGTTGGGTGTAGCGAGGCGTAACCCAACCTACTTTTCCCGGATTTCTCACTCTTCTTTTTTCAAATGAGGTTTTCTCTTTGTCCAAAGGTTGTAAGGGCGGGTTCACAGAAATTATTCATGATTAACGATGATCCTCATAAACCCGCCCCTACCGCTTGTGAGAAATGCGGGTTTTCTTACTCAGCACTCATAACTTTACCCACGACTATTACACAAGCAAGGTAAAATTTGCCGGAGACATAAATGTCATGAAAGAGTTGGCAATTTTCTTGTCTAAGTCTTTGCTGGGGTGGTTAGTTATTCAGGTATGTCTTTCTTTGATATTTTTGTTGTATGTGCGTAGTTCTTGGCGCTCAAAAACTGTACCTGATGATAAATTACCGAAGGCGGCGATAATTCTTTGTCTGCGTGGAGTTGATCCTTTTTTACCCAAATGTTTAGAGGCGCTGTTAAAGCAGGACTACCCAGCATACGATTTAAAGCTAATTATTGATAGTCAAGATGATCCGTCTTGGGAGATTGCTAGCAATACTATCAATACGTTAGCTGCAACTAATGTACAGATTAGCCATTTACGGATTATTCGCCATAATTGTAGCCTCAAATGCAGTTCTTTAATTCAGGCTATTTCTGATTTAGATGATTCCTACAAAGTGGTGGCTTTAGTAGATGCGGATACTGTCGTTCATTCTCATTGGTTGCGAGAATTAGTGATTCCTTTAGCTAACCCTAAAGTTGGGGTGACAACTGGTAATCGTTGGTATGTTCCAACTAATCAATATTGGGGTTCTTTGGTACGTTACACGGGTAACATTGCGACAGTTGTGCAGATGTACCTATTTGGTATTCCTTGGGGTGGTACTCTGGCAATGAAAACAGAGGTACTGCGTCAAACAGGACTTTTAGAACAGTGGGCGCAGTCTTTCGGGGAAGACTTAATGATGCACAATGTCTTAAAAAAACATGGGTTGCGAGTTAAGTTTGTGCCTTCCCTGATTATGGTTAATCGTGAAGAGTGCGATTTACTAGGAATTCTCGATTATCTTCAGCGTCTATTTCTGTATTCTCGATTGTATCATCCCCGGTGGTTAGCGATAGTTAGTGAAGCTGTTTCTAGTATTTTATTTCCCAGTTTAGCGATCGCATTATTTTTCTTTTCCTTGGGTAATGCTGAATGGGATGTAGCAGGTTTGTTATTGAAATCATACAGCATTTATACTCTAGGATTGCTCTTACTGATGCTGGTGATGGAAATAGGTGTACAGCCTGTAATTCGCAATCAAGACCAGCCAGGGACAAAGTTTTCTCTAGCTACGGTGGGGAGAATGTTACTAGCGATTCCTTTAACCCAGTGGGTGTATGGGTTGGCGATGTTGTCTTCGTTGTGGCTATCAACGGTGAAATGGCGAGGTATTGTCTATCGAATTCATAGTTCTAGGAATATCCGCTTAGTTGAGTACCATCCTTATGATTTTTTGGATCAGCCTATTGATAACAAGATTTCTCTTTGATTAATGAGTCAATGGTCAATGGTCAATGGTCAATGGTCAATGACTTAAAGATGGTCGTAAATGCAGATCATTATCGTTCTGAGATAATCAACAATGGATGATTTGGCAATATTGATCTCTAAGTTTTTAGTAGGTTGGTTGATTTTTCAGGTGTGTTGTGTACTGTTATTTTTGCGGTGTCTGAATTCACGCACAAACAACTTACCTGATGAATTATTACCAAAAACGGCTGTGTTATTATGCTTGCGTGGGGCTGATCCTTTTTTAGGGGATTGTTTGCGATCGCTCCTCAAGCAAAACTATCCACGGTATGATCTCAAGGTGATTGTTGATAGTCAGCAAGACCCGGCGTGGCAGGTTGTCAGGGGTATAATCGATGAGTTAGATGCAGCTAACGTTCAAGTTAGTCATTTGCGGACAGTCAGACAAAGTTGTAGTCTCAAATGCAGTTCTCTCATACAGGCTGTTTCTGATCTAGATGATTCCTACAAAGTAGTTGCTTTAGTAGATGCTGATACTGTTGTCCATACTAATTGGTTGCGAGAATTAGTCAGTCCTCTCAATTATCCTCAAGTAGGAGCAACCACTGGCAATCGTTGGTATTTACCGACTGGTAGGTATTGGGGTTCTTTAGTCCGTTACATCTGGAATGTGTCAGCGATCGTGCAGATGTACTTATATGGTATTCCTTGGGGTGGAACTTTGGCAATCAAAACTGAAGTGCTGCGCCAAACGGGACTACTTGAGAGGTGGGGACAAGCTTTTGGTGAAGATACAGTGATGCGTAGTGTCTTAGCCAAATATAACTTAGAGGTCAAGTTTGTTCCTTCTCTGATTATGCTGAATCGAGAAGAGTGCGATTTACCGAGTTTAAGATACTGGTTGCAGCGTCAACTACTGTCTTCTCGACTGTATCATCCTTGGTGGTGGCTGGTAGTTGCTGATGCCGTCTGCACCATATTGTTACCTAGCTTCTTAATTGTGGTGTGGTTTACTGCTTTTTTAAGCGGACAGGGTGAAACAGCTACTTTTGCTTTTAGCTGGTATGTCATTTATATACTGGCATTAGTCATGCTGATGCTGTTTTTAGAACTGGGTGTACAACCAATCATTCGTTCTCATGGACAGCAGGTAACAAAATTATCAGCACCTCTCATCTGGAGAATGATAGTCAGTATGCCTCTCACACATTGGGTGTATGGATGGGCAATGTTAGCTGCTTTGCGGATGCAAACAGTAACTTGGCGGGGTGTCACATACGAAGTTAACAGCACAGGAAATATTCAGCTAATGGAATACCGTCCTTATCAGAGTGTAAATCAAATAGGCGATCGCTAAATTTCTCTTTAATTATCGGTGCATAAATCCTCAATCTAATTTGCTCAGTAAACACAAATACCTCAGCTTTTAGATACCAGTTTCCGTTTGAGAACCAATATACAAATACACTAAAATCATGCACAAGCCAAAACTTCGCATTGCCTTGTTTACAGGCTTATATGCTCCTTTCTTAACAGGAGTTTCAGTTGCCGTTCATCAACGAGTGCGCTGGTTGCTAGAACAGGGACATGAAGTATTTCTCATCCATCCTCAATTTAACAATCAGTACCCCAAAAATGTCGGCAGTCGTCCGATGGCTGGGTTAGAGGAGCTAAAAACCTTTAGTAATTTTACTTCCTACTCATTTCCTACCCAACCACTGATATTTTATAAATCTCTCCCCCAACCTTTAAGCTATCGTCATTGGAGTGATACACAGTTACTTGCAGACTTCCAACCAGACATCATTGTGGTAGAAGAAGCAGCACAAATGCGAGGTTTATACTCAGCTTTATTACAAGGTTATGGTCGTCCAGTCGGAGTCAAATACGCCAAGCGGACAAAAACACCAATCATCTCGGTTTTTCACACAGATATTGTGGCCTACATCAAATATTATTTAGGCAATATCTTCTTTAACTTACTCCGTCCAATTATTCCCTATTTAGTCAACCAGTTTAGTCAAGAATATGATCTCAATGTCTTCTCTTCACGAGAACAACTAGTTAAGTACCAAAAATTAAAATGTTATCCAAGTGAATATCTACCCTATCAAGGGATTAATTGTGAAAAGTTTCATCCCCGCAACATTTGCCATAACCCAATTCCCCACGACGATAGACCGACTCTTTTATTTGTAGGACGCATTACTCCCGAAAAAAATGTCACTCAACTAATTGATGCTTATCCCCTAATTGCAGCTAAAATTCCCAATGTTCATTTAGTTATTGTTGGTAGTGGCCCCCTAGATGAAGAAATCCGTCGCCGCGCGCAAAAGTTTGTCTCTGGTATTACAATATGGGGTGAATCCCACGGCACAGAACTCTTAGGCTGGTTTGCTCGTGCTGATGTATTTGTCAATCCCTCAGTTACAGAAAACTTCTGTACTACAACTAACGAAGCTCTCGCCTCTGGCACTCCTGTAGTTGCAGCACTAGCACCATCGACTTCCGAACAAGTATCCCCTGGAAAAAATGGGTTTCTCGCTGAACCTAATAACCCCAAAGATTTTGCCGAAAAAGTAATTGCTATTTTAGAAAATCCTCAACTTAAAACAGCAATGTCTGAACAAGCACGTCCCTCCATATTGGGATATGATTGGTCAGCCTGTATGGAAAAGTTTGAGGTTAAACTTTTTCAGTTAGTGCAAGCAGCAAAACCATCATCTCGCCTATAGGAATTAGGCAACAAAATGACATAGCAATATCCATCATTTGTCGGCTTTGGTGGGTATTACCCAATACGGTTCAGTTAAGCAGAAAAGTAGGTTGGGTTGAGCGACAACGAAACCCAACAAAGTCTTGATACCGTTGGGTTACTCTCCGAGAAGGCTTACGCCTACATTCTTCAACCCAACCTACACCTACAATATCAAGATAAAATAGTATTAGTAGGTTGAGTGGACGCTTTGCGTAACCCAACATGATCTGAGGAACCCAATTTATATCTACATTAAAATTAATTGGCTAATACGTTTTAATACACTTAGTACCTGTTGAAATTCCTCATCTCGTTCAATTGATAAGGCATAAGACCGAGAATATTTTGGCTGTTCTTGCTGAACTAGCTTGACAAAAACAAACTCTCTACCATTCACAAGTAACCCAAAAGTTGGTTGTTCTATATTGGGAGTATCAAGCATATAAGCAAGTGCTTGGGGTAATGCAGTTAAGACATCAAATTTAGTACTTTTAGATTCAATCACTAGTACCCAAAGACGTTTTTGAATTACTAAAACATCAATATTCCCTTTGACTATGATACTTTCATCTATAGCAGAAATATCAGTAGATTTTTCCGTTTCAATTTCAAAGGGTGGCTGATAAAAACCAGCTAAATCTAGGAGTGGCGATAGTACCACCATCTTCACCGCTTCTTCTGACGTTGAAAGACGTTGAGTTAAATTTAAATAATTGCTTCTAACTCGTTCTAGAGATAAAATTTCTGCATCATTCAACAATGGTAAATCATTTTTCCATTCTGTAAAAAAATCAGCATTTGTCACCAATTGGAGACTAAATTTTTCTGCTAGTTCATAAAGGCTGATATCCCGTCCTTGGATTGTTTGTACCATAATCAATTGGAGAATAAGAAATACATCTGTATTCTATAGGATTCATATTTTATCCTGCATTTCTCACAAAACGGTAGGGGCGGGTTTACAAATATGCTTCAATCATTTACGAATATCTCGTGAACCCGCCCCTACAGCCTCTGGACTTCGGTTTGATAAATTTCGTGAGAAATCCGGGTTTATTTTTGTAAGCGTAGCCTGCGCTTACGCCTACAAAACTCAGTACACCTTTATTCTTTCTTCCCAGTCCCCAGTCCCTAGTTCCTTAGCTCTACGAGTGATTCAGAAATCAAAGCGGATTCCTATATCTGCCTAAAGTGAAAAAAATCAGATTCATCACAAAATTTCTGGAACTGTCAAGCTGAGTGTTGTATCATCACTTGTTCATAAATCAGGGTTTTCTCGGTCTTCAGATGATGCGTAAATTTTAAATGTAAACAATAATCACAAAACTTTGGCATTATTACTTAGGCTGAAGTATGACATTATAAACACACTCTCAGACAAAAGTAATTTTCTTAGGACTTATGCAATGTCATATATTGCTAACGCTTGTTGCTCAATAGTAAACGGTTTAAAGTCAAAATTAACTATTGACTATTGACCACTCTCGCCAAGCTTTGTGTGTCAAGTGCATAAGTCCTATTATTTTTCCTTCTGGTCTAAAAATGAACTAAATATTTAGTTGTATTTTTTCAGAAGCAATTGTCTTACATCTCGATTTACCTGTGTCTCTATAATTCTGGAGATTGACACTGATTTGTCATATTTATCAGGTAGCAAAAAAATGAAAGCAAAACTCATATTTCAGCCAGTTTCCCATAGTTGGGTAGCACTACATCCACAACCTAAAGGAGTTATTCAATTTATTGGTGGAGCTTTTTTTGGCACTTTCTTCCCGATGCAATTCTATCGTTATTTACTCCAATATTTATTTAGCGATCGCTATACAATCATCATCCTGCCCTTTAATTTTACCTTTAATCATTATGTAGAAGCTGGGTTTTTAATTAGAGAACAATATGAGATTACCCCAGAACTCGTAAGAATGGCTAAATTTGCAGGCTATGATTATCAAATTTATCTCAATGATCAGAACTTTTCCTGGATTGGTCATAGCATCGGCTGCAAATATATTGCTCTTTTGGAAGGTTTCTCTGCCTTACCACGAGAACATGATCAACTCGAATCATTTATTCGGGGAATAGTGAATAAAACATCCAATTCATCAGATAAAGAGAAAAATGAGCGCAAGATTCAAAGTATTGTCAAAGACTTAGAAACATTAATTAATGATCTCAAACAAAAACGTCAGCAAGCCACTCAATTAATTAAATACTATTTAGGACAAGAGCAAGATACTTACCTAGATACCATTGCAGATCCAAATATTAACAGAACCTTCTTTAAGAGTCTGTTTATTAAAGGCCAACCATCTATACTTTTAGCTCCTGTCAATAGTGGTACAGATAGCGCCATTCCTAAAGTTTTGGCAAATATTATTGATAGCCTGGGATGGGGTGTTAAACCTAGTTCTCAAGAAACCTATGCTTTTATCCAAGCTGCTAATCTCTTTAATCTCTTAGGATTGATCCGCTTTAAATCAGATAAACTTGCTAAGTCAACCTGTGACTGGTTTATGAATACGCTTAAAAAACCCCCAACAGATTTTCAGAATAATTTAGTAGGTGGACATTTAAAACCTCTAGGGAAGCAAATCGGTAATGATGTGATTAATTTTCCTGATAGTCTACCCATTATTGAATCTACGCAAAGACGAAGTGCAGAGTTAGAAATATATGTAGTTAAATTACTCAAAGCCTTAGAACAAGAACGTTAATCATAGATAATGGGTACTGGGTACTGGGTACTGGGTAATGGGTAATGGGTACTGGGAAAATATGGAAAAATAACTAATTTCCTATACCCAATGACCAATGACCAATGACTAATGACTAATAACCAATTTAAGCACTTATCCTTTGCTGAATCCGATAAATTTTTAAGGCAAGGTAGCGCTGAATAAAAGATGTTTGTCTAGCCAAACTAGATTGCATACACCAGTTTTCATATGCTGGAATTGCCACATTCATCAGAAACTCACGCCATTTAGCAGTTAAATTTGCAACTTGGATTTCTGCTGCTCGTCTTCGACCATTTTCTACCATTGCTTGCCGTAAATTTACATCATCACGCAATCGTTGGAGAGCTAAAAGAGTATCTTTAATGGAAGTAACTTCTATATAATCAAGTTCTCTTTGGCGTTCAGCTTGTAATGCCGATTCAGCACCGCCGATAACTGGAACACCAGCGTGCCAACCATTAAATAATTTAGTTGCAGGTTTAGCGATATGTCGCTGAGAATCAAAGCTACGTACAGCTAAAACTACGTCGATTTCGCTGTAGTCATGAACTAATTTATTGCTACTAATAATACGCCAACGTAAACCCAGCGCTTGTAGTTGTTCTTCCCAAGCAGGATCTTGAAGTTCTGGTGCTAAGTTTCTCGGTAAACCAAAGTAAGCGAGATTTTCAAAGCGATCGCCCCGCCCAGGATTTCGAGGAATTAAGCCCGGTTGCGGCCAAAGTGGTATATAATAACAATCCCAAAAACTTAATATTGTGGATGCTTCTTGCGAATTCTGGACTACATGAATTTGTGCTTCAGGTTGAGGATCTCTTTCTGCCTTGAGACAAATAATAAACAGTTTTGACCCTGGAATTTGCAAATTATCTGGTAAAGAATCCCGATGGGCAAGAACAATTCCTTCATCGGGTAAAGTGCCTACTAGTTTACACGGGAAACCATCAGCTTGCAGGCGAAGATATGTTTGTATCGTCCAACAGTATGTACCTTTCATGAATAGCCACCAGTGAGTTTCTACACTATCTGGTATGCCGTCTTTCGGCCATTCAGATTGAGGGAGATAAAAATAAATTGCTGGTATATCTTTCATGAAACACCCTAATAGCGTGTCTAGGCTAAAATGTTGTCATAAAATTGTAGGCTGGTTGAGGCTTTGGCTTAACTCAACACCAAGATCCATAATCAGTTTTTGAGATCCATGTTGGGTTGCGCTGCGCTTTACCCAACCTACACTTAATGCACTATTTTAATCTTGCCACGCTACTACTATGGACTTTTGACAATCTTTGATATGTGTCCTAAAGCTGTCTAGTAACTGCTGTTGGTTGATCTAGATAACTATACACCAAGCGAGAAACTTGATTAATAAAAGCCTTGGCACTAGCATCACCGAAGGGTCTAGCTACCATAATCCCTGCCAAGTAGCGCTTTCCTGATGGTGTTTGCACAATTCCCACATCTGCTAAGAGTCTTCCCAAAGTACCCGTTTTGTGAGCAATGACTGCACCCTTACCCAGTCCAACTGGTAAAAGACTTCTATTATGGCAACGTTCCATGATGTTTTCGATTTGAGTATAGCTATTGCTACTCAACAATTTGTTATTGGAAATCATCGCCGCTAACCGCACCATATCCTTGGGACTGGTTGTATTCGTGCCTTTAAAATCTCCCAGCAAGTTACGAATGACAGTATTTTGCAGTCCCCAACTGCGAAACTTTTGATTCAACTTATTTTTGCCACCCAATCGATCAATAATCATATTTGTGGCAGTATTATCGCTGATGATCATCATTTTATTCATCGTTTCCGAAAGACTAAAACGAGTACCAGCTTTTCTATACTGCATACTGCCAGAACCACCAGTCATCAAATCTCGTCGCATCACTAGAGTTTCATTTGCTTGCACTCTACCCGCTTCCATCTCTTGAAATAAAGCTACAAGAATCGGAAATTTAATGGTGCTAGCAGCTGCAAAGGATTTTTCTCCATTGATATCTAGATATTCCCCAGTTTCCATGTCTAAAAAAAACATTCCTGGGCTGAGTGAACTGTAGCGAGTCATCAATGTTTTGATTTGAGAATCTAGCTGAGATATTTCTCTACTTAAAGCAACAACTCCAGCAAATTTGGAATTCTCACTGATGGGAATAAAAATTTTCTCTTCGCTAGAGGAGGTTTTAGTTGTCTCCTGTCCAATAGGCTGGCTGATAGTAGAAAAACTGACAATCCAGTGTGAGGCAGAATCTCCTGTGATCATCAATTTGTCGGCAGAGGTGGTATAACCTGGGGCTAACTCAACCACTATCCTTGCAGTATCATTATCAACCTTGCCAACTCGAATTTCCTTCACTGCTGCACCAAAACTGCGCCGCAGAGTATTCGTGTCTAAGCTTGTTTTTGGTAAGTCAATAACAATTCGGGTGGGGTTATTAATCAAAAATGCTCTAGGTTTGACTTCAGAATCCGTAGTGATGTTGAGTTGATTCTGGCCAGGATCGAAGTTCCATGATTCTAAACGAGCTGCATTTGCTGGAGCAGATAAAAGGATAGTACTGATGAGGCTGATTAATAGAAAGGGTGATTTCATGCGTGTGAATTGTGAGAAGCTAAGGAGATTATTTGCCAGATTTTCCGGTAGTTTTTGAGTCTTTCCGGAAGAAACTTTAGCAAGATGATACATTTTGCTATTCGCTGACCTCAAGACGTTGAGAGACTCAAAGAGTTCCACGGCAAGCTTGAGGAATTAAAGCTGATACTCTAACCTTGCTGTTCAAGATTGGTCAATAGTAAAATCACATACCTGTTAGCAACTGTTGGTAGAGGGATAAGTAATCAAGTAAAAAAACAAGCAGTATCAACATTACAATAAATCGTGTCTCAATAAATCACAAATGCCCTGATTTTTACAAAAACTTTTTGCCAAAAAGGTAGAAACCCATCAAAGCTTTTATGAGTTGGCTAATTTAGTATTGGCTAACACTAACTATGTTGCATTTATATGTATTGCAAAATACTGCAAAAATTTAGCTCTTGTGTGGGGGTAATATTTGGATAGTTTGTCAGATGGCAATCATTGCTCACAGTGGGGTGTAGCTCATCGCCAATGCTGATGTAAGCTAAATACTATACATCCTCAGCCGAAAGTTAAGGAGTTGTTGATGAATATCCATTACTTGCAGCACGTACCATTTGAAACACCTGCTAGTATCGAACAGTGGGCAATACACAACCAGCACTCTCTTTGGGCAACTAGATTTTACGCTAATGACTCCTTACCTGAAATTGACACCCTGGACTGGGTTGTTGTTATGGGTGGGCCCATGAATATCTATGAGGATGACAAGTATCCCTGGTTGACGGCAGAGAAACGATTTATAGAACAAGCAATTAATCAAGGTAAAACTGTCATCGGTATTTGTTTAGGATCACAATTAATTGCAGACGTTTTAGGCTCAAAAGTCTATCAGGGAGAATATAAAGAGATTGGTTGGTTCCCCATTCAACTCACACAAGCAGCTAAAGATTCTACTATTTTTGGCTCATTACCTCAGCAGCTTGACGTTTTCCACTGGCATGGTGACACCTTTGACTTACCAGCAGGTGCAACTCGACTAGCTTATAGCGAAGCTTGTCAAAATCAGGCGTTTCTCTATGATAAGAAAGTTCTAGCCTTACAGTTTCACCTAGAGTCAACTAAAGATAGTGTTCGCCAAATCATTGGCAATTGTCTAGACGAACTCGTGGAGGGCAAATATATTCAGGCAGCAGAACAGATGCTATCAAGAGATGATGATTTTGAGCAAATCAATTCAGTGATGCGTCATGTTTTAGATAGTCTTGTTCAACAGAATTCTCATGACAATGCTGTTGGGAGTGCATAAAAAAATCAAGGTCAACCTATTGAGTCAGTGAGGGGTGAAAAACCCAAAATACACACCAGCACTGAAACTTGAGGCATATGACCATGAAATTCCGTCACTTAACTAGTTCTTTACTCACAGCTACTGCACTCTTGACTAGCACACTTCCAGCTTTTGCCGGGCCTTTTGATGTCAAACCAGCTGGTATTTTTAAGCCAGTGGATGTGGTTCCTGGTGCAGTAGGCAATGTTACTCCCAAAACACCTGTTCCTAGCACACCCAGCAACCCAGTAGGTAACGGCGAAATCCAAGGCTTAGGTGACCATCAATCTTGGGTTGACCAAAAAACTTTAGCAAATGACCCCCGTGCTTTGTGTAGCGATGTTGGCTTGGGTAACAACACTCGTAACAGCACTACGAAATTGGCTTTAGCCAACTCTACCAGTACTCGTTCTAGTTCTTCGAGCAGTCATCATGATGGCGGTGGTGGTGGTGTGAGTTTCTTAGGAATTGGTGTTAATGGTAGCGGTAGTAGTCAAGGTAGTCAAAATAACAGTAGTTCTAAAGATACTCGCAACAACCGCACAGAAGAAAACAGCAGCAGTTCTTCAACAGTAGTTCAAGGTAAGAATTGCGATGCGTTTGTCAATGCTGCCGCCGCTAGAGATATGAACTACCAAGACAACCTCACTCGCCGTTATGAAATTAAAACTGGTCGTCGTGGACAACAAGTAAATCAATTACTGGAAGATAAATAATTAAGCTGTAGAAAAAGTAATTAGAACTTACGCAGTGTCACTAAGTTTTCTGGCTTTTTTGTCAATAGTCAATAGTCAATGGTCAAAAAGAGCCAACCGTTTGTGGGGGTTTCCACGGCAGTTCGCTCAAGTCAAGCCACTGCGTTGCGGGGGTTTCCCCCGTTGTAGCAAGTGGCGCGGGAAACCCGCCCACGCGACTGCCTTCCCATTGTGTGGACTAGCGTTCAAAATCAAGGTTTTTGGACTGTTGACCAAATCAGTTACCAGTTAATAAACGTTCACTGTTCACTGTTCACTGTTCACTGTTCACTGTTCACTGTTTACTATGCCACCCTCTTTTATGGTTTTTTGGTTCAGTGCGTACGTAAGTCCTATTAATTATTGAATTGTTTTACCGCCAGGGTAATCACCCTGGCAATTGCTTTAGTTAATTTTTTTGAGGAATAGTATTATGAACAGCACAATAGGAGGAGTTATTACCCTGAGTGTCACTTTATTGTTGACTATGATATCTTTAGCAAGTGCTGAGACTCCTACTCGCTCTATTCGGAATTCGCAAATTTTACCCTATCTACTAGATAATCCTCACGAAAATTCATTAGTCAGGGTGCGTTGTGTTCCTAGAATTAAACAAGAGGTAAATAGAAAGCGGAGTGTAATTAGAGATAGTCTACTAAGACCTAATATTGGTAATAATGACTCTGTAACAATTGAAATTGCAGGCAGTTGTCACAACTTGAGAATTCGTGTACAACAAAATGAATCAGGCTATTCTAGTTATCCAGCCTACACTCCTGATTTAGATGAGTATGATGATGAACTGGAGGATGGTTGGTTAATTCGTGAGGGTTCTGGATGGCATTGGTTGCTGCGAAATCAAAAGTAAAAATGGGGATTTATCACCTTTGACTTAGCTAATTACCTACCAGTTCTTACCTAATAAAGATTCAAATTCTGCTTGTAAAGCTGTGATGTCTGCTAGCCTAGCAACGAGAATATTATCATTACCGGCATCGCTTAAACGTGTTTTCCAGTAACGGATACTTTCAGAGTTATTCAGCCAAAAATTTACTACTGTATCTAAGACTTGCTCTCTATTCCAACCCCATTTTAGTGGGACTGGTTCTACAGACTCTATTAAGGAATCCAGGGTACATTTCTGGGTTCCTAAATATTCTATGCCTTGTTGTTGTGGTTTTTGCTGACTGTCCTGGAGATGGCTAAAAAATTGCCAAACAGGAGATACACCGACAATGTCAAAAGTGTATTTCATTTCAGCCTCCAATTATGAATCAGTGGTATTTAAAATATAAATTGTGTTTGCCGATTACCTATATTTTACCTATAAAATTTAGGATTTTTAGTTATATCTTCAGAATTAACTTTTTTTGGAAGTTAGCACTCTCTGGTTTTGAGTGCTAAATAATCGCTGATTATTTGTTGTCTTATGAAATAGTTTCGAGCATTTTTCTAGAAAAATATTTTATTTTTAATAATTATTTAAGTTTCTTGCTGGCAGACGGGAAATTTGAATTGGTTGCTTGATCTGCTGCTGTAGTAATGTATAATTTGTATTAATCAAAATCAGTTTCACAGAAGACTTTCAGTAAATTAATACAATTGGCGATCGCTCCTAAATGAGCAATCTCATAACCGTGGGTATTTTGAGTGGGAAATGCCAAACAAGCCGCACGTCCAACATGACCAAATTTCATGGCAATTGAGGCATCACTACCAAAACCACTCAAGGTGGTAAACTGGATGGGTATATTTAATTGTTTAGCAGATTGATTGATTTGTCTATTTAAGTCTTCGTCATATATCCCATAAGCATCCTGAGATAAAAGTACGGGATTTGTCCCATCTTTAACGGGATATTCTTCAGATAGTGGGCAAATTTCTAGAGCAACTAAGGCATCTAAACTCTGATTTTGAGTAAAAAATAATGCACCAATTGCACCTACTTCTTCTTTGGCGGAAGCGACTAAATAAACATCAATTGCTGGCTCTAGTAAATGTTCCGCTAAGGCTAATAAAATTGCTACTGATGCCTTATTATCTAAAGTATAACTAGCAATATAATCTTGCAGTCTGACTGGGCGTTTGCGATGTTTACCAATGACCATTCTGGTTCCAGGACGAACGCCAGCTGTTGCTAATTCAGCCGTGGTCAGCTTTGTTTCAATCCAAGCATTTTCCCATTTAACTGATATATCTTCTTGCTGTACCTTCTGTGGTGATTCATGAGAGACATGGCGAGAACCAAAACTGAGAATACCGCTAATAGTTGCGTTGTCTCCTAACAAATCTACAACACCTTCACCATAAACCCAAGGGAAAGCACCACCAAGCTTGCGGACTTCCACTCGTCCAGCATCACCGATATTTTTGACAATAGCGCCAATTTCGTCTTTGTGAGCTGTAATAGCGATCGCTCTTGCCGAATTCTTCCCCGGAATTTTGGCAATAATATTATCTGCGCGATCGCTCCACACCTCTACACCCAATGCTGTAAATTTTTGTAACAAAAGTTGATTAATTTCCGCTTCCGCACCGCTAGGCGAATGGTGCATGACTAATTCTGCTATGGTTGTAAATAGGCGATCGTAATTAGACATTAATACTTTGAATATGATTCTTATATCTAAAAGTTATAAAAATTGATATTTCCAGATTCCCGACTTCTTTAAGAAGTTGGGAATCTTTTTTCTGATGAATGATTGAGAGTCGCTAGATTACTTACTAGAAACCTCAGACATTGTCATAGAGACAAATTTCTTTTTAAGAGATTTACGTCTGCTAATTACACCTAATGCACCCAATGCTAACACACCAATTGTTGCGGGAGATTCCGGAGTTGTTGCTGCCAAAACGGACTCTGCTACTATCTTTTGACCAGCAGTAGTTGGATGAAAATCGTCCCAGAAGAAATATTTACTTTGGTCATTAGCACATATAGGAAACTGAGCTAGGCAAGAGTCAGTAACATTTTCAAAACCAAATTCACTGGGATTTTGCTCTGCACGCTTAAACAAGGAATAAATATCAATCTCAATGATATTGACTTTTTGATTCTGCCGAATTGCTGCTAAATTCTGAGCTAAATTCGAGTTAAAATCTTGAGTTGCTTGAGTAAGTGCTGCGGGATTGCGACCATCTAATTTAGCTGCTGGAAGCTTACCTAAATCCGACAAATTGAAAACTAAAATATTTTTTGCCCCAATGGCAGCTAAAGTGCTGACAGCTTGAGAAATATTAGTATAAGGCTGAGGTTTATTAGGATCAAGAAATTGAGGAAAAAGGTAATCATTCGCTCCACCCCACACAGCATAGAGTGCATGAGGATCAAGCGTCTGCTGATTAACTTGTAGCAACCCTTGAAAAGCAAAAACTTGCTGCAAAACTCCTGGTAACGGGACATCAGGCACAATAGCGTTACCTTCACCAGAACTAGCACCACCAATAGAGAAATTAATCCCTTGAGTGGGGAAGGGTTTAGCAATAGGCTGACTTACATCTAAGTTGGGCAATAAACTTGTAATTGGGGTGGGTGTCAAGCCCAGCTTTTCCCCTACATAATCTACCCAAACAGGGCCATCAGAAAATCGCCCTAGCTTGTAAGGTGGACTGGGTGGAATAGCTTTTTTTGGGTCAAATACACCACCAGTAATATTGAATGTATTACCAGTATCAGAAAGACTATCACCAAATACATAAAGCCCAGAAATACTCGCTGCCGAAGCTTTTAGCGGCAACATAAAAGAGAGCGTAATAAAACTTGCCGCTATAATTTTAGTTTTCATGTTTGCTCTAATACTGATACTATTGTTGTTGAGCTTGTTAGTTTTAGTGAAAGTAACGAAAAAATTGCACGTTTTAGAACAATTTAGCAGCGAATTAAGTCTTAGTACTTTTTCTTAAGTAATTTTACAGGCGATAGTCAATGGTCATTGGTCATTAGTCAATAGTCATTGGTCATTAGTCATTGGTCATTAGTCAAAACTCAGCACTCAGCACTCAGCACTCCCTCACTCCCTCACTCCCTCACTCCCTCACTCCCTCACTCAGCACTCAGCACTCATTACTCCCTATTGCAAGACATCCTCGGAAAATGGCAGACTTTTAAAGGGAAGAACTCACGAGCCAAAATATTTCCATGACGGCATCAACAACAATTAATAAAGGCGACTCATCTAATGGTGATAGTTCTGCACTAGTTCTACATCAAAAAGTTCTCGGTTCTCGTCGGTTCAGTAACTACTTATGGGCTACTGTAGTGACATTAGGAGCCTCTGGTTTCTTATTGGCGGGAATATCGAGTTACTTAAAAGTCAATTTACTGATAGTTACCGATCCAAGTCAGTTGGTATTTGTACCTCAAGGATTAGTAATGGGATTATACGGTACTGCTGGCGTGCTTCTAGCTTTGTACCTGTGGTTGATGATTTTATGGGACATCGGCGGCGGTTACAACGATTTCAATCGAGAAACAGGTTACTTCAAAATTTTTCGTTGGGGATTTCCTGGTAAAAACCGCAAAATTGAAATTAGCAGCCGCATACAAGAGATCCAATCTGTACGGATAGAGATTAAGGAAGGTTTAAATCCTCGTCGGTCAATATATCTACGCATTAAAGGTCGTCGAGATGTACCGCTAACTAGAGTCGGTCAACCTCTAGCCTTAGCAGAGTTAGAAACTCAAGGTGCAGAGTTAGCGCGCTTTTTAGGAGTACCCTTAGAAGGATTGTAGAAGAAAGAGGGACAAGGAAGAGGACAAGGGGACAAGGAGAAAATACTTGTATAGGTTTTTTCCCCCATCTCCCCATCTCCCCCTCTCCCCATCTCCCTGGCCTCTAGTATTTTTTAAATTGGTAATTAATACCCATTCTCAAACACTTGGCAACAGATTAAAACTCTGAAAACTATACACAATCTGGATTTATTAATTACGAATTACGAATTACGAATTACGAATTAATATAAGAGGCTAAGATACTTTGGTTGAGTCAGTAATTAGCAATGCGGTTAAAAGTTTCACAATTCTTGGTTGCATTTTTGATAGTCGGTTCTTTAGTGTTGGGCGGCTGTTCTACACAGCAGATTAGCTCTAATTCTTCTCCAGCATCCACAGCCGTCGAGACAACCAGCAAAACTACTGAAGCAACATCTGTCTCTGAAACCACAAGTGAGAGTACTCCAGGAATGACAAATTTACCACGCCTCGAAGGCAAGGCTACAGTGGTGATTACTGTGAAAGGTTCACCAATTACGGTTGAAGTAGATGGTACGAATGCTCCAGTCACAGCAGGCAATTTTGTTGATTTAGTACAAAAGGGTGTATACGATGGGACTGTTTTCCATCGTGTTGTTCGTCAGCCTCAGCCTTTTGTTGTCCAAGGTGGCGATCCTCAAAGTAAAGATCCCAAGAGTTCTCAACAACTTTGGGGAACAGGTGGTTATATTGACCCCAAAACCGGGAATGAACGTTATGTTCCTTTAGAAATTAAGCCCAAAGGCGACCCAGCACCACTTTACAGCAAGACATTTGAGTCTGCTGGTGTGACAAAACCACCTGAGTTATCTCATAAACAAGGTGCGGTGGCAATGGCGCGATCGCAACAACCAGACTCTGCATCTTCTCAGTTTTACTTTGCTCTGGCAGATTTAGGTTTCCTCGATGGTAACTATGCTGTATTTGGCTTTGTCACTCAAGGTTTTGATGTGGTGAACAAAATTCAGCAAGGCGATCGCATCGATTCTGCTAAAGTCACTCAAGGGGCTGAGAATTTAAAGGTGGCGCAGTAGAGATTCAGAAGTAGGGCTGCAATTTTGGATTTTAGATTGGCGATTGGGGATAGTAATTGGGGATAGTATGAGGGTATAACTAAAGTTATACCCAGCTATGAAAACAGCAATTTCTATCCCTGATCCTCTCTTTGAGGCTGCCGAACAATTTGCCAAGCGTATGGGGTTATCCCGCAGCGAGCTTTATGCTGTAGCACTTCATGAATACTTGCAAGCCCATAAACGTGATCAAATTACTAAACAGTTAGATGCTGTATATACTAATGAAGATAGCAGTCTTGATCCGTTCTTTGTCTAGCTACAAGCTCAGACATTAGCTGAGGAAAAATGGTGATGCAGCGAGGTGAAAATAATTCGATTAAAATCAAAGACCTAGAAACTGATATGTCAACTCTTGAACAAATCGAAGCTGCCATTCTCATGCTTTCATCGGATGAATTTCAGCAGTTTAGGCAGTGGTTCTTTGATGTAGATTATCAGCGTTGGGATGAGCAGATAGAGCAAGATATTGCCGATGGTAAGTTAGATGCTTTAGCTGAGGAAGCGATCGCTGATTACGAGGCAAGTCACTCCCAAAGAATGTACTCAATTATACAATAAAAATATTTCAGAAGTGATAAGACGATTTACCTGAAGCACTATAGTTCTGAAGTTGTGCCGGCATAATCACAAATCGATGAAGCGGATTGAAGTAGTCATTACTGGTATTGGTTTAGTTTCCGCTTTGGGTACAAGTCTAGAGGAAAGTTGGCAAAAGTTGATTCTGGGTAAATCTGGGATTCAATGGTATCAACCATTTCCAGAGTTATCACCACTACCTCTAGGCTTAATAGGCGCAAAACCGACTCAGTTAAGAAGGTTAACTCAGATGGTTGTAGATTCAGCTTTGCAAGATGCTGGATTAATTGCACCTTTAACTGATTGTGCCGTGGTGATTGGTTCTAGTCGCGCTCATCAGGCATCGTGGGAAAGTCTAGCACGACAAATGTATGGTCAATTTTCTGGAGCAGAAAGATTAGAGGATTGGTTGGATACCTTACCTCACATGAATGCGATCGCTACAGCTCGACAAATTGGCTCTACAGGGGCAGTGATCGCACCGATGGCTGCTTGTGCTACAGGGATATGGGCGATCGCTCAAGCCGCTTTGCTGATCCAAATAGGGCAATATCAACGGGCGATCGCTGGCGCAGTGGAAGCACCAATTACACCTTTAACTTTGTCAGGGTTTCAACAAATGGGAGCGTTAGCTAAAACTGGCGCTTACCCTTTTGATTTGCACCGGGAAGGGTTGGTGTTGGGGGAAGGGGGCGCTTTGTTTGTGTTGGAATCAAGGGAATTAGCCGAGCAGCGCCAAGCTAAGATTTATGGTCAAGTTCTGGGTTTTGGCTTGACAACAGACGCATATCATACCAATCAACCAGACCCGGAAGGTAAGGGGGCGATCGCTGCTATCAAGCAATGTCTGGAACGTAGTCACCTCAAACCTTCTGACATTGATTATATTCATGCTCACGGTACAGCTACTCAGTTAAACGATCGCATCGAAAGCCAAGTCATCAAACGATTATTTCCTCCCCAAGTCGCAATTAGTTCTACCAAAGGTAGTACAGGTCATACTTTGGGTGCATCAGGAGCATTGGGAGTGGCTTTTTCACTTCTAGCTTTAGAGCAACAAATATTACCTCCTTGTGTAGGATTACAAGAACCAGAATTTGATTTAAACCTAGTAATGGCAGCACATCACAGCCATATCCAACGGGTTTTGTGTTTTAGTTTTGGCTTTGGTGGGCAAAATGTAGCGATCGCCCTGAGTAAATAACATTTTTTGTGAGGTAATCAGCTATACTCGCTCTCAAGCAATCAAATTTTCCTCATTACTAAACCTTTTATCTACAATACCGAACTAAAAATACCTAAAATCTTACCAATCTGATTGAGAAAATACTCATTTAAATCAACTTCTATAGTTTGTGCTTCTAAGCGCATAAACTTCCAACTACTGCCAGTTGTAACAGCACCCAATATTTGAGAAATTGACCTACCTTTTTGCTGATTAAAAATTTGGGATGCAATCATTTCTGCCATACATTGTCCCAAACCAGCCTCAATGTTCTCGTTCTTTGCCTCCACCACTGCAATCACTGGTGACATGATTGTTAATTGTTCTGGTGAACGACTGATGAGAAAATCACAAAAGCCATTTAAACCTTTTTCCACGTCAACGTTAAAATCTTTCCCAGAAAACAAGCTGATTTTCTCAGGATATAGTCGCTTTAATTCTAGTAATATTGGTGCAATAATCATCTCGGAACGAGATTTTTCCGAGTTAACCGCTAAAGCAATAGGCGTATTGAAACGCAGAGTTTCCGTAAGAAAATCGCTACAAGGAATTTCTGGTATTTCAGCAAATGTACCGACTGTTTCCAGGATAGTAATGCCAAAGTTCTCTCGAATAGTTTCAATATCAAACTGACTGTAAGGCATTTCCTCAAACCCTCATTTGCAAGAGTTGCCCTTAAATTTTAGTAGAGTTGCCCTTGCACTTAATCCTAATTTCCTTACTTTTGATCATCTAGCTATTTGGTGAGTTGACCTTCAAGCCTTAAATATAGATATGATAGAAAAGTAGATAAAACTTAAAAAAAATTCATCATAATGCTGATTGACTACCCTGGCTTGTCCAAAGTCAAAGATTCAGTGAAAAAACAAATTTTCTTCGGTAATGAGCCTAATGCCGAATTGATTGCTATCCTAAGTGTTTACTTCGTCCAAGGAATTTTAGGGTTAGCGCGTTTAGCCGTTAGCTTTTTCCTCAAAGATGAGTTGTCACTAAGTCCGGTACAAGTTTCGGCAATCTTGGGAATTGTCGTTTTGCCTTGGATTATCAAGCCTGTGTTTGGCTTTATGTCCGATGGCTTACCCATATTCGGCTATCGTCGTAGACCGTACCTAGTATTGTCGGGAATTTTGGGTGCTATTTCTTGGGTAAGTTTAGCAACCATAGTTCATAGTAGCTGGGCTGCGACAATTGCGATCGCTCTCGGTTCCCTATCCGTCGCCGTCAGTGATGTCATCGTTGACTCCTTAGTTGTAGAACGCGCTAGGCGAGAGTCACAAGCAGACGCTGGCTCACTCCAATCATTGTGCTGGGGTACTTCCGCAGTTGGTGGTTTAATGACAGCATATTTTAGCGGGTTGCTGCTGGAGCATTTCACCACCCGGACTGTATTTTGGATTACTGCTGCCTTCCCTCTCATTGTCTCAGCTGTTGCTTGGTTGATTACCGAGTCGCCTGTGAGTAAGGATGAGAAAGATGACAACTCCCCTAACATCAAGCACCAATTACAGCAACTACGCCAAGCCATCACCCAAAAAAGTATTTGGTTACCTACAGCATTTGTATTTATTTGGCAAGCTACCCCTACTGCTGAGTCAGCCTTCTTCTTTTTCAGTACTAACGAACTCCATTTTGAACCAGAATTTTTAGGACGGGTACGCTTAGTTACCAGTCTTGCTTCTTTAATTGGGGTGTGGATATTTCAACGGTTTTTAAAAAGCGTTCCCTTCCGCGTTATTTTTGGTTGGAGTACAGTTTTATCCACAGTTTTAGGCATGACAATGCTACTGTTGGTGACGCACACAAACAGAGCTTTAGGAATAGATGATCATTGGTTTAGCTTGGGTGATAGCCTCATTCTCACCGTTGCTGGACAAATTGCCTATATGCCAGTGTTGGTATTATCTGCTCGACTTTGCCCACCAGGAGTAGAAGCAACACTATTTGCCTTGTTGATGTCAGTTTTCAATTTAGCCGGGATGGTTTCTTTTGAATTAGGAGCCATCATGATGAAATGGTTAGGAATTACAGAAAATAACTTTGAATTACTGTGGTTATTAGTCTTGATTACTAACCTCAGCACACTATTACCCTTACCCTTTCTGAACTGGCTACCTGCTGATAATCCAGAAACTGAAACATCAGCATCAAGTAATCACGCAGGACAAAATTTATTACCTAATTTGATGTCTGAATTTATGTTGCGTGAACCAGAATCAAAAGTAGTGGATTGAGCTTACAAATCTCATCAACATATTTGTAGGTCAGATTCATCACAGTAGTCTTTAGTATCTCATCCTTTTTTTATCATTTCTCAAAAAGTATGCAGAGTTTCAAAATTAAAGAAAATGCAAATTTAGCCAAATCCTACACTCGTGAAGACTGGCAAGGGGGATATCAATCTCTGAAGCAAGAGTTTGATTATTGGATTGATGATATAGAAGGGCAAATTCCTCCAGAACTCCAAGGTACATTGTTTAGAAACGGGCCAGGATTACTGGATGTGAACGGACAACCTATTCATCATCCCTTCGATGGTGATGGGATGATTAGCCGGATTGCCTTTGTCAATGGTCGCGCTCATTTCCGCAATCGCTTTGTGAGAACTGAAGGTTATTTGGCAGAACAAAAAGCTGGTAAGATTCTACATCGTGGTGTTTTTGGTACTCAGAAACCCGGTGGCTGGTTAGCAAATATTTTTGATTTCAAACTGAAAAATATTGCTAATACTAATGTGATTTATTGGGGTGATAAACTTTTAGCATTGTGGGAAGCAGCCGAACCTTATCTACTTGAGCCTCATACGTTAGAAACGCTAGGCAAAGAATATTTTCATGGTGTCTTGTCAGCCGGTGAGGCTTTTGGCGCTCATCCGCGTTTTGATCCTAGTTGTGAACAAGATAACGGCGCACCTTGCCTGGTAAATTTTTCCATTAAGCCGGGATTATCAACAGCAATTACTATTTTTGAGTTGAATCTAGCAGGTGAAATTGTGAGAAAAAACTCTCATAATGTGCCTGGATTTTGTTTTATTCATGACTTTTTAATTACGCCTCATCACTGCATCTTTTTTCAAAATCCTGTGAACTTTAACCCCATACCTTTTGCTTTGGGATTACGTGGTGCAGGGGAATGTATTCAAGTACAACCCAATCAGCCTACGCGGATTATTGTGATTCCCCGTTTTCCTCAACGTGGAAAAACAGAAGTCAAAATTTTAGAAGTTGCATCAGGGTTCATTTTCCATCACGTCAATGCTTTTGAGGTGGGAGAAGAAATCTTTGTAGACTCGATTTGCTACGATTCTTTACCAGAAGTAGAGCCAGAGAGTGATTTTCGGCAAGTGGATTTTGAGGCGATCGCACCTGGACAATTGTGGCGCTTTTACCTTAATCTCCAAGATGGGACAGTCCAACGCAAGTTGATTGAAGGTCGCTGTTGTGAATTTCCCACCATCCATCCAGCTAATGTCGGGCGTTCTTATCGATATTTATACATCGGTGCGGCTCATGCAGAGTTTGGTAATGCCCCATTGCAAGCATTACTCAAGATAGATATGGAGTCTGGAACCAGACAACTCTGGAGTGCTGCGCCTCGTGGTTTTGTAGGTGAACCAGTTTTCGTTCCCCGTCCAGATTCCCAACAAGAAGATGACGGTTGGGTGATAGCTATAGTTTATGATGCGGCTCACCATCGTTCAGATGTGGTAATTTTAGATGCCAGTGATTTAAGTAAGGATGCTATAGCTCGATTACATCTTAAGCATCATATACCCTACGGTTTACATGGGAACTTTACCTCCCAAATTTTTGCCCCAAAATAATCTTGAACAATGTAGAGACGTTGCAATGCAACGTCTCTACTGTTCATATTTAAAGGAAATTAGTATTACGCCTACATTCTTCAACTCAACCTACTGATCTGAAATCTGGTGAGAAATTCGGGTTATGCCTGCGGCTCACTTACTTTGACTAAAGGGCAGTTCAATGACAAATTCTGCGCCTTCTCCTGGAGTAGACGAACATTTTATTTGACCTTGATGTTTTTCGACAATTATTTGATGACTGATAGATAAACCTAAACCTGTGCCTTTGCCTGGTTCTTTGGTGGTGAAGAAGGGGTCAAAGATATTGATACTTGATTCTTTGGATATTCCTAAACCATTATCAGCTATTTTAATCACAATATTCTGCCTAATAATTTGTGTCTTAATCCAAATAGTTAAGGGTACTTGCGGACAAGTTTTTGAGAATGCTAAATGCTTCTGCCAAATAGTTTGAAATTTTTCCTCTAATGCGTCAATGCTATTACAAAGGAGATTCATAAATACTTGATTAAGTTGTGCGGGATAGCATTCTACTAAAGGTAGGTTGTCGTATTCTTTAATAACTGCAATAGACGGACGTTGGTGATGATCTTTGAGGCGATGTCCTAAAATCAGCAAAGTACTATCCAAGCCTTCATGAATATCTACTGCTTTTAATTCGGATTCATCAGTACGAGAAAAAGTCCTTAATGACATGACAATTTGTCGAATTCTTTCTGTACCTACTTTCATCGAATCAAGTGTTTTGGGTAAATCATCAAGAATAAATTCTAAGTCCAGATTTTTGATTTCTTTTTGGATATCAGGAAATTGTGCGTCATGTTGACGATAAAGCTGTAAAGCACTCAAAATATTTTGTGTGTATTCATTTAAATGAGTTAGATTACCAAAAATAAAACTGACAGGATTGTTGATTTCGTGAGCTATTCCTGCGACTAATTGTCCTAAACCTGCCATTTTTTCACCCTGAATTAATCGGGCTTGTGTTTGTTTTAATTCATTTAAAGCTTGAGTAATTTCTAAGGTTTGACGTTGGGTTTGTTCGAGTAGTTCAGCTTGCTGAATGGCAATTCCCAATTGCACACCTACTTGAGCTAATAAATTTGTTTCTTCTTCTTTCCAATAACGGGGTTGGGAGTTTTGATAAGCGACTAATAATCCCCAGAGTTGTTCTCTTTGGCGAATAGGCACAAAAGTTTCATTGCGTGGTAATTTATCATCTTCATCTGTATTATCAAAAGTTGTTAACCCTAGTGGTTGCACTTGTGTAACTGGTTTCCAGCCATCTTTAAAAGAATCAGCAACAAATTTACCACTCCAATCGGAGTTAAAGCGATATATAGCAACTCGTTCTACTTCTAACAACTCACGGACAGCTTGAGTAGTAGTTCTAAAAATGGTTTTGATATCTAGAGACTGACGAATTTTATCAATAGTTGCAGCTAGTAACTCTTGGCGTTCCATTGCTAGTTCGCGCTCGTTAGCTTGTGCTAGTTGTACCGCTTGGATTTGTACTTGTTTTAAATAGGAATCTTGTTTTAAAGCCACTCCCAATTGTTCAGCAATTTGGCTAACAAACTCAATTTCTGAGGGTTGCCAGTGGCGAGGAGATTTACATTGGTGAATGCAAAGTAATCCCCACAGTTCATTCTCTTGTTTCAAAAGTGGTGCGACTAGATTGGCACGGACTTGAAATCGTTCTAAAATTTGGATGTAGCAGTCGGGAAAACTGTCTTGATAAATGTCAGCGATCGCATTCACTCGACCTTGCATATAAAGTGAGACAAAATTCTGTCCAAAACAGTGGTCATAAACTTTTTCTGCTACTGCTGACTTCCAGCCATCAGCAACATCTTCATAAACAAATTCACCTTCCCAATCTGCTTGAGGATCAAATCGGAAAACTCCCACTCGATCAGCTTGCAATAATTGTCGCACTTCACTAACAGAAGTTTGCAAAATTGTTTGTAAGTCTAGAGATTCACGAATCCGAGTAATGACACTGGTTAATGTTTTTTGTTGTTCTGCTTGGTATTGAGCAGATAATAGAAGTTTGTTGTGTTGTAAAGCTACTCCCAAATTTTCGGCAATTTGACTGACAAATTCAATTTCTGAAGCTTGCCAAGTTCTTGGTTTGTCACATTGGTGAACGCACAATAAACCCCAGAGATTACCTTGTTTGAGGAGTGGTACGACTAAATTAGCTCTGACTTGAAATTGTCCTAAAATCTTGGCATGACACTCACTTAATCCTGCGTCATAAATATCGCTAACAGCCTGGACTCGTCCATGTTGATAATGAACAGCAAACTGTTCGCCAAAACAATGATCATAAACTTTAGCTGTCACAACTGAATCCCAACCAGTCGCTACATCTTCAGAAATAAATTCTCCTACCCAGTCTTGTTGGGGGTCAAAATGAAAGATAGCGACTCTGTCGGCTTGTAGCATTTGCCTGACTTCAATTACCGTTGTCTGAAAGATCGTTTCTAAATCTAGAGATTGACGAATCCGTGCAATCACACTAGTTAATGTTTTTTGCTGCTCGGCTTGGTAATGAGCTTTTGCTAACAGCTCATGATGACGCAATGCTACACCAATTTGTGTACCAATTTTAGTTAAAGATTCCACTTCATAAGTTTGCCATTCTCTAGCAGCAGAATTTTGATAGGCAGCAATGACTCCCCAAAGTTCATCACCTTGAAGAATGGGAGCAGTAGCAAAAGCTTTAGCTTGAAATTGTTCTAATAAAACCACATGACATTCTGTCAATCCCGCTTGATAAATATCATTGGCTGTAAATGTTTCTTTATGAGCGTATCTGCCCCCTTGAGTTGTTTGTAAATAAGTGTCATTAATCACAGGTTGAATATCTATTAAAGATGTCCAACCTTCAGCGTAAGATTCAGCGACAAAGTTACCACTCCAATCAGCATTAAAGCGAAATATTGCTACTCGATCAGCTTTTAGTAATTGACGAATTTCTTGAGTTGTGGTGGAAAGAATAGTTTCAATATCTAAGGATGGACGGATTTGATCAACAATCCGAGAAATTACTTGATCGCGCTGGGCTGCTTGGGCTAATTTGGCCGCTTGTAGTTGGACTTCTTGTAAATGCTTGGCTTGTTCAATGGCAATAGTTAAATGGTCGGCAATTTGGCGAATAAATTCAATTTCTGATTCTTGCCATTGACGGGCTGCACTGCACTGATGAATACAAATTAATCCCCAGAGTTCTTGCCTTTTTAATAAGGGAACAATCAGGTTAGCACGGACGTGAAATTTACCCAGAATTTCTAAATGACAATTACTTAGTTCGGCTGCATAAATATCGGCTACAGCTTGCACTCTACCTTGTTGATAGAAGGCGGCAAATCGTTCACCAAAACAATGATCGTATACTTTAGCAGCTAATGCTGATTCCCATTCATCAGCTACATCTTCAGAGACAAATTCGCCTTGCCAATCTTGTTGAGGGTCAAATTGAAATATGGCTACTCTGTCAGTTTTGAGTAACTGACGCACTTCTTTAACTGTAATTTGAAAAATTGTTTCTAAGTCTAGGGATTCTCGAATTCTGCCGATGACGCTGGCTAGGGCTTTCTGTTGCTCTAATTGCTCTTGCAGTTGCGTAGTTGATAATAAAACTTGATTTGCAGAAGATTCCATAGCAGTGAGTTTTGTAACTTTGAGGATTGATATTTTTGATACTCAATTTCTTTAACTAAAAAAGATAGCCAAAATACTGAGTAGCTCATTAGTATTCAAAGATGCGATTCAGCACATCTTGACAATCTGCTTTTGCGGGATATGACCTATTGCAACGGGAATTGCGTGTCAGAAATTTCTAGTTGAGACTATCAATAGTAGATAGTCAAATAAGCTAGACTGTTAACCATTTACATAATTTCTGTGCAAATTTATATTGCCCATTTTTAGTTAGTAATAAACATGAGAGTCCTACATAGCGCCATGTTCACGTAAAATTAGCCTGATAGACTGCAAAGTTTCCGGTTAAATTTACTCAGGTATGCACTCTGTAAGAGTTGTCGGGTATTATTTGTGACTAATCAACAGCCAAAACCCTCTCGTTCTTTCGCTGGGATTGCTGGCATTGTTGCCGCAGCCACCTTAATTAGTAAAGTTTTTGGTCTAATTCGGCAGCAAGCGATCGCAGCTGCTTTTGGTGTCGGTGCGGCGGCTACTGCCTACAGTTATGCCTACGTAATCCCTGGTTTTTTACTAGTATTATTGGGAGGTGTCAATGGCCCCTTACACAGTGCGATCGTCAGCGTTTTAGCCAAGCGCAAGCAAGAAGAAGCAGCGCCTCTGGTGGAGACAGTCACTACTTTAGTGGGGGGAGTGCTGTTACTGGTGACGGTGGCACAAATTTTCTTAGCAGATGAGATAGTGGATATTATCGGTCATGGTTTGGAGGCGAAAACTAGAGCGATCGCTATTCAACAAATCCAGATCATGTCACCAATGGCTTTATTTTCGGGATTGATTGGCATTGGTTTCGGCACTCTCAACGCTGCCAATCAGTATTGGTTGCTTTCCATTAGCCCTTTATTATCTAGTATCACTGTTGTCATTGGCATTGGCATAATGACTTTGCAACTAGGCAAGGACATCATTAAACCAGAATATGCTGTCATTGGTGGTTTGGTGTTGGCTTGGGGAACCTTGGCTGGGGCAATTCTCCAGTGGCTAGTACAGTTAGTTGTCCAATGGCGTTTGGGATTGGGGACATTGCGCCTGCGGTTTGATTTTCAATCTCCCTCAGTCCAAGAAGTCATCAAAATTATGACACCAGCAACCATTTCTTCGGGAATGATGCCGATTAATTTTGCCACGGTGCTTTACTTTGCTAGTCCCATTCCTGGCGCTGCGGCTGGATTTAACTATGCTAACTTGTTGGTACAAACTCCTCTGGGCATTATTTCTAACATCATTTTACTGCCCCTGCTACCCATATTTGCTAAACTAGCTGCTCCCGAAAATTGGCATGATCTGAAGTTACGCATTCGTCAGGGACTATTGCTCAGTGCTGTCACTATGCTACCTTTAGGTGCGCTGATGGTGGCGTTAGCTGTGCCAATCGTGCAGATAGTATATGAGCGCGGAGCATTTAAACAAGATGCCACAGAGTTAGTATCATCCCTGCTCATCGTCTATGGTATTGGGATGTTTGCTTATTTAGGTCGAGATGTTTTAGTCCGGGTATTTTATGCTTTGGGCGATGGACAGACACCTTTTCGCATCAGTACTTTTAATATCTTCCTCAATGCTTTTCTGGATTGGATTTTAGTCAAACCTTTCGGCGCACCTGGGTTAGTGTTAGCTACTGTTGGTGTAAATTGTAGCTCAATGTTGATGCTGTTGTGGATTCTCGATCGCCGTTTAAATGGTTTACCTTGGCGGGAGTGGAGTGTCCCAATTTTAGGCTTAACTGCTGGTAGTGTAGTGGCTGGGGGCGCTAGTTTTGCCACTCTCGTTTTTTCTCAGCAATTGTTGGGTAAAACAGGTTTACTAATTCAGCTAGTGGAGTTGTGTCTGGCTGGCTTAGTGGGGATGATCATATTTGGGGCGATCGCTGCATTCATGAAAATACCAGAAGTCAACACATTTGTCGTTCGCCTGCGTCAACGCTTTTTGAGAACTTAGCCTTTCCTCTCTCACTATAGTCAATCGGCATTTTGGCGAGTTGAATACAGAGCAAGTTGATATTGTAAATACATCCAATGTCATCCACGCCAGAGTACTTGATTATTCACCCCGGCTAACTACCGGGGATTTTTATTGACAATTTAGCGTATCAATAATTTTGGTAATTACAGTTATTTCCCCGAAATAATAGGAGTATTACTATCAAGCCTCTCAGTATTTTTTCGTAAACTAATGTAACTATTTTCCTCAGATTTTCCTCAGAATTATTCTTTAATATTAGTCATAAAGTTAGTTGGGAAAGAGTTGAACTATGAGAGGACATTGTTTGGCTGACAAATTGTCCTCTTTGCTGGGATGTGTCATGAGTTTTTTAATCAAACAGGAGTTTTATTAGTAGTGGGACAAAATTAAATTCATTAGCAAGGTTCTTTACACGAATTTCTCCCGAAATTGATAGAACAAATTTTACAGCAGTTTATAAATAAATCAGGTATAAAACTAGAGAATCAAATATGGTAATTCTGCTTTTTTGTGTTGCCTAAAAATCTATTATTTTGTACTTTATCCAAACGTAATATGAAGATTTCTTCAAGATTAATGATGTATGTACTTTTGTAAACAATAATTACTATAATTAAAGTCCAACAGTATTTCTGAACAATAGAAAGCGAAAAATTTTGACTGAGATTAGATAGGTGGTTGATATGATGACACAAGTGGTGAAGGTAAATTTTGCTCCAGTTGGAGAAGTAAATAACAAAAAAAATGTAGAATCCTTAGCTCAACAATGGGCTAAAAAGTATTTACAAAATCTGCAATTTGATCACCATGAAGAAAAGTATGACGATACAAATTTGTCAGACATAGTATCACAAACAGGTAGAGAGATGACTGCCGAAAAAGTTCTAGATTCTTTGCGGACTGTTAGTGCCAAAGCTTGGAATAAAACTGAGGCTTTGCTATCAGCAGAACTGAAACGTCATCGTTTAGATCCCAACATGATCAACCCTTGGGAGGTAGCGGCAGATTCTTTTAACATTTATCAAAAAAGTTTAAATGTTTATACTCAGCAATCAACATTACGTCCCCTTTCATTAGTAGTAAAACTAGCTCAAGAAGGCAATCCGTTATATGAGCAAGCACTGGACGTTTATACTGAACAAGTAGCTCCTAGCCAATTAGCTAAAGTGATTGGCACAGATATCGGAGCTATTAGAAAGAAATATACAAGTCTTGATCCGAGAATTATTGGCTTTGTGAGTATGCAGTTTCATTACACTAGCCAAATGCTCCTACAACCACTCAATTCTGTAGAGCGATCGCTCGTTGGTGCATACTTTAAAGTTATTGACGATCATCTATATATGCCTTTACAGCGTGTTTACGCGGCGGCGGCTGAACACAGTTATGATTCTCCCACATTGGCGGCAGTTCAGAAACTACTACCAGTCAGTACACAAATTGCCAAGAATATTTGTCAAAGGGTAACTGAACTATATCCTAGCTACCGTTCTCTGTCTGGGATGTTAAGCGATTCTATCGTCAGAACATCCACCATTCGAGATATAGAAATGTTCCAAGTTTACCTCTGGGTGTGTGCTTTAGAAGGAAACATTGCTGCTATTCAACAAGAATTATTTCCTTTGTGTGTCATGCTTTATCCCACATTAAAAGTGCAATGGGAGCTAATTCGTCAAATGCTACATTTGTTGGGTAAAGAAATACAAGCTATCTTAACGCCAGAACAAGCTAAAACTTTCATGCCATATTTTCAGGCGTTGTGGCAAATGTTTTCTCCAGAGGTTTTTGGTGAACTGGGATTGTGAAAAGTAATACTAAGATACTGTACATTTGTATCTCCGTGGTAAAAACTAATTTATTTAACCACAGAGACACGGAGACACAGAGTTAAGAGATTTAGACTACAAAATCATTGGTGATTCGTTTCATGGCTTCCTCCACATTCTCGCGGCTATTGAATGCAGAAATACGGAAGTAGCCTTCACCCGCCGCACCAAAGCCTGAACCGGGGGTTCCTACCACATTCACTGTATGCAGCAGTTTATCAAAGAAATCCCAACTAGAAAGACCATTGGGCGTTTTTACCCAAACATAAGGTGCGTTCACTCCACCATAAACGGCTAATCCCGCAGCTGTGAGTTGCTCACGGATAATTTTGGCATTTTCTAAGTAGAAACTAACTAGCGCTTGTACTTGTGCTTGTCCATCTGGTGAATAAACTGCTTCGGCTCCCCGTTGGATAATGTAAGATACGCCATTAAATTTGGTAGACTGGCGGCGATTCCATAGTTTCCACAGTTCGACATCAGAACCATCACTGGCTTTTGCTGTCAGGGTTTTAGGGACAACGGTTAAGGCGCAACGAGTGCCGGTAAAACCTGCGTTTTTCGAGAACGAACGAAACTCAATGGCTACTTCCCTGGCTCCGGGAATTTCGTAGATGGAGTGGGGAAGAGAGGGGTCGGTGATGTATGATTCGTAGGCGGCATCAAAGAAAATAATCGAGTTATGCGCTTTGGCATAATCTACCCATGCTTGTAGGTGTTCTTTGCTAGCTGTTGCGCCTGTGGGGTTGTTGGGAAAGCAGAGATAAATTAAATCGACTTTTTGGGTGGGAATTTCGGCTGTGAAGTTGTTCTCGGCTGTGACTGGGAGATAAACTAAGCCAGCAAACTCGCCTTTTTCGTTAGCTGTACCAGTGTGTCCTGCCATGACGTTGGTGTCTACATAGACGGGATAAACAGGGTCGGTGACAGCGATAATGTTATTATTGCCAAAGATATCGAGAATATTGCCTGTATCACATTTGGAACCGTCAGAAATGAAGATTTCTGTAGCGTCTATATCGGCTCCTCGTGCTTGAAAATCTTCAGCCGCAATTTTTTCTCTTAACCAAGCATAACCTTGTTCTGGGCCGTAACCTTTAAAAGTTGCGCGATCGCCCATTTCAGCTACAGCCTGAATCATCGCCGTGCGACAAGCTTCTGGCAATGGTTCGGTGACATCGCCAATACCCAAGCGGATGATTTTAGCATCGGGGTGAGCTTCGGCAAAAGCATTGACACGCCGCGCAATTTCTGGGAACAGATAGCCAGCTTTGAGTTTGAGGTAGTTGTCGTTAATCGTTGCCATACTAAAGTTAAAAAACTGCCTAGATATTACGTTAGTTTAGGGACATCTGGTGCGATCGCTTCTAACTTACCACCTTTAATCAACCTGAGTCTGCGTCCGCGCCACTCCAAGGTGTTACCCATAAAGCCGTAACACCACAGGGCAAAGCTGACTAAATCCCGTACGGGGACTAGCCATAAAAACTTCCTGGCTACTTGATCTTTTAAACCCCAGACCCCAACAACCCAAGCGAGGATCAGTCTAGTCGTCCAGGTGAGAAATAGCATCAACCAACCCACAGATGCACCAGCCGTTACGAGCAAAAATAGTAAGCTGATGGCTGTACCGTGGGTAAAGATTAAACCTAGATAACCCCAAGGCCGAGAAACTCTGGTGCAGCAATTCCAGCGTGTTTGCCGTTGGATGAGATCAGCGAAACTAGCTGTAGCGATCGCATGATCAATCACATAGTCGGAAAGTACGACATTATAACCTATCTGAGTCGGTAAGTAACCAAGTTGGAAATCATCGGCTAAATAATCAGCGATAGCAGCAAATCCCCCAATTTCTGCTAAAATCGTCTGCCGGATAGCAATGGTGGGGCCAAGGGCAAAATACATCCCTTCCAGCTTCCTAGCGACGAGAACCCCAACGTGATATTCTGTAGATATCCCCACGGCTTCTAGAATTGCCACCCATCCCCGCACCAAGGGACGATACAAGCAAGTAACTACACCTACAGATGGCTCTTGCATCGGCTGGATAATGTGCCGTAGATAATCAGTGCCGACACGGATATCACTGTCTGCCAACAATAACAGGGAATGTTTAGCTTGGGCTTGGGCGTTAGCTAAGTTGCTGACTTTCAGGTTAGTACCAATGGTGCGATCGCTAATCACTAAACTAATATCTACATTGGGAAACTCAGCGATAATTCTCTTGACTACGTCCACACAGGGATCATTTTCATCGCGGACACCAAAGATGATTTGATACTCCGGATAATCCTGTTGGCAAAATGAAGCAAAGTTTTCGTAAGTATCAATATCCAGTCCGCAAATTGGCTTTAAAATACTCACAGGTGGATGAAAATCGGCATTTATCTGGGTTTTTTGGGAAAAGAATTCTCTCGCTGCATAAATCCCATAAGAGTAATAGCCAATGGCAAAGATGCAAAGCATCAAAAGCAGGAAGTAGCAGCCAACTTGTAACCAAGCCGAGTAATCATCAGGAATTAACAGCATTTGTGCAAGTTTATCAGTGCTTAAATAGGGAAAGTGCATATTTCTCGATCTAGTTACCTTGAGTAAATCATCTACAATCTGATCAGTGCATATACTCAGTTGCCACTTACCTGCAATAATTTGAAAAACACTCAGCCGTCTTGGGGAGAGTGAACTAAATTCAGTCGCCACTAAATCTCTATGAATCTCATTTCCTTTCTTTTGCGCTCCTCTTGGCAAATTGTGACAATCGCCATTGTCACTGGATTCTTGAGTGGTGGTAGTAGCGCTGGACTAATTGCCCTCATTAGCAATGCGGCGACTCTCAAATCATCTGAACGACTCATATCTCTAGCTTTAGCTTTTGCTGGGTTAGCAATTATTGCACTCTTTACTAGTATCATTTCACAACTGATGCTGATTCGTCTCTCGCAAAATGCTGTGTTGCAACTGCGAATGCGTTTGAGTCGGCAGATTCTCTCCTCCGAATTGAGCCATCTAGAAAATTTAGGCAATTCCAAATTATTAGCAACTTTAACCGAAGATATACAATCAGTTGCCAATGCAGTTTATCAGATGCCCACGCTGTTTATTAATCTGGCGATTGTTTTAGGTTGTTTTGTCTATATCACGTGGCTATCTTGGTTAGTATTAGTGATGGTGATTGGTTTGGCAGTGGTGGCGATCGCTAGTTGTAAATGGCTATTAAATAGAGGTGATAAATTATTAGCTTTGGCACGGGAAGACGAGGATCGATTGTTTCAACATTTAGGCACAATTACCACAGGTATTAAAGAACTCAAGCTCAACTATAAACGGCGGCAAGTTTTTTTAGAAAACAAATTACAAGCAACAGCTACAGATTTTCGTCATCATAATGTTGGTGGGTTAACTTTTTTTGCCATCACTTCTAGTTGGGGACAATTAGTATTCTTTTTCGCGTTGGGTTTTGTCTTATTCGCCTTACCTCATGTGCTGACAATGAACCCACAAACGCTGTCAGGATACATATTGACTTTTACTTATTTGGTGTTGCCAATGGACAACATCATTAGTAAACTTCCTCTCTTAAGTAAAGCCAGTATTGCTTTGCAAAAAATCGAATCTTTAGGTTTATCTTTAGCTAGTCGCTCGGAAGAAGTGGAGATTAAACCACCTCAAGTTGATACTGCTTGGCACAGTTTAAAATTTCGTGGTGTCACCCATACTTATCATACAGATAGAGAAGACAATAGTTTTATTCTCGGCCCGCTTGATTTAACACTATATCCTCAAGAAATTATCTTCATTGTTGGCGGTAATGGCAGTGGCAAATCTACCCTAGCTAAATTGATCACCGGATTATATATTCCTGAAAACGGCGAGATTTTACTGGATGGTGAACAAATTAATGCTGAGAATCGGGAATGGTATCGACAGTATTTTTCTGTAGTTTTCTCTGATTTCTATCTATTTGAAGAACTACTAGGCTTAGAAAAAACTAATTTAGATATGCAAGCCGCCAAATATCTCCAGCAACTGCAACTTGACCATAAAGTGAAAATCACAGATGGTAAACTTTCGACTACAGCATTATCTCAAGGACAGCGTAAACGCTTGGCTTTGCTGACAGCATATTTAGAAGATAGACCAATTTATCTATTTGATGAATGGGCAGCAGATCAAGACCCAGTATTTAAAGAGATATTCTACACTCATCTATTACCAGAACTGCGCGATCGCGGTAAAACAGTGCTAGTAATTAGCCATGATGATCGCTATTTTCATCTGGCAGACCGGATAATCAAATTAGACTACGGCAAAATTGAGTATGCCAAGCAGTTGAAAGAATTAAGGAAGTAAAGATGGCACAGGCAAAAAATGTAATCGGCACAGACTTAGAAATTTGCTGCACTTCCCCCATGACTGGATTTTACCGTGACGGCTTTTGTTCCACAGGTGCTTACGACACAGGAATGCACGTTGTCTGCGCCCAAGTAACAGCAGAATTTCTCGAATTTACCAAATCACGCGGTAACGACTTGAGTACACCCTACCCTGAGTATAACTTTCCCGGACTCAAAGTGGGCGATCGCTGGTGCTTATGCGCCGCACGTTGGCAAGAAGCCCTAGAAGCCGGCGTAGCACCACCAGTCATCCTCTCTGCTACCCATGCGAGAGCATTGGAGGTTTGTTCTTTAGGGGATTTGCAAAAATATGCTTTGAGTGGGGAGTGAGGGAGTAGGAAGGGGACAAGGGGACAAGGGGAAAATACTTGTATACTCACATCTTGCACCTAGCCCTAGCGATTAGAAATCGCGGCTATACAAACTAAGTCCGCCTACGCGGACTAACACAAAATCAAGGTTTTGAAACCCGCGCAGGCGGGTTTTGCCTGTGTAGCCGCGACTTCCAGTCGCCTGGTGCAAGATATGAGTATAGGTTCTTTCCCCCCATCCCCCCATCCCCCCATCTCCAATTAAAATGCCAAACTCGGCCAGTCTAGCTCACGATAATAACGTGTCATATCGTCAAACTTCCGCAGTTCTACACGATGGATGAGAAATTCGGGGATTTCTGAGAGCCACTTTTGATTAAACTCAGACAGGACGTTACTTAGACTACTCCTATCTAAATCTGGTGCAATTTCCCCAAAATAACCCAGTGTGATATGGGCTGTGAGGTGATAGTGTTGTTCGATACCCAAAGCTATTAATTTGGAATTTTGATAAATTGTGCGGCGGAATTTGATAATCTGCTCGTAGGAGTGTTCATCTTTGGGTACTAGACAAACACCGACTGCTCTCGGCATCACGACTAATCCAAGCATCTGCCAAGAAATTGGTTTACTTGCAGATGTCAGGGATTGTTGATACTGTTGCAATATTTCCGCGATACAAGTGCGTAACTGTTGTTCAAATTCAGGATTTTTGTCACAAGCATCACGGTAAGCACTATCCCAAATCAAATCTGCTAGTGTGAGATGGAAGCTAGCCGCAGGTACAGGGACAATCAAATCATTGGCGATCGCTAATCCTAAAAGCTCCTGCTGATATGCTTGTAACATGGCATAGAAGCCAGAGTTATCTGTGTCTTCTGCCCCCGATGGCGTAATTAGACTATAGCCAGGAAAAGGTGCAGCTTGTCTAATTCCTGAAGACGGCTGAAACTTATAAGACTCCTGGATATGCTGGACTTGGGATTTGTAGGCTTCCGGTAGCGTCATTCTGGCTACCCGATTTAGGTAAGTTTGATAATTATCGTCCAATCTGTATCGCCTCGCGTTCTCATTAAATAGATTTTAGGGAAAATAACCCCAGTTAAGAAAGTGATTTAAAAGGTCAATAGTCATTAGTCATTAGTCATTAGTCATTGGTTATTAGTTAGCACTCCCTCACTCCCTCACTCCCTCACTCCCTCACTCAGCACTCAGCACTCATCACTCTCTCACTCAGCACTCATCACTCCCTACTCACCACTACCTAAATTTATCAAACTATGCCAATTTACATTTACTGGGGTGAGGACGACTATGCAATCGAGAGAGCAGTAGTCACATTGCGCGATCGCATTCTTGATCCCTTGTGGACTAGTTTTAACTATACTAGTTTTCCTCCAGAACAAAGCGATGCAGCCATTGCTGCCCTAAATCAAGTCATGACTCCCGCCTTTGGGGCTGGGGGGAGGTTGGTTTGGCTGATGAACACAACTCTGTGCCAAAATTGCCCAGAAAATGTGCTAGCAGAACTGGGGCGTACCTTACAAGTCATTCCCGAAAATTCGTTTTTGTTGCTCACCTCTCGTAATAAGCCCGACGAACGGTTAAAATCGACAAAATTATTCAAGCAATTGGCGACAGAGTTCCGAGAATTTCCTCTCATCCCCCCTTGGAAGACTGAGTTATTGGTACAAGCAGTTAACCAAGCTGCTCAAACTGTAGGAGTGAGACTGACACCCCAGTCGGCGGCAGTGTTAGCAGAAGCTGTAGGTAATGATACCCGTCTCCTTTACAATGAGATAGAAAAGTTACGTCTTTATGCCATAGAGCAAAATCGACCTATAGAAGTAGATACTATTACCCGCTTAGTGAGAAATACAAATCAGAATAGTTTACAGCTAGCCGCAGCCATAAGAGTTGGTGATACAGGCAAAGCTTTAACTATCTTGGCTGATTTGATTAATGCTGCCGAGCCGGAATTGCGGATAGTTGCTACTCTAGTCGGTCAATTTCGCACATGGTTATGGGTAAAATTGATGGTAGAAAGTGGTGAACGTAATCCAGGTGCGATCGCTCAAGCTGCTGAGGTTGCTAATCCTAAACGCATCTATTTTTTACAACAAGAAGTCCAATCTATTTCTCTACGACAACTAATTTCTTGTTTACCATTATTACTAGAACTAGAAGTCAGCCTCAAGCAAGGCCGTGCAGAATTATCCATACTACAAACTAAAGTCATAGAACTTTGCCAAGTCTGCCGACGCAACTGATTAAATATGTGACACGGTGTAAGGCCGATGATCATAAATATTTTCACAGTGATTACTAGTTACTGGAACTTCTTACTTCTAAAATAATTCCAAGTTGTTATATCGCTCCGTTGCTGCCCTGTGTCACGTATTATGAAAATAGTTTTTTACTCACTTTGCCGAACTAGTATGTCAAAAAAACTTGCCCAAACCTTGTTTTTTAGCATTTTTACCAGTGCTAGTTTGGTGTTTAGTACGCTTACCTGGAATTTCAAAGCTGACGCTCAAACTCAAACATTTAACAATACTGAGATTACCAACTACGCTCAAGCAGTGTTAGCAATGGAACCTGCACGGCAACAAGCTTTTGGGGAAATCAAAAAAATCATTGGTGACAGAGATATTCCCAAGATTGTCTGTAACGATCCCAAAAGTATGAACAGTTTACCAAATAAGGCTAGAGATATTGCCGTTAATTACTGTAACCAGTCTCAGAAAATTGTTGGTGATTACGGTTTAACTATCGACCGTTTCAATCTCATCACGATGGAAGTTCAAAATAACAGCACTTTAAAAAGACAGCTTTACAAAATCTTAATTCGTTTACAAAATGATTCTAAACCTCAATAGTACAAATTTGCATTCAATCTTGCATAAGATAATAATTATCAAAAAAATAAGTAAGATAGCGTAAGGAAACCCAACACCAAGATCCTTACTGGGTTTTTGAGAGCGATGTTGGGTTGCGCTGTGCTATCCTACGGGAACTCCACAGGAGTACACCCAACCTACATTTAATGCTTAATCTCCATTCGTGGTTTTAGATTTGCACAGTATAGAAAAAATAAGTATCTTAGCCGCAGGGAACTATAATTCATTTTGCAAAACTTTAAATGGCTGATTGTTACTTTCCCATATGCTAATTGACGAATACATCTGCGTCTTACAAAAGTAAACTGCTTCGTATGCCAACCGTAAATTACGCTCAAGACTGTTAGGTTCAACATCATTAGCTTTAGCGGAACCAATCGTCTTACGTAAGCTGAGAGACAATATTTCAACCAAGTCATGACCACAACAAACTTGCCAAGGATCATGGTTGCTACTTTTTTGTTCCATTAGCCGTTTTTGTAAGTCTTTGGTTTTTAACGCAAAAGCTTGGGATTTATTCTTCACTTCTTCGATTAATCTAACTTCATTAATTTGCAGTGTTTGCTCGTCAATAAATCTGCTAAATATCAGTCCATCAAATGTTAAGTTTAATCCATCAATTTGAGATATCCAAAGAAGATATCCAATGGATATGCCAGCTTCCAGCAATGCTGTTCTTATATCTCTATCAAACTTAGTAATTTTCTCCTCTGAAGCAAACTCAGTAATTACCTTGTCAAGAGCAGAGGATTTGAGCAGCATAGTTTCCAGATCATGAGTATCTGTACGAATTAAGTTATGGCTCTTATGCAGTAAAGTTCCCAAATGATCAAAATCTGCATCAACAATTGCTAAAACTCCCTGAAAATTTGACCTCTCTAAAATATTTAGAACTTCAATCACACGAAGCTTGCTAGATGGTTTACCTGAAACACTAACTAATGCACACGCTAGTTTGTCAACAAAGCGTTCATAGAAAATCTTATCTGAACTACCTTCAACTAATAGAAAAGTTCCCAAGAAAGTACTGCGTCGTAGTCGAATTGCGTTAGCCTCACGATCAACTGAAAGGTAGTCCCTCATTTTACAGGCCCTTTCAGTTCCACTGTCAAATCCCAACGATCTTGAATAATATCTGGTGAATGAGTAGCCATTAAAATATCCAAATCTGCCAGCTTTGTGATTTCTTGTAAATCTTTTAAAAACTGAACTTGCCATCCCACATGAAGTGATAGTTCAGGTTCATCTATTAGGACTAGAGAATTCGGCTGAACCTTAAATAGTAGCTCATAGAGAAGCACTAACTCATGCTGCTCACCAGAGGATAAATCTATTGGGGAAAGAGTATCTCTATTAGAGGAAGAAGGATGATAAAGTGTTTTGAAAACAAATCCTTTTTCCTTATTAAAATTCATTTCTTTATAAGAATAAGCAAATTTATTATTAATAATTCTCCTTAAAAGCTCAATCTTGCTAGCAATTTCGCTAAAGACACTTAGCTTCTTTTCTACATCCTCAACATATACTGACAAAATATTCTTGGTACTTTCATCTATGAACTGAGACTGGATTTGAAAGTCTGAATTTTCATCCTTATCTAATAAACCTACTTCTATAAGACGAGAGCGAGTCTCTTCAAGTTCATCTAGCTGATGACGCAGTTGTTCACCTGTCAAATCAGAAGATGGTTGTTTTTGCACTACTCTTGCAGGAAAAGTCCTATCAAGAGATTGAGAAGTTGTACCATATTCAGCAAGCTTAGATTGAATCTCTTGTGCAAGTTCACTGGAGTAGGCAGAAACAGTTGGCAACATTGAACGTGTTCCAGAATACAATCTTGGAGAACGATTAGCAACAAAGTTTAGTAAACGTTGTGATTCTATGAGACGAACATGAATATCATTTTTCAACTTTTCTAACCACTCAGGTTCTTCTCGTGATTTGGCTTTTGAAGGCAAAATATCTTCAAACCGATCTATAACTTCGTTTAAAGAAAGATTTTCACCGGTAGGAAGGTAATGCCAAAGTTTAGATCCTATGCGGCGAAGTTCAGGTATTATGTCATCCAAAACATCGAATGGAAAGTCGATATCTGGAGGATTTTTTGTTCCTTTTAAGGAAAAATACTCTTTTTCTGAATTAGGTTCATAAAAATAAAAAGTTATATCGTCTTTTTTCTCCAGATTGTCAGAATTTTTTACGACTTCTACACTACAATCATTGTCAAATACAACTCTAAATCGGCTAAATGGAATAGTCCGAAACACTGAGTATCGAGAGTTGAAGAATCCATTTAACATCCTCAGAATTACTGTTTTCCCAAAACCATTTGGGCCATGAATAATGGTAATTCTCTCATTCATGTTCAAGGGAATTACATGATCAAAAATTCCAAATAGACCACTAACGGATATTTGCTGAATTTGCATAATTTTTAAATCCCACAGCCATAGGCTTTATAAATTTAAATTTTAACCTCTACCTGTCTGACAAGCTGATGACTGGGGTGTTGTTAGCGATCATAATCATGAATGTGAGTTAGTTGGGTTATATTTACTACTACTAAATCATACTTAATCAAGAATTATTTTTCTAAAAAGTTTTTCACATTGAAATTTGACGTACCTTCCCAACAATGATTTAAACAAGCATTGACTTGAGCGTCAGCCGCATCAGCTGATTCTCTAGAGGCATTAAGTTGCACTGCGGTGACAATATACTCAAAGATAATAACAAACTGTTTTTGTGGGGAAATTCTCTCAATCACAATTGTTTCACCCACTCGCGGAATTTGTGGTAACTGGACAACAAAGGTTTCAATTTTAGGTTTATCCAGTGGATTCTTAAAATTGAAGTATTTACAATAAACAAGGATTTTCACGCAGACAAAAACCAATAATAATAATAAGGAGTCAGAATACAGGAGTCAGAATACAGAATACTCTACTCATCAAAGATATAGAGTTTCAAGGCAAGAATATTTTAATTTTTTTGGACGTAGTACGGTTTTAAACCAATATTCATTACCCAGTCGTATAGAATTCATGCTGAATTCTGACGACTGACTCCTGAATTCTATTTAGATAATTCAGGAATCAGAATTATAACGTAAAAAATGGTGATATTTGAGTAGCTTTTACCTTCTGGCTGATTTTACTAGCTTACTTACCTCGCCACAGACTTTGCCACCACTGAAAAATCTCACCTAAGATTTCTTCTAACCAGAGCATACCACGGTCTAGCCATTCTAGAACTTTTTCTAGTGGGTGCTTTTCATAACCTAAGGATGTTGCTGTTGTTTCTATCCAGTCTGGTTTTGCTTCTACTTGAGTTTCTTGATTAACTTGCTGTTGGGAAAGATAAGTTTCAATTTGTTTGGGAGAGATAATTTTGCTAAATGTTGTGTGGATTTGAGTCAGATGACGATTGGGTTGTTTTTTTTGTGGGGAACTAGATGGAGTTTTTGGTTTTGGTGCAGTTAATTTTCTTTGACTAGATGGCCAAGTGGATGTAGTGGAGGCGATACGGGGGTTAATTTTGGGTGATGGTGGAGTTGTTTTTGTGGGAATATTGTCAGAGTTAATGTATAAGTCATGCCACTCTAACCAAGGATCATCGGAAAAATGGCTATTGAGTAATGGCTGTTCAAAGAAACTTGACTCTAGTTGTTTATCTCTACCTACACCAAAAAAGTAATTTACTGCGGCTTCAATTAAAGCAGCAATATTTAAGTTTTGCGTTTCTAAACCATCAGGCTTAACTGTGATTTCTCCTCTCACACCCGCTTGTTCTTTACCATAGATGAAAATATGTAATTGAGTCTGAGCAACTCTCACTATTTCCTGGCTGCGTTGTTGCACAGGTAAGATAGTCTTAGCTTCTAATTTAGCGAAAGTATTATCGATAAATGTAACTATTTTGTTTGGTTGCCAGATTTTTTGAGGTGGAGTGAGTAGAGGAGTCTGATTTGTATTGTTACCCGTTAATTTTGTTAATATTCTAGCGATTTCTGGTATTAGTTGTGATGGTTGATCATCACCTACTTCTTGTTTAATTCTGGCTGCGAGTTTTGCTTGTTGTTGTGATGATAGAATATCTAGAATTTGGTTCTCTATACTGACCAAAACTAATTGGCGATCGCTTAAATCTGTAGCGATTCCTCTGACTATTGGCAGATGATGCTTGAGTGTGCTTGGTGGTACTACTGTTGTGTCGGGAACGGTTAAGGACTGGGAAAGGTTTGAGTTATTTGGGGAACGATGGAAAAATTTCGCCTTCAAAAACTCCCAAGTCTGAAAAATTCGGGATTTCTTGGAGGTAGTAACGCTGGTTTCTGCTGATGGGAGATTTTGAACAATTTCTAGGACTCGCTGAATTGATGTATCGGCAGTTGAGTGAGATGGGGTTGATAAGTCGCTATCATGAGGCTGTAGTGTTGGTTTTCCTTGTGGTTCTTTGGTGTCTAGCTTTTTCACAGATGAATCATCTGAGTATAAAAACAGATACACCGGATAAAGTAGTGCTTCTACACCCCACTTGGTAGCAACTTGCAAATACCGCAAGGTATTGTCCAACTTTTGTGTCAACCGCCGAGATTGCTGATTGACAAAGTTAAAGATTCTGCTTTGATAACGACCTGATGAACCAGATGACATGGTAATAATTGATGAGTTTGAGCCTTGTTGATTTGTGAGACTCCCGCCAAACAATGTAATTGAAGAATACAGAAGTCAAAATTTCCGAGTTAATCATCCTTACCGGCTTTGGGTTCAAAAACCAAAGATTTATTACTGGACTTCCCCTATGAGGCATTAAGCATTAAACTCTAGTCTTCAGCCAGTTGTAGAGAATTTTATTCTTAATTTTGACTACTTTCCCATAATTATCGTCAGTGACTTGATTTTAGCGAAAATATGACCCCGACCGTATCTCAATCCCAAATAAAATTTATTGCGGACACAATTGAGCAATTACGCTGTTGTTGTCAGGTTAATGTTCAGTCTACTTGGTTATATCACGAATCAGATAGGGCAATCACTGATGTGATGAGATCTGATTTGTCTGATTGGCTACCTGTGGAATTAAACGCTAAAAGTTACATTACTTGGCATGGTGGTCAAAAAGTTCTGTGGCTGGTACAAAAATTTGTAGTTCCGCCAGATTTACAAGGTTATCCGTTGGCGGGTTTGTCGTTGCGCTTGGCGTTGGTTTGGTGGGCAGACTCTGCCAAGATTTATGTAAATGGGGAATTATTAGTCGAGGGAGATTTATTTGATTGTTCACCCAGGGTGTTATTAAGTCGGGAAGTCACACCAGGAGAAGAATTGACAGTGGCTTTGCGGCTAGTGAGTCCGGGACATTGTGAAGGGGCTTTAGTGCGATCGCTCCTCATTTACGAATCCTCAGACTATAATCATCCTGATCCTGGTTTCATTGCTGATGAATTAGCTATCCTCAAACTGTACTTAGAAAAATTTGCCCCAGAAAAATTAGATACTTTAACCGCAGCCATCAGACAATTTCCTCACAACACACCAGAAAGTCTCCTCAACTTACGTCAATACTTGATCAATCATCTACAGCCATCGACCTATCTTGATGGTGCAGAATTTAAAATCTATTTATTAGGTCATGCTCATTTAGATTTAGCATGGCTATGGCCTGTTAGTGAAACCTGGAATGCAGCCCAAAATACCTTTACATCTGTTCTGCAACTACAAAAAGATTTTCCCGAATTAATCTTTTGTCATTCCACCCCAGCCCTGTATGCTTGGGTTGAAGAACATCGCCCGGATTTATTCAGTGCCATTCAACAGGCGGTAGCGGCCGGAAAATGGGAAATTGTCGGTGGCTTTTGGGTAGAACCAGATTTAAATTTAATTAGTGGAGAATCTATCGTCCGTCAGCTATTGTATGGTCAACGTTATGTGCAAGAAAAATTTGGTAAGTTGACTAATATAGTTTGGGTTCCAGACACCTTTGGTTTTTGTGCTACCTTACCCCAGTTTCTCACTCAGGCGGGGATTGAATATTTCGTCACGCAAAAACTGCGATGGAATGATACTAACAAGTTTGATTATGGCACTTTCTGGTGGCGATCGCTTGATGGTAGTCAAGTCTTGAGTTTCATGTCTGCACCCATCGGTGAAGCCATAGACCCAATTAAAATGGCATCCTATTCTTTAGAGTGGCAAGCCCAAACCAACTTACTATCATCCCTCTGGCTTCCCGGAGTTGGCGACCACGGCGGCGGCCCCACCCGTGATATGTTAGAAACTGTCCAACGCTGGCAAACATCTCCTTTCTTCCCAGACTTAGAATTTATCACGGCCGAACAGTATTTAGAGCAGATTAGGGAATTGGGAACTGGCAACAAATCAATTCAAAATGACGCTCGCGGACTCGCTAACGCTGCGCTAACAAAATTCAAAATTCAAAATGAAAGAAGGGGACAACAGGAAAAGTCTTTCTCCCCCTCTCCCCATCTCCCCACCTGGGATGACGAACTATATTTAGAATTCCATCGTGGTTGTTATACTACTCATGCTGACCAAAAGCGTTGGAATCGGTATTGTGAAGGGTTGTTATATCAAGCTGAACTGTTTGCTACCTTGGCAAGTTTGATTTGTGATGTGACGTATCCCCAACAGGAAATCGAAATAGCTTGGAAGCAAGTATTATTCCATCAGTTCCATGACATTTTACCTGGTTCTTCTATTACCCAAGTATATATAGATGCTTTACCTCAGTGGCAGGAAGTAGAACAAACGGGAACCAGGATATTAACAGCATCATTGCAGGCGATCGCATCCCACTTTACCCTACCAGAGCCACCCCACCCCGATAGTTTACCAATCTTTGTTTTCAACTCTCTGAACTGGCAACGCTCAGAAGTCGTATCTGTAAATTTACCCACACAAGTTACAGCTAATCAACACTGGCAGATTTATGATACTGCTGGGAATCAACTAATTTCCCAACTTGCTGAACCATCCACGATTCTATTTCTCGCCAACGACATCCCATCCGTAGGTTATCGCCTCTTTTGGCTATCTCCCACACCCCCCACACCTCCCACACTCCCCACACCCCCAGACTGGGTTCTGGAAAACGAATACCTACGTGTCACCGTCAATCCTGATACAGGAGATTTAGCCAGCGTATTTGACAAAATCAATCAACGAGAAATCTTAGCTGGTGCAGGTAATCAACTACAAGGCTTTCAAGATAGTGGTCAATACTGGGATGCTTGGAATATAGATCCTGATTATGCCCAACATCCTTTACCCGCTACGCACTTAAAATCTATCGATTGGCAAGAACAAGGACTTATCCAAAATCGTCTGCGAGTGGTACGTCAATTAGGTGAATCGGAATTTTGCCAAGACTATATTTTACAAACTGGTTCACCGTTGCTCCAAATTTCCTCTCAAGTGAATTGGCAAGAAAATCACGTTTTAGTCAAAGCCGCATTTCCTCTCAATATTACAGCCGACTTTGCTACCTATGAAATTCCCTGCGCAACAATTCGTCGGTCAACTCAAGGCAAAACCCCCGAAGAACAAGCAAAGTGGGAAGTACCCGCGTTACGTTGGGCAGATTTAACAACCCAAACAGATAGTGGTATTTACGGAGTAAGTTTACTCAATGATTGTAAATATGGTTACGATAGCCAACCTCAGCAACTCCGGCTAACATTACTACGTAGCCCCCATTGGCCAGATCCAGAAGCAGACAAAGGCTTACACCAATTCACTTACACTTTATACCCCCACTCCGGCACATGGGAATCAGCCCACACAATCAGACGCGGCTACGAACTCAACATTCCCCTGCAAATCATCCTAAATCCACCCTCCCCTCAGCCCTCCCCACTCCCCACCCAGCACTCAGCCAGTTTTTTAAACCTATCCGCCGAAAACCTAGTCTTGATGGCCTTGAAGCCAGCAGAGGATGACTCACAAAAATTGATTCTCCGGTGTTACGAAGCCCACGGCACAACTACAGAGTTATCATTGCAAAGCGATTTGGGGTTAACTTTAGGTGAGCCAGTAGATTTATTAGAACGTACCTCTACTGAATTCTCATCTCAGCAACAAATATTCACAATCCAACCTGGGAAAATTTCTACTTTTAAATTAGAGGTGACAGGTGACAGGTGACAGGTGACAGGTGACAGGTGACAGGTGACAGGTGACAAAAAATTTTCTGTCACCTATTAGACATCTACGAAAATGAATGTAGAGACGTTGCAGTGCAACGTCTCTACAAGGTTTTCGGGCAACGCAGAATTAATTTCTGGAGATGTCTATTGCCTATTGCCTATTGCCTATTGCCTATTGCCTATTGCCTATTGCCTATTGCCTATTACCTATTTCCTATCCCCTATTCCCTCTCTTAATCTTCGTGATCCTCAAAAGGATCTGACAACTCCCGGCTAGGAGGGCCAAATGATGTATAGATTCCATAGCCAGTGACGGCGACAAGAATAGCACCAACAGAAATGATAAGAACTATTGCGGGTTCCATAAGTAAGTTATTGATGATGAATGTTATTCTTATAGAATATTACAGAAGATTAAAAAAAGCTTTGGCAACTAATCTTAGGTGAACTATGGCACAACGGACTAGCTTGGGAGATATCCTGAGACCTTTGAATTCTGAGTATGGTAAAGTGGCTCCTGGTTGGGGAACCACCCCCTTAATGGCTGTTTTTATGGGGCTATTTTTCGTGTTTCTGCTAATTATTCTGCAACTTTACAACAAGTCAATTTTGATTCAGGATGTACGGGTTGGCTGGTAGCTACCAATACAGAGTAATCAATTTTACATAATTAGCAAATCTAGCCCGGTTCATCCGGGTTTTTTTATTGGGGATGTCAGGGTTGATTCAGATGTGCCTAAACTAACGTGAGTTCGACGACTGAAAAAACCCCTCTCCAAACCTCTCCCCTAAAAGGAGAGAGGCTTTAAAAGCTTGATTTTTCGTTGATATGTGATGCTCTTTGCTCCCCTCTCCGCGTCGGAGAGGGGCTGGGGGAGAGGTCAAAAAAGACTTGTCGAACTCACGTTAAACTATATCTTTTCTAAAATATAGGACTAGGTGCTATACTTTGGTCAAAGAGACTATAAAATGAAAATTTACAAAAACCGTACTTTTGACCGTTGGGCGCGAAAGGAAGGCTTAAACAATCTTAGTCTCTGTAACGCTGTAAACGAAATGGCCGCAGGGCTTTATGATGCTGACTTGGGAGGTGGACTGTTTAAAAAACGCATAGCAAAACCTGGGAAAGGTAAGAGTGGTGGATTTCGGACACTAGTAGCTACTAATAATGAAAATAGTTGGTTTTTTATTTTTGGCTTTTCAAAAAACGAACGCAGTAACATTGACAAAGATGAAGAAGAAGCTCTGAAAATGTTATCCAAGCAATTACTTGCTTATACACCAGATGAGCTTGAGCAGGCAAAAAATAGTAATGCTTTAATAGAGGTGATTTGTAATGCGGAAGAAGAAATCAGCAATTCTTGAAGCAGTTCATGAGACAGCAGAAGACCTACACAAAGCTGGGCTAATGAATCAAACTACATTGCGCGAATTTGAACACCTATGTCTACCTCCTATTGAGCATCTAGAACCATTACAAATTAAAGAAATACGGGAATCATCTCAAGTAAGTCAAGCTGTTTTTGCACGTATTTTGAATATAAGTCTTTCAACAGTTCAAAAATGGGAAATAGGACAAAAGCGGCCTAGCGGAGCATCTCTTAAGCTACTGCACTTAGTAAAGAATCGTGGGTTAAACAGTGTACTGTATTAAAATTTTTGGCTCGTAAAACTTACTTACGGGTTATTCCTCTAATTTAGATTGTCATGAATTTTGTATTTTATATTCTAGGAAATCAAGGTGACAATTGCTTTAATGAGATGGTCTGGTTCTACTGGCTTAGAAAGATGCCGTTGAAAACCAACTTTTAGGGCTTGCTTTTCGTCTATTTCTCCAGCATACGCTGTAAGTGCGATCGCTGGAATCTGTCCACCTTGTCCTGCTGGTAAGGCTCTAATCTGTTGCATGAGCATATAACCATCCATTTCTGGCATCCCGATGTCACTAACCAGAACATTGGGTAGGGATTGAGTTAAGATTTTTAGGGCTTCCACAGCAGAGGTGGCTGTAATTACTTCTGCCCCTGCTTGTTCTAAGAGGAAAGCGATAAATTCTCGTGTATCGGTATCATCATCTACCACTAAAACCTGGATACCCTGCACACCCAAAGATGGTTCCAAAAATTGAGTATCGTCGTTGACACTTGGCTGAGTCGGCATCAGAGGTAGGTTGAGGATAAATGTGGCTCCCATGTCTTCACCTTGGCTCTGGGCTTGAATTGTACCACCATGCAGTTCGACTAAATGACGAACGATCGCCAAACCTAAACCCAGTCCACCAAATTTACGGGTAGTGGCGCTATCTGCTTGGCGAAAATAATCAAACACATAAGGTAAAAAATCAGTAGAAATACCCTTGCCAGTGTCGCTAATAGTGATTTGAGCTTGATTATTAACCTGTTGTAACTGTATCTCAACTCGACCACCTGCGGGTGTAAATTTAATCGCATTGGATAGCAAGTTCCACATCACTTGTTGCAAGCGAGTGGAATCGCCCCAAACCATTCTCATTTCTGCTTCCAGCTTTACTTCTATGGAAATAGATTTGGCTTCTGCGGCGAGTCGCATAGTTTCTAGGGCGGCTTTAATAATTGATACTAGATTAATTGGGCTAGTTGTGAGATTGATCTTGCCTTGGAGAATCCGCGAGATATCGAGCAAGTCTTCAATCAGTTCGACTTGTAGCTTGGCATTACGCTCAATAATAACCAGAGCTTGTTTGATTTTGGCTTCGTCTAGCTTACCTGTTTGCAGCAACCTTGACCAACCGAGGATGGGATTGAGAGGCGATCGCAATTCATGAGACAATACTGCTAAAAATTCATCCTTAATCCGGTTAGCGGCTTGAGCTTCTTCCCTCAATACTTCTGCTGCTGAACGGGCTTGTTGTTCTGCTTCGTATAGTCGGGCATTTTCTACAGCGACAGAGGCCATTTGGGCTAACTGCACCAGGATTGCTTCGTCAGCCGGGGTAAAATCTCCAGCATATTTGTCGGAAAGCTGAATCAATCCGATGTTTTTTCCGTCTCTTCCCAATAAGGGAGCTGCCAGCCAGCCACGCAGAGGTGGATGGTTTTCTGCCTCCTTACCAAAGCCCCGCCATTGTGGATGAGCCTCTAGTTCGGCTTGAGTCATCCGCATCGGATGATTGATTTTACACATATAAGCATAGATGCCAGAGCCATCGGGCTGTTGTTGATAATCTCGCCACTGAGCATATTTATCGGACAAATAGACGGTAATGATTGCCTGTGACCAGTTCTGGTCAGTTGTCAAGCCTGTGACAGATTGGTGAGTGCCAATGATTGATGCTGCTTGGTCTGTGATCACTTGCAACACTTGTTCCACAGAAAGAGCAGAATTAATTGCCAAGGCGGCTGTGGTTAATCCTTGCAATTGGTTAACGTATGTGCGTTCACGGGTGAGCAGTTGTTCGCGTTCCTGTTCGGCTTGCTTACGTTCTGTAATCTCGGCAGCAAAAACTGTCAGTCCATCCGGGGAGGGATAAACGCGGTTTTCATACCAACGGTTCCAAGTAGGGTAAAAATTCTCAAACTGGATGGGGGTTTGTTCGCTCAACGCTCGTTGAAATTGAATGTAAACATCAGTGCCAACGGTATCAGGAAATAAATCCCAAAGGCTGTGACTGAGGATTTGCTCACGTTCCATGCCAATCATCTCACACAGGCGATCGCTCGCGTAGGTAAATTGCCACTCGCGGTTGAGGACATAAAACCCATCATTAATGCTTGACAAAATACTGTCCACACTTTGCCTGGCTGTTTGTGCTTCTAGTCGCAACGTCTGCTCTTGCTGCATGGCATCTTGCCGCAGTTTTGCCAGCTTTAAGGTTGCTTCGACTCGCGCTAACAATTCCCTAGCAGAAAACGGCTTGATCAGATAATCATTGGCTCCAGCTGCTAATCCCTCGACCTTGGCTTCTTCACCAGCTCTCGCAGACAGCAAAATCACGGGAATGTCACAGGTGCGATTATCACTCCGCAAGGCACTGAGCAAACCAAAGCCATCTAGTCGGGGCATCATCACATCCGTCAGCACCAAATCTGGCAATTGATCAGCGATCGCCGCTAATGCTGCCATACCATCAGTAGCAGTCTCTACCAGATAATATCTACTCAGCAAGCGCTTGACATATTCCCGCATATCTGCATTGTCATCGACTAGGAGAATCCGGGCTGAAGCTGGTAATAAGCCAGAGGTAGCAGGTGATAAAGTAGATTCCTGACTATCCCCTATTCCCTGTTCCCCTACTTCTGGCAGCCAGCGTAAGGCTTCTTCAATGTAAGGAGTTGCGCCTAAAGCGGTGGAAGCTAGGGTGCGCTTTGCCTGTATGCGCTCTGGGGGTAAATGGGCTATGCCGATAGGAATGGTAATGGTAAAGGTTGTCCCTTGGTGTTCAATACTTTGAATCTGCACTTGACCACCATGTAATCTGACCAACTCCTGTACTAAGGCTAGGCCAATTCCCGAACCTTCTTGAGTTCTACCCTGCGCTCCTTCGACTCGGTGAAATCGTTCAAACAATTGGGGCAATTCGGCAGCCGGAATGCCGATTCCCGTATCGCTGACTGTTAACTCCACCTGTTGCTGTATCTGTCGCAAGGTAACTGTAATGGCTCCAGCGAATGTAAACTTAAACGCATTCGAGAGCAGGTTGAGAACAATTTTTTCCCACATCTGGCGGTCAACATAGACAGGTTCTCTCAGTGGTTCACAGTTGACAACCAACTGTAATCCTGCTTGTTCGATCGCCGAACGAAAGATACTAGCTAATTCGGCGGTGAAGTTAGCTAAATCCGTAGGCTCATAAACCGCTTGCACCCGTCCGGCTTCTATGCGCGAAAAATCTAGTAATGTATTGACCAACTTCAACAGGCGTAAACCATTGCGGTGAATCAAGGTTAGTTCCTGCTGTTGCCCTTGTGAGAGGTCATCTGTCGCCAATAGATCCTCTAATGGACTTAACATCAGAGTTAAGGGGGTACGAAATTCGTGGGAGATATTACTAAAAAAAGTGGTTTTAGCCCGGTCAAGTTCCGCTAACACTTCGGCCCGTTTGCGTTCTGCCTCATAGGCTTGAGCATTGGCAATACTAGCTGCAATCTGCGCTGAAACCAGGTTGAGAAATCCTTGATAGCTCTCATCAAACAACCGGAATGGGTTTAAAGCTGCCACTAATATACCCGCTTTTCCTGTCCTTCCTGATGGGGCGATCGCTACTACAGCAGCTTGATGGGGGGCGCGATTCCAGGCTCCCGTTGGCAGGTCAGGAAATTTTGATGGTAAATCTGCAATTAGATAGGATTCGTGAGTTGTCAATACCTGGGCAAAGTGCCAAAACGCATCATCATCGAGAGCAACAGTTTCCGGAACAGCTGGGTGTCCTGGCTCAATGCCACAGGTTCCCGCTAAAGTCACACACTGCTGCTCAGGGTCAAGCAGATAAATCATTGCAAAGGGCAAGTCATAGGGGTTGGTGGCCAGACAGCTGCTGCTGAGAGTGCAAGCTTCATCGAATGTACGCGCATCTGCTGTTTTGGCTGCCAGTTCCTTTAATAATGACAGTTGCCTCTCACCAATGATACGCGGCGTATCCTCAGTGTTGGCACAGATGATCCCACCAATACCGCCATCATCATTTGGCACAGGGCTATAGGAAAAGGTGTAGTAAGTTTCTTCTGGGTAGCCATTTCGCTCCATGATTAACAATAGAGCTTCATCATAAGTACCTTGATTTTGCCGCAGTGCTGTTTCCACGCGAGGCCCCACCTGATGCCAAATTTCGCGCCAGACAACCGTGGCTTTTTCACCAAGAGCTTGTGGATGTTTGCCACCGAGAATGGCTCTATAAGCATCGTTGTAGAGATTGATTAAGTCATCACCCCACCACACAAACATGGCTTGGCGAGAGGTTAACATAATTCGCACGGCTGTCTTCAAGCTCTGTGACCAAGTTTCCACCGTACCCAAAGATGTTTGTGACCAATCATGCGATCGCATGAGCGCTGCCATCTCGCTATCGCCGATAAAGATAGTTTCCGAGATATTAGAGTTCATCTCATAGGTCACTGTTACCACTCCCAAATCAAAGTGCCAAGTATCGGTGGATCAAACTTTATCGTCTTTTCAATTGTAACTGTTACAAAAAAGCCGATATAGGATATAATTACACAGTTTTTGCATTATGGATTTTCTACCATTCTCATAAAGCTGGTAATCTAGCTGTGGGATGAAATAGGCGAAAACGTTAATCTCATACTTAAGGATATAGAGAATAGGCGGAAAAGTCTTTTGGTTGAGGAGTTTTATGATCAGTTTATGTTCAGTTTACCGGGCGATCGCTATAAATGGTAAGAGTTAATATGGGTGTGGATTCATCAGTACTTTGATGTTTACTCACTCAGACAAAAGACGTACTTAACAGGAGCAACTGCATCGTGAATATCTTTGGTATTGGTTTACCGGAAATGGCTGTAATTATGGTAGTGGCGTTATTAATTTTTGGCCCGAAAAAATTGCCAGAAATCGGCCGCAGTGTGGGAAAAGCAATTCGTGGTTTTCAGGAAGCTTCTAATGAGTTTCAAAATGAGTTTAAACGGGAAGCTGAACAATTAGAGCAAGCTGTGAAAACTACTGCCGAACTTGAACCTAAGCAACTGGAAGCGGTGGAATTAGAAAAAGATAGTGCTGGTTCTTCCCCCTCGGCTTAATTATGTGTTGCGATTCGATTGATTATAAATAAAATGACGGAATCTGTAACACAACCTGCTTTGGTGATTCCCCAGCTAATTGTCGGGTTGGGGAACCCAGAGCCAAAATACGACCAAACACGCCATAATATTGGCTTTGCGGCTGTTGATGCCCTTGCTCGTGCTTGGCAAATTCCCGTGAGTGAAAATCGTAAGTTTCAGGGAGAATACGGTGAAGGTATTGCACCAGGAGGAGTCAAGATTCGCTTACTGAAACCTTTAACCTATATGAATCGTTCGGGACAAGCAATACAAGCAGTGACAAGCTGGTACAAATTACCTGCCGAGTCTGTCTTGATTATCTATGACGATTTGGATTTACCTTTGGGCAAGACTCGTTTACGCTTATCTGGTTCGGCTGGGGGACACAATGGCATGAAAAGTGCGATCGCTCATCTTAGCACTCAAAACTTTCCCCGTTTACGTATCGGCATTGGCAAACCTAAAAATGCCGCTAATGGTGATAATTCTGAGACTGTCTCTCATGTGTTAGGAAAATTTTCTGCCGGGGAAACTCCTTTGATGTCGCTGGTGCTGCAATTCGTTGTCGAGTGTGTAGAATTGAGCCTCAAACAAGGAGTAGAAAAAGCGATGAATCGCTGCAATAGTCGCACTATAGAAATTTCAGAAATTTCTTAATCTTCAATCACTTATCTTTGAAAACGTGATATACGCACACCCCTATCAGGGGTGCGGCACATATCTTTTTATTATGATCACAATAGTGGCAACTTAACTGTTGCTTGTTTTCTGGTAATATCCTCAAACAAAGCCCATGCAGACTAAATAGGTTTATTTAAAACGGCGCTTACGTCTAGCTGCCACTGCTTTACGTTTGCGTTTTTCTAATGGTGTTTCAAAGTGTCGATGATACTTAACATCAGCCAATATCCCAGCTTTGGAAACCTGGCGTTTAAACCGACGCAAAGCTGAATCTATACCTTCGTTCTCTCCTAGAACCACTTGGGTCATTCGTCTTCCTCATTGATCAATAGTCTCCATTGTAATAGTAGCCTCAAACCTAGCCAAACTACTTGAGAGACATACGAGAAATTGTGATAATTTACTCAAATCAGATAAGTTAAGACTGACGTAAAAAATTTTCTTGCTAAGAAGTGAAGTACCTAACGAGGATAGTCAAAAGTCAATAGACATCTAGTAAAAATTAATTCTGCGTTCCTCTCAATCTTTGTTAGGGACAATTCATTAATTCCCCCTACACCACTTTTCCAGATGTTGAATAGTCAACGGTCAATTATCCCCTATCCTGATAATCTTCAGAAGACATCGGATCTAATTCCCAGCGTCGATCATCACGTTGTTCTAAAATTTCGTTGGTGCGCAGAAAAGCTTTATCGTCCATTTCTAATCCCACGGCTGCTTCTAATTCCTCAGTCACATTTTGATCAGGAGTAGGGGAAGTACCACCAACAGCTTCATCTCCTACCGCATCTGCATCTTGCCAGTAAGCATCGACATCGCCACCAGTTAGTTCTGGACTAGTTTCTGTATATTCTTGCCTTCTCTGTTGCAACACACGTCCACCGATGTTGTATCCTGGCAAATCTTTGACACCAGTACCATAGGATTCGGTAATTTCCTGTGGCAAATCATCGGATTTAATCTCTTGATTGTTAGTTTCTTCTGCCATAACATCAACAATTTCTATATTCTTAGCATAGCTGTTTCTGCCTTAGAGGTTGTACTGCAATGGATGTACAACTTTAGAAATAAAATCATCTATTTCTGGGGAACGAAGAAAATTTATCGACAATCACATAAGCTGATAAATATGAAATCAAGGTCAAGCCACTTGTAGTTGAATCTGCTAGTTATGGGTTGAAAGTTTTTAGGTTAAATAAAAGCAGCAGATAAGCTTTTAACTCATAACTACTTTTTTATAAAAGAGCTTATTTTAACAGATTGGTTTTTAAAAATGACTTTTCTCAGGTATTAGCAGAGGTAGTAAAGTGCAATACGATGAATTCATCACTCACGTGCAAAGCCTAGCTCAATCAAATTCTCGTGAAGATGCAGAAAGAGCTACTTGTGCAACCCTAGAAACTATTAAGGAACGTATTTCTAGTGCAGAATCTCAAGCTTTAGCTGCCCAATTACCCCAAGAATTAGCAGCATATTTACAAGGCACAGAGACAAAACCAGATCAAGACTTTGATTTACAAGCTTTTATCGTCCGCGTCAGTCAAAAAGAGAATACAGAACCCATAACTACAGCAATTCATGTGCGTGCAGTTTTTGCCGTATTACAAAATGCAATTAAACCAGAAGAGTTTGCTAAACTCCACGCTCACTTCTCTCGTGACTACGAAGAAATGTTTGGTACATCACCCATAAATGAAGTGCCAGCCTAACTCCAGCCTAACTATATAAATCCAATTAAGACCACCGTTAAGTAGGAAGAAATATGACCAACAATAACAGTCATTTCGGACAGAAAAAAGTTGCTATGCTCATTGAGCAAGCAGTGGAAGATATAGAGTTTATTCTTCCTTGTAACGCCCTTAAGCAAGCAGGATTTACAGTGGTTGTGCTTGGTTCACGGACGAATGAAAAATATAAAGGCAAACGTGGTAAGCTATCGATCCAAGCTGATGCTACCACTACAGAGGCGATCGCTTCAGAATTTGATGCTGTGGTAATTCCTGGTGGTATGGCTCCTGATAAAATGCGACGCAACCCCAATACAGTCCGCTTCGTACAAGAGGCGATGCAGCAGGGAAAATGGGTAGCTGCGGTTTGTCATGGGCCACAAGTGTTGATTGAAGGCGATTTGCTTCAAGGTAAACGAGCTACAGGCTTTAGTGCTATCCGCAAGGATATGATTAACGCCGGAGCAAATTACTTAGATGAAGCCCTAGTCGTTGACGGGAATTTGATTACATCCCGTGAACCTGGAGATTTGGCAATTTTCACCACAGCTATCTTAAGCCGCTTGGGTTATGGTGGTAAAGATGCGGCACTGCCAGATGAAAAAGATGCTAGCGCCGAATGGTGGAAACTAGCTGATGCTTGGGGTGGTTCAACTAAGGGTGATATTGTTCGAGGCTTAAATACTGCTCTCAGTGGAGAACGTTATTCACAAGAAGCATTAGAAAAGTATCTAGAAAAAGAATCAAATGTGGAAGCAAAAGCCCTGTTTCAAGATTTGATTACCAACAAACAGCGTCACATTGAAATATTAGAAACATATTTGCATAGACTTGGTGAAAAACCTTCTCTAGCCGCAAATATTGCTAATCAATATGCTAAGGTAAAAACGGCTTTAACTGGTAGTGATGATATCTATCAAATCCGTAGCGCTTTGGGTGACGTGCAAACAGGAATTGGTGATATTGGCAACTTGTGTGCAATGTACACTGATCCAGTAGCAACAGCTATTTTCAAAGAAATTTATCAAGATTTATTGCAGTACGAACAACGATTGGTAGAGCTATATCGTTCATGTTTAGCTACTACAGTTCAGCCTCCCAAGCCAACAACAGGTGCGGCTGTTTCTATGTAATCACATCAAGGAATAGGTCGTAGGAAATAGGGAGTGGTAATACATTTTCCCACTCTCTATATTTATAGCAACAGTCTAGAATAATTAAACGCAGATAAACGCAGATAAACTTGTACCTCAGTAGACTAAGAAACGCTATATCAATTTGTCTTAAAATATAATGCTTAGTTGTATTAAGTAATGAGTTATTAATCATAAACTATGACTAAATACTGATTAATAACTCTGTCTACGAAATGATGTTTAATTATCTTGAATATAGTCACAATATATCCATAACGTAATTAAGGAACTCTATGAATCGCTTAATTCCTTGGATACAAAATGTTCTGCTGCGTCAGATTTTGATTGTTTGTGTGATTGCTACAACTTTTTTTGTGAGTCAATCTTTTACTTACAATCAAGCTATAGTTGCCCAAGCTGATACAGTCAAAACTCCAGAAGGTATTTACTACAAAGGTACTCCAGATCAAAATATCACAAGTGATAATCAAGTCCGAAAAGCTCAAAATCGCCTCAAAGAAACGGCTGAGAACGTTCGAGAAAAGTTAAACTTAGACGAAGAAACTCCCAGAGCTACTAAAGAGTATAAAAAATTCGTCCAAAGAAAAGTAGATAGAACTGTTGAGCCTTTTACTGGTAAAGAAGGTGGTTATTATCAACAGCCTAATCGGAGACGCGATCGCTAAAATTTGGCGCTGAATTTTACCAGGAAATAACGACGGCAAGTAAGTCTAGAGATGTCAGATATTGCGTCTCTAGATTTAATTAAATTGGCTCCTAAATCCTGACATGAAATTTTTAAAACAAACAAGATAACTGCATCAAAGTCGTTCTCAAACCATAAGGTGATCAAGTATGAGTGATACTAGCGTTAAAAAAATAGACTCTACCCATTCTCCCAAAGGTAAATTAGGTCAAAAATATTTGGCTTCAGGAAAATCTATTTCTATGCGTCTTTGGGAAAAAGAACAACCTGGTGAAGATAAACAACCAACTAGCCGCGACTATGAGACAGTTGGATATGTAATTAGTGGTCGTGCAGAGTTACATACTGAAGGACAGATGATCTTACTGGAGGCAGGAAGTTCCTGGACTGTACCCAAAGGAGCAAGCCATTACTACAAGATTTTAGAACCATTCACAGCTGTGGAAGCAACTAGTCCGCCAGCTGAAGTTCATGGACGGGATGAGAATTAATCTCAAGTTCACCAACTCAGTGCTGAGTGCTGAGTCTTGAGTGGTGACTTAATATCTTGCACCAAGCGACTAGAAGTCGCGGCTACACAGACAAAACCCGCCTACGCGGGTTAAAAGCTTGATTTTACGTTTAGTCCGCGCAGGAGGACTTGGTTTGTATAGCCGCGATTTCTAATCGCTAGGGCTAGGTGCAAGATGTGAGGTGAGTGGTGAGTAAATTAACTTTCTTGTGTCAGACTGGGCTGCACTCTTCGCTAAGTTGTATACTCAGCGTTAATTTTTACGTAGTCGTAACTCAAGTCGCAACCCCAAGCTTTACCTGTACCGTAACCATTGCCTACACTGACGGAGATTAAGACTGTATCCGCTTGAAGATATTTACCCGCCGCCGCTTGTTTTAAATAAGCGCTGGCAGCTGGACGGTCAAATGTTAGAGGTTGACCATTTTCTAACAGTAGGAAATTGCCTAACTTAATTTGTAGGTTCTCTTGCTCAAAGGGTACACCGGCACGTCCGGCGGCGGCGGCGATGCGTCCCCAGTTGGGGTCACGACCGAAAATTGCCGATTTAACTAAGGATGAACCGGCAATGGTTTTAGCGATTTGTCTAGCGGCTGATTCATCGTGTGCGCCTGTGACTTGCACCTCGACAAGACAAGTTGCACCTTCACCATCACGAGCGATCGCTTTGGCTAAATGCTGGCAAACTGCTATCAGCATGGCCTCTAATTTCTCGAATTCTACACCAATGTCGGTAATCGCTGGCGTGCGAGATTGACCATTGGCTAGGGCAATTAAACTATCATTGGTGCTGGTATCTCCATCTACAGTGATGGAATTAAAGCTTCTATCTGCGGCTCTTGTTAGCATCTGTTGCCAAAGATGGGGAGAAACTGCGGCATCGCAGGTGACAAAGGCTAGCATGGTTGCCATGTTGGGGTGGATCATGCCAGAACCTTTGGCAATGCCACCAATGCGGACTGGACGGTCGCCTATAGTTGTTTCTAAAGCAATGGATTTAGTGACTAAATCTGTGGTAATAATTGCCCCGGCGGCAGCATCTGAACCTGTTTCGGAAAGGGATGCGACTAGTTTAGGAATGCCATTGCGTAAAGCTTCCATCTTAATTCGTTGACCGATGACACCGGTGGAAGCTAATAAAATTGCTTCTGGGGAAATATGTAACTCTTTTGCTAATAACTCTGCACTTTCTTGAGCATCTCTAATTCCCTGGCTACCTGTGGCAGCGTTGGCTTGTCCAGCGTTGCAGAGAATCGCACTAGCACTCTGCTTGGCTTGCAGGCGTTGACGACAATAATCTACACAGGCGGCTTTAACTTGACTTGTGGTAAACACACCAGCTGCGATCGCCTCTACATCTGACACTATCAAAGCTAAATCAGGCAACCCCGAAGGTTTCAACCCAGCAGTAATTCCTGCTGCTCTATATCCTTTTGGGGCTGTAATCCCACCTGCAATTTCCTGCCAGTCCGACATTTTCCCACCCTTACAACTAAACATTTAGTGGCTTGACTGGCGATTATATCAACTCGTAATACCCCTTTGGGGAAGCAAGCTACGTAATTCGTAATACTCGCCAAGGGCGAGAAGCAAGCTACGTAATTAAGATTAGTCGTTAATTCTTCTCCCCTTTTTTCTGCTCAATCAAAAAAGGAGAGCCACTTGGGCAGCTCTCCAGATCATCAGGGTGCATCTACTTAGCACAGTATAGCATTTTCGCACTGAGGAGTAACACCCATTATTTATTTTTTGTATAAAGATTATTAAGAAATTTCACGGATAGTATTTAACTAAAGCAAATCATACTTAATTCTTGGGAAAGTACAAACTTTGAAGCAACTAGAGAGGCTAGCCCCTAGCCTCTTTATTCCAGTCAAATTTTGAGATAGACTGGCATTTATAGAAAACTTTTCTAGTTATCAAAATCCTTAGCGAAAAACTTTTAAATCCCGTGACTTTGAGCTTGTCTATTGCTAAATCTCATCGCCAACCCTGGCCTGGACTCATAGAAGCCTATCGTGAGTACTTACCTGTGAGTGACAAAACACCGGTTGTGACGTTGCTAGAGGGTAACACACCCTTGATACCGGTGCCGGCGATCGCAGAACGCATTGGTAGACAAGTCAATGTCTTTGTCAAATACGACGGTCTTAACCCCACTGGCAGTTTCAAAGACCGGGGGATGACAATGGCAATTTCCAAAGCTAAGGAAGCTGGAGCCAAAGCGGTGATTTGTGCCAGCACCGGTAACACCTCAGCCGCAGCCGCAGCCTATGCCCGACGTGGGGGGATGAATGCCTTTGTCTTGATTCCTGATGGTTATGTGGCGTTAGGTAAATTAGCGCAAGCTTTGCTTTACGGGGCAGAGGTATTAGCAATTAAAGGCAATTTTGACCGGGCTTTAGAGATTGTCAGGGAGATGGCAGAAAGCTATCCCATCACTTTGGTGAATTCAGTTAATCCCTACCGTTTGGAAGGACAAAAAACAGGAGCTTTTGAAATTGTCGATGCTCTGGGTAATGCTCCAGACTGGCTGTGTATTCCTGTCGGTAATGCAGGGAATATCTCAGCATATTGGATGGGCTTTTGTCAATATCACCAAGATGGAAAATGCGATCGCCTACCCAAAATGATGGGATTCCAAGCAGCAGGTGCAGCCCCCTTGGTGCATGGTCAGCCAGTAGCCCATCCAGAAACAATTGCTACCGCCATCCGCATCGGTAATCCAGCCAGTTGGGATAAAGCGATCGCTGCCCAATCCGCCAGTCAGGGCAACTTCAACGCCGTCACCGATGCAGAAATTCTCGATGCTTACCGACTTTTGGCATCATCTGAAGGTATCTTCTGCGAACCAGCTAGCGCCGCATCTGTCGCGGGATTACTGCAAGTCAAAGACCAAGTACCCACAGGTGCAACAGTCGTCTGTGTCCTCACTGGCAACGGCTTAAAAGACCCAGATACAGCCATTAAACACAGTCACAGTCAATTTAAACAAGGCATTGCCGCCGACTTAGGATCTGTTGCTCAAGCAATGGGATTCTAAGAGTTGTTTTGATGGATTGCGAGATCCCCGACTTCTTGAAGAAGTTGGGGATCTCAACACCCTCTAGCCCCTAGCCTCTGACAGGTTCTTTCGCCAAGAACTTTTCTAGTTCCGTCAGCGCATCAGCATCAACCTTAGTTTGCATCGGGCAGAATTTCGGCCCGCACATCGAACAGAACTCAGCAGTTTTATAAATGTCTGCTGGTAAAGTTTCATCATGATATTCCTTAGCTCTTTCTGGATCTAGGGATAATTCAAACTGACGATTCCAGTCGAAGTTGTAACGAGCATGAGATAGTTCATCATCTCTGTCTCTTGCACCGGGGCGATGTCTGGCAATGTCAGCCGCATGAGCTGCTATTTTGTAGGCAATCAACCCATTGCGGACATCTTCAGCATTAGGTAATCCCAAGTGTTCTTTTGGTGTGACATAGCATAACATCGCTGTACCGTACCAACCAGCCATCGCTGCACCGATCGCTGAGGTGATATGGTCATAACCAGGAGCAATGTCTGTCACCAATGGCCCCAGCACATAGAAGGGAGCTTCCGAACACTCTTCCATCTGCTTTTTGACGTTAAACTCGATTTGATCCATTGGCACGTGTCCAGGCCCTTCTACCATCACCTGTACATCATGTTCCCAAGCTTTGCGGGTGAGTTGTCCCAGTGTTTTCAGTTCGGCTAACTGAGCTTCATCAGACGCATCATGTGTACAACCAGGGCGGAGAGAATCACCTAAACTAAAGGAGACATCATATCTCTTAAAAATTTCAATAATGTCGCTGAAGTGGGTGTAAAGTGGGTTTTGTTTGTGGTGATGCAGCATCCACCGAGCTAAAATCCCACCACCACGGGAAACAATGCCAGTGATGCGGCTTCTGACTAAGGGTAAATGTTCAATTAAAATCCCGGCGTGGATGGTTTGATAGTCTACACCTTGCTGGGCGTGTTTTTCGATGATGTGAAGAAAGTCTTCTGGTGTCAGGTTTTCAATTGTGCCGTGGACGCTTTCTAATGCTTGGTAAACTGGCACTGTACCGATAGGAACGGGTGAGGCGTTGATGATGGCGGTACGAATTTCGTCTAAGTTCCCGCCACCTGTGGACAAATCCATGACGGTATCAGCACCGTACTTGACTGCGAGATTTAATTTATCAACTTCTTCCTGCAAGTTAGAGGAGTTGGGAGAAGCACCAATGTTAGCATTTACCTTACATTTAGAGGCAATACCGATCGCCATCGGCTCTAAGTTGGTGTGATTTATATTCGCAGGGATAATCATTCTCCCCCGTGCTACCTCTTCCCGAATCAGGTCTGGAGGCAGATTTTCCCGTTGAGCAACGTAGTACATTTCTTCGGTGATGACACCCTGGCGTGCGTAGTGCATTTGAGTAACATTACTTTGCCCACGCCGCTTGGCAATCCATTCTGTCCGCATATGAAATTCCTCGATAAACAGCTTCCCTTCGCTGGTATTACCCAGACTCAGGTGTTAAGGGTGTGATCTCAGCCTGTTGGTGCAAGCACCCCTAGCATGGATGTAGTGTATCACTTTGCTTATGATTGGAGGCAAGGGTGTTAACAATTCCTGAAGTGTCGTGGGGGCGATCGCTATAATTAGTTTGTAATGAAATGTCAAGAGGCGACGCTGAAGGATGAATACTATTGAACCAAATAGTAAAGCAGAGTCTTTATCAGATTTTATGGATGAAGAAACTTCAACTCAAAATCCAGAGAATTGGGAGAATGAGGAAAATGAGATCATTCCATTTAAATATTCAATTACTAGCTATGGAGCAGACTACCCTGTAGATAGTCTTGTAAAACGTTTAGAAAACGGCAGTATATACATTCCCTCACTTCAGCGTCGTTATGTATGGAAATTGGAGCAGGCTTCACGTTTCATTGAATCACTTTTACTTGGGCTACCAGTTCCAGGTATCTTTTTATCAAAAGAAAAAGAAACACAAAAGCTATTAGTTATTGATGGTCAACAAAGATTGCGGACGCTGCAATCTTTCTATACAGGATTATTCCAAGATAATGGCAACGAAAAAAAGTTTACTCTTAAAAATGTACAACTGCAATTTGAGGGTCTTACCTACAACACTCTTCCCCATGAAGATCGTCGCCGATTAGACGATTCGATTATACACGCAACTATTGTCAACCAAGACGAACCATCGGAAGATGATAGTAGCATTTATCATATTTTCCAAAGACTCAATACAGGTGGCACAAGATTAGAGTCTCAAGAGATTCGCTCTTCCATCTATCATGGAGAATTTAACGATTTATTAAAGGAACTCAACCAGAATTCTGCATGGCGGTCTATATATGGTAAAGATGATAAAAACTTGAGAGATGAAGAACTCATTCTCCGCTTTATTGCACTTTATTTTAAAGAGAATGAATACAAGAAACCTATGAAGAATTTTCTCAACAACTTTATGGGTAAAAATCGGCATTTAAAATGCTATTCTAGTGAACAAATTAGAAGTTTATTTGAAACAACAATTAACAAAATTTATCAATGTATTGGCGACAAGGCTTTTAAGCCTAAAAAAGTTTTAAACGCATCTGTATTTGATGCAGTTATGATAGGTGTTGCTCGTCGATTAGAGAAGGGTAATATTAATGACTGTGAAGACTTAAAATCAAAATACACTAGCCTACTAGAAAATCAGAATTTTCTTGCAGTCACAGTGAATACAGCTCGTACATCTGAAGAAAAGAATATTGAAAATAGAATAAGAATTGCGACTAATACGTTTGCTGAAGTAGAATGAAAAATCTTGAGGTGATAAAAGCCAAGCAAAAACTTGATAGTTTATTTGAAAAAATCAATAAATTGCCGGATGATATTGAACTTAAAGCCCATTGGGCAAGATATTTATGTATATTAGTATCAGGATTTATAGAAAATTCAATACGTGCAATATATAGTCAATATGCAAAAAATAAGGCTATTCCAAATATAGCGAACTTTGTGGAACGTAAATTAGATGATCTACAAAACCCTAAAATGGAAAAAATACTTCAATTAACAGGAGCATTTAGCCCAGAATGGGAATCAAATCTTAGAAAAGCTACTGAAGGCGAATTAAAAGATGCCATTGATAGTATTGTTGCTAACAGAAATAATATCGCACATGGTCAAGATGTTGGCATTACGTATGCAACAATAAAAGATTATTATGAAAAAGCATTTAAGGTAATTAAGATGATTGAAAATCAGTGTAATAATTAGCTTGATTTTTCATGTTAAGCTAGTCCTATATTTTAAATATATTAAAAATTTCATTATGTTGATAAGATTGGGATAATTTCGTCAAAAAAATTATAGCGATCGCTTCTTACAATTGATCAGGGTCAACACCCAATTGACGCAACTTTTCTGCTAAACGTTCAGCACGTTGCTGTTCTTGCTCTAACTCTTGTGATAGTACTTGGGTTTGCGTAGTTAGCACTTGGCATTGCTCATCACTATTCAATAACAAATTTCCCTGTGCATCCCACCAGCGCAACCAAGGTGCTTGCATATTTTTATACTGACCTTGCCAGATGCCTAATTCCACACCCATTGCAGGAATAGCATAGTGACCTCGTGCGTTAGCTGGCACTAGTTCATAGTGACCATCTACCAGGTGATATAATTCCACGCTAGCTTTACTAACTTCATAGATACCGTAAAAGGGTACGCGAATCGCTTGCTCATATACCCAAAATTTACCAGTCACGGGTGTTTTATCTCGTTCCTCAGAACCGTCACCAGAGACAAATTCTAAGACAATCAACGGTGCAACATACTCTTGCCACAAGACATAAGAACGCCGAAACTTACCATTTAACATTGGTGGTACATTGGGTACATAAAACCAATCAGGTGCTTCAGCGCCTTTTTCAGGAGGTTCGGTTAAACGCCAATAGATCCCGCAATCTTGACCAATAGCGTATTGATTATCAGGATGTAATTGTTGCAAAACACTCGTAACGGAGTCTGTCAGCAGGATACTTTGAGGGTGTTCTTGAAAATTTTTCACAAATGTTCCGTCTGACTCTGGTAACTCAGTATGGTCGGGAAGATGGGTAATGCCTAGTTCAGAAGATTGAGCAATAGTCATAGAACTTTGGCGCAGCATTGGAGGTTATTTTTATTTTAGGTTGAAAGGGAGTAATGAGTGCTGAGTGCTGAGTGCTGTTAGCGGTAGCGGGGCGTTTAGCCCGTGCTGAGTGGGGGAGTGAGGGAGTGAGGGACAACAAGAGAATCTTTCGACTAATGACCAATGACCAATGACCAATGACTATTGACTATTGACTATTGACTATTGACTATTGACCAATGACCAATGACTATTGACGATCGCTACATTATTTTTCATAAACCCTATGGAGTCTTGAGTCAATTTACTCAGGAGACTCCAGAGCATATCACCCTGAAAGATTATATTGATGTGCCTGATGTTTATCCGGTGGGGCGTTTGGATTGGGATAGTGAAGGGTTACTTTTATTAACAAACAATGGACAATTGCAACATCATCTGTCTAACCCGCGTTTTGGACATGAGCGAACTTATTGGGTGCAAGTAGAGCGCATTCCCGATCTAGATGCTATAAACAAGTTACAAACAGGGGTGCAGATTCAAGATTATCGGACGCGACCAGCAAAAGTCAGGTTATTACCTGAAAATCCACCTGTGGGCGATCGCCATCCGCCAATCAGATTTCGCAAAAATGTTCCGACTGCTTGGTTGGAGATGACTTTGACTGAAGGGAAAAATCGCCAAGTCCGGCGAATGACGGCGGCTGTAGGTTTTCCCACTTTAAGATTAATTAGGGTGAGTATAGGCAATTTAAGTTTAAATGATCTATCTTTAGGTCAATGGCGTGACCTTACTCCTTCGGAAGTCAAATTACTCCATGATGCGCTTTCTCATAAAGGAATCCGCAAGCGTTTAAACCGTTAACTTCAACTATCTTTAATTTGGAATTTTTCTTATCAGCCCTTACTTAGGCACAAGTTACAGTCTTATGAGCCTAAATCAGCGATCGCACTGTCATCAAACACATACGCATCCTACACGCCTAGAATTGGCATTGGAAACTGCCTCCAAGATAGAACTTGGGACAGCAGAAAAGCTGCGTCGTACCCAAGAGGAACTCCGACAGTATAGGATGTTGTATGAAAATCTTCCCTCTGTATACTTCAATTTGGATACAACAGGACTGATTTTGTCTGTCAACCAGTTTGGAGCTAATAGTCTTGGGTACACACCAGAACAATTAATCCAACAGCCCATTTTTAAATTATTTTCTCAGCCAGACCTGCAAAAACTCTCTGAAGCTTTCATAAGTCTTTTACAAACTAAATCAGAAAATGCTCTTCACTGTGGAGGCTTAGTTTTAGAATCTCCTACTCATCAGGCAAAATGCGTAAAAGTCATATTAAGATTAATCCTGGATAGTGAGCAGTATTCTGATAAAAAGACAACTATTTTGATGGTTTGTGAGGACATTACCCCAGCAAAATTAGTGGAACAAGTCCCCGAAACAAAACAATCTCAGTTAGCAGCAATAGAAAGCCTCACTCAACTAAAAGACGAATTTTTGGGTACGGTTTCCCATGAACTACGTACACCTTTAACTAATATGAAAATGGCGATTCAAATGTTAGGAATCGCCCTGGATCGAGAACAAAACTTTTTGTCAGAAATGACAAAACCAGCAGGCGATCGCCTAAAATCAGCTTGTTATTTTGAAATATTAGATCATGAATGCGATCGAGAAATAAATCTGATTAATAATTTTCTCGATTTACAACGTCTCGACACCAATGCTCAACCTTGGGTTTTGGAAACAATTCATCTACAGCAATGGTTGTGGCGCATAGTAGAGCAATTTAAAACCCGAAATTTTCATATTTGCCAGCAACAATTACAGATTAACTTAGATCCCTCTCTCCCCCCCTTAACCTCTAATCCGTTCAGTTTAGAACGTATCTTGATAGAACTGCTCACTAACGCTTGTAAATTCAGCCCTCCAGGCGCAGTCATCACCATCGCCGCCCAACACAAATCTCCAGATATCCTATTCCAAGTAATTAATACTGGTGTAGAAATTCCTACGCTAGAATTACCCCGGATTTTCGATAAATTCTACCGCATTCCCAGTAACGATCCTTGGAAACAAGGCGGTACAGGCTTAGGTCTAGCACTAGTCCAAAAACTCATCGAGCAACTAGGAGGAACAATAAAAGTAGAAAGCGAGTCAAACCGTACCTGTTTTACCATCCAATTAGCGCTGAATGGTAAATAAAAAGTGCGGAGGGAGTGCTGAGTGCTGAGTGCTGAGTGCTGAGTGAGGGAGTGAGGGAGTGAGGGAGTGAGGGATTAGTAAAATAGTGACCAATGACCAATGACCAATAACTAATGACTATTGACTATTGACTATTGACTATTGACCAATGACCAATGACTATTGACTATTGACTATTGACTATTGACTATTGACCAATCCCCAAAACTATCTTGCTGATATCTGCAATCTTTGCCTAATATGCGTCACAATTAATACTGCCACCAAAATTCACTGATGAAACCACAATTTTTGGCAAGTCTACTGTAGGCAGGGGCGGTCAATTGTGGCATTTTGGATCTCAGTGGCTAGAAGCACCTTGGAACGGGAATGAAGGAACTTCCACTATGCTGATTTGCCCTCAGTGCGAATTTGAAAACCCCAACACTAACAAATTTTGTCAAAATTGTGGTGCTTCTTTGTCCCACAAGGTTTGTCCTGAATGCAGTGCGGAAGTACCTGCGAATACCCAGCATTGTCATAACTGTGGTGCGGAATGCGGTACAGTTTGGTGGGCAATTGTCAAGAGAGGAATTGGGGAACTTGGGGCCCCCTCTGGGGATAAGGGGCAATGGGGACTGGTGACTGGGAAAGAAGAGGTAAAAGAGATAATTGAGCAGGAAGATAGTACTGCACTTTCTCCATGTCTATTGAGTGCAGGCTCTTATTTAGACAAAGAACAGCGTTATCAGTTATTGGAATCGCTAGCGGCTGAAAGTGCGGAAGTGGGTGTGAAAGTTTTAGATTGCCAACCTTATCAAATATCGCCAATTGCCGCAATCTTAGCCAATCAGCAACAGGGGTTAGCTACGCCAGCCTTGGAAGCTAACGGAATTCCTAGCTTGGCTCAGACTTATATGACTCTAAAATCCTCCAATCATCCACAAATACCCAAGATTCATGATGCTTGGCAAGATGGTGATTTGCAAGTGGTGTTGATTGAAGATCGTTCTCATTGGCAGTATCTACTTGATTTATGGCAGAAAGAAACAACCAGTTCGTTACAAATTTTATCCTGGTGCTATCAGATGACCCAATTATGGGCATTACTAGAACCAGTTAACTGTCACTACAGTTTGTTGGAGTTGTCAAATTTGCGGTTGGATGAAAACCAGACAATAGCCCTACAAAGATTGTATGTGGAACCTCTGAACAGTAAGTTAGAGATGGAATATGTTCCGCCAGAGGTAGACGAGACAACAGCACAGGAGGAAGCAGAAAATTTATCTATTTCTCAAGCACCTCCCACTGTTCAAGCTTTGGGACAAGTTTGGCAGGAGTTATTTAGACAATCCCAAAGAACTCAGTTTGGTTCGGTCATCCAGATTTTAGGAGATTTAGAGCAAGGTAAAATTCAAGCGATCGCCCAATTGCGATCGCGTTTAGCAGAAGTCGCTCAAGAATTAGAAGTCACTATCATCCCCACTTTGGAACCAATGGAAGCAGAAAACACCACCTCACCAACCATCCTGCAAGTAGATGAGTTAGAAGATACTCACGGCAAGGCTGATGATATGCCGACAGTTGTGCTGTCAGTACAGTTGAGTAGTCTAGAAGACGCTGGTCGGACTGATGTCGGTCGGCAAAGGCATCACAATGAAGATTATTTTGGTATTGAAACTAAAATTGAAAAAATAGAATTACCAAAAAACCGCAACTTGCAAGCTCGTGGTTTGTATATTCTTTGTGATGGGATGGGTGGACACGCTGGTGGTGAGGTAGCTAGTGAGTTAGCAGTTAATACTCTACGGCTATATTTTCAACAAAACTGGACTACTAATCAACTACCAACAGAAGAAAGTATCCGAGAGGCTGTTTATCTAGCAAATGCAGCAATTTACGAGAAAAATCAACAAGATGCCCGTTCTGGTGTGGGACGGATGGGTACTACTTTGGTAATGCTGCTGATTCAAGGTAATCAAGCCGCCGTGGCTCATGTGGGAGATAGTCGCCTTTATTCTGTCACTCGCAAATGGGGATTGGAACAAGTCACAGTAGATCATGAAGTCGGTCAACGAGAGATTACTAGAGGTGTGGAAGCAGCGATCGCTTATGCCCGCCCAGATGCTTACCAACTGACTCAAGCTTTGGGGCCTCGTGACGAAACAGCTATCAATCCTGATGTGGATTTTTTTGAGATTAATGAGGATAGTCTGTTAATTTTGGCTTCCGATGGGTTGTCAGATAATGATTTACTAGAAGCTAACTGGCAAACTCATCTACTCCCCCTATTAAGTTCCGGTACTAACCTAGAGCAAGGTGTTACAGAATTAATTGATTTAGCTAACCAATACAACGGTCATGACAACATTACTGCTATACTTGTCCGGGCAAAAGTTCGGCCAAATCTAGAGGGGAATTCGTAATTAGTAATTGGTAATTGGTAATTGGTAATTAGTCAGGACATTGATTATTTTGCTTTGTCCTCACAAAAATCCAAGAAATTTGCATTTTGAATTGATTCGTCTCCAACCCTTATTTAGGTGGTATTGTGGTTACCCTGACCCTGTTAGAACCGCAACAAAAAACACCTCTGAAACAGTGGTGCTTTGAAAATTCTTCCGTGATTCGCATCGGTCGTGCGGCGGATAATCATGTTGTGTTGACTGATAGTTTAGTTTCTCGCCATCATCTAGAAATTCGGCAGGTTGATGCTGGCGATAAAGTCGCTTTGTGGCAAGTGATTAGTAAGGGGACAAATGGGACTTTCCTGAATGGGGTTTTGGTAATTCAGGGTCAATTACCAGAAAATTGTTTGCTACAACTGGCACAAGGAGGGCCGATATTACAGTTTCAAGTCCAAGAAACAACAGCAGCAATTGAAGCCAGTTCATCGCCTGAGATTGAGAATTTCACAGAAAATAGTTCCCCTGAATTCTCATACCCCCAAGGTGGTAATTTATCTCCAACTTGCAACCATGAGGGTAATTCTCCTCAGAACTTGTTCTGTATTCACTGCGGACAGCCCCTGACTGTACAACACAAAATCCGCCATTACCAAGTGTTACGGACTCTCGGACAAGGTGGTATGGGTACTACTTATTTGGCTTGGGATGCAGCCGGAGTAATTGCTGGACACCCCAAATTGTTGGTGTTAAAGCAAATGAATGCCGATATGGCGAAAATTGCCAAAGCGCAAGAATTATTTGAACGGGAAGCCTATACTCTGAAATCCCTAAATCATCCAGGAATTCCCAAGTACTATGATTTTTTTGTGGAAGGTGGCAAAAAGTACTTGGCGATGGAATTGGTTCATGGCCAAGACTTAGAAAAACGTATTTACACCACAGGGCCAGTCACACCTAATCAAGCGATCGCCTGGATGATCCAAACTTGCAATATTTTAGATTACCTGCACAGCCAAGAACCACCACTCATCCACCGCGACATTAAACCCGCGAACCTGATGGTACGCACAGCTAATAATCAGATAGCAGTGTTAGATTTTGGCGCGGTGAAGGAAATCGGCACAACCCCAGGTACACGCATAGGTGCAGAAGGTTATTGCGCTCCTGAACAAGAACGGGGACAACCTCTGACTCAATCTGATTTGTATGCGATCGGCCCTACACTAATTTTTCTCCTCACAGGCGAAAACCCTTTTAAGTTTTATCGCCAAAAAGGGCGCGGTTTCCGGTTTGATGTGAGTAAAGTGCCGACAATGACACCTCAATTAACAGAAGTAATCGACCGCGTTACCGAACCTTTGCCACGCGATCGCTACCAATCTGCTCAAGAATTAGCTGCGGCCTTGGCGACTTGTAAATGAAGCAAATAGTGCATGAGGAGTGATGAATAATCAAAACTCCCAGCCCCTATCTATCCCTCATCCCAATTTTCCACCGCCAGCAAATCGCTAATCGGGTCTTGCATATTGAAGCCAAAATCCAATAGCTCCTGTTTCCAGTGCTGCCAATCGTTGCCGTAAAGTAAAGCTATCTTCCAAATGCTGTCACTTGGCTTGATAATATTCGATTCAACGAGTGATTGCACGTTACGCTGCAATTTCACCATTGGGTGAATTACTTGCTGAGTCATAACCTCGATTCAATTCAAAATTTTATTGGGTAAATGCTTAATCAAAACTGCTTTCCGTCTTGCAATTGTCACTAATTCGTAGAGTGTTGTAATTGGCAAAGCTAGTCTTAACTTTTTCACTATACCATAACAAACTCTACTAGCTGGCAACAAAATCCGACTTTGTACGGTAATTACACCACAATACCTAAATTTCGCCAAGCAAACTACAGCGACAGCCAAATAAAACATTTGCTATCCCCATTTTGGCAGTTACAGCAAAAGCTAGAACAGCTAACAAGGTTTTGCCTGTGGCATCCACTAAAATCTGTGCAATTTTTAAAAAGCCCATAGAGTATTGGCTAAAGAAATCCGTTTTGACAACAAATAGAGTACTTTTAACATACAGTTGTAACCGTTATATACAATAACGCAAACATCCAGAGCCAGATTAAATCATTGCAAAACTTAATATAAGTTTAATTTTTCTGCGGAGATAAAGCAGACATAGATTTTCTTGCACCCAATTTCCTCAGACCACAGTCACCCATCAAGTAAATATACGGAGACAAGCTGGACTTTTAATGCTTCTTAGGTAAGCAACGTCTCATCGCTGAGTCAGTAAGTGCGTAGTCCAAGCTTCATCTCTATTTTCCTCATGACTACAGCAATAACTACAAATTAATCAACATTTCGACACAACATGGTTCATACATCTTCATTCAAATTTTCACCCAAGCATAAAAAATTTGTAGTTCAGATGTTAGTTTCTGTGAGCTAATGGGTAATCTTTAATCTAGAAGCTTACTTCATCTAAGTATTTACCACATTAATTATCGCAATATGGCTAGCTCAGGAGAAGAATATTTCGTTGCTCGCAATAAAAAAATAGAACGGAAAAAACGTTTATTAACTATAGTATCCGTTGTTTCGTTTATTGGCTCTGGTCTATTTTCCATAGCTACAACTCTAAAACAGGCTAGCCAAAACCAACACTCGCAATCAGTCGTTGTATCTGAAAAATCTTTGTTACAACAACAAGCTCAAGGTTATGAACTGGTATTACAGCGAGAACCAAAAAATCAAGTGGCGTTAGAAAAACTATCTTTAGTCAAGTTGCAATTAAAAGACATGAATGGTGCTATTGCACCTTTAGAAAAGTTAGTGAAGCTGCACCCAGACAGGCAAGATTATAAAATTGTATTAAATCAAATAAAAAAGCAAAATGATGGCAAATAAAAATACATAATAAGTATCAAAAACTTTTCGCATATTTTTTAGTACACGTCATTTGATTTGTTAAAACAATGTTTGACGATAAATCGATTTTAATTACAGGCGGAACAGGATCATTTGGTAAGCAGTTTGTCAAAACTATTCTCAATAGATATCAGCCACGAAAAGTAATAGTTTACTCACGAGACGAACTAAAACAGTACGAGATGGAACAGGAATTTAATTCGCCAGTCATGCGCTACTTTATTGGAGATGTGCGTGATCGCGATCGTTTACATCTAGCCTTGCGAGATGTCGATTATGTAGTTCATGCTGCTGCGCTTAAACAAATTCCGGCTGCTGAATATAACCCAATGGAATGTATTAAAACGAATATTCATGGAGCCAATAATGTTATTGATGTTGCTTTAGAGCAAGGTGTAGAAAAAGTCATTGCCCTTTCTACAGATAAAGCAGTGAATCCGATTAATCTTTATGGCGCAACTAAGTTAGCTGCTGATAAATTATTTGTTGCCGCCAATAACATTGTTGGTACGATGAAAACCAGATTTGCTGTAGTACGCTACGGAAATGTAGTTGGTTCTAGAGGATCAGTTGTCCCATTTTTTCAAAAACTAATTCAAGAAAAAGCTACAGAAATACCGATTACAGACCCACGCATGACTCGTTTTTGGATTACACTCCAACAGGCGGTAGACTTAGTATTTCATAGCTTTGAAAGAATGCAGGGAGGAGAAATATTTGTTCCTAAAATTCCTTCCATGAAAATTACAGATTTAGCAGAGACACTTGCCCCAGGAGTTCCCACAAGAATTGTGGGAATGAGACCCGGAGAAAAACTACATGAGGCAATGTTTTCTAGGGAATCTTCTCATTTAGCAGTAGAATTTGCTGATCATTATGTAATTAAACCAACTATTGAATATTCCTATTCTATTGATTACACTTATAATGCTTCAAGCGAAGTAGGTATACCAGTTGCTGAGGGATTTGAGTATAGTTCTGAGACAAATACAGAATGGCTAAAAGGTTTTCAACTATTAGATATGCTGAAGCGATGAGTCAATATATTCCCTATGGAAAACAGGATATAAATCAAGCCGATATTGACGCTGTTATAGAAGTTTTGCGTTCAGATTGGATCACTCAAGGGCCGGCTATAGAAAAGTTTGAAAAAATAGTTGCAGAATATTGTGGAGTGAAATATGCTGTAGCAGTTTCTAGTGCCACAGCCGCACTACATATAGCTTGTTTAGCATCTGGTTTAGGGATAGGAGATATTCTTTGGACATCACCCAATACTTTTGTCGCCTCAGCTAATTGTGGGCTTTATTGTGGTGCAAAAGTTGATTTTGTCGATATTGATACTAATACTTACAATCTGAGCATAGATGAATTAGAGCATAAATTAGTGAGGGCGGAACAGGAAGGATGTTTACCTAAAGTTTTAGTACCTGTACATTTTGCGGGACAGTGTTGTGAAATGGAGCGAATTGCAGCTTTATCACATCAGTATGATTTCAAAGTTATTGAAGATGCTTCCCATGCGATCGGCGGAAAATATTTAGGAAAATCTATTGGCAACTGTGAATTTTCGGATATAACAGTATTAAGCTTTCACCCAGTCAAGATTATTACTACTGGAGAGGGTGGAATGTTATTAACAAATCAGGATGATCTATATCAAAAGTTAATTAGATTACGCAGTCATGGTATCACTCGTACTTCAGACTTAATGCAGGAAGAATCTCATGGTTCTTGGTACTATCAACAACTAGAATTAGGTTTTAATTATCGGATAACTGATATTCAGGCGGCATTAGGGGCTAGTCAAATGCAACGACTAGATGAGTTTGTAGAACGCCGCAATTTTTTAGCTCAAAGATATCACCAGTTACTACAAGATTTACCTATCACATTACCTTGGCAACATCCAGATACTGAATCTAGTTGGCATCTTTATGTAATTCGACTCAAACTAGAAAAAATAAATAAAACTCACCGCCAAGTATTTGAAGGTTTACGTCAGACTGGTATTGGTGTGAATTTGCACTATATTCCTGTTCATACACAGCCTTATTATCAACAATTAGGGTTTAAAGCTGGCAACTTCCCAGAAGCTGAAAGATACTATCAAGAAGCTATTAGCATTCCCATCTATTATGGTTTAACAGAGCCAGCCCAAGATCAAGTAGTTACTTTACTCAAACAAACAATATTATGTAATTAAATGAAGGAGTGATATGGTAACAAGTAAAGTTTTAGAAAAAAAAATAGAACCTATCGAACCAGATGCCATGACTTTAGCTGTAATGTTATCTACTTCTGAACTAGCTAATTACAGTGATGAGATAGCCTTAAACGAAGCAATTGAAATTTTCATGAATGGCTATAGTAGTTTGACAGAAACTAGGATTACTCCTAGTGATGCTCACATGGCTTTTAGATGGCTATACTGTGTAACAGATGGTTACTTTAATGATATTGTATCGGAGATTATTAATCAATTTAATCCTCCATATGAATTAGATGATATCCAAGGTGTATTAGGAGAATTAAATAAAAATGAGATTAACTATATAACTGAGCAAATAGACAATGATGGGTTTTATGTATTCAAAGAAAAATTACCAATAGAAATATGTGATCGATTAAGAGAATTTGCGCTAACAACTGCAAGTCTACCCTATAATCCACCATTTCCCCATAACAAGACTTTTTACGATCGCCACAATCTATTAGCACCAACTTATCATTTTGATGAGTTGGAATTAATCAATAATCTTGAAATTCAAAATCTGTTGACAGACACTTCTATTTTGGCAGTGGCTCAAGCATATCTCGGATGCAAACCAATTCAAGATTTGGTAGCAATGTGGTGGAGTACAAATTTTGAGAAAAAAGCTAACTCTGCGGCGGCTCAACTCTATCACTTTGATATGGATAGAATTAAGTTTATTAAATTTTTTATCTACCTCAGTGAAGTCACGCCAGAAAATGGCCCTCATTGTTATGTTAAAGGTTCACGCAAGAGTAAACCTCCAGAGTTACTCAGGGATGGACGAATATCAGATGTGGAAATTAACCAATATTATCGTCAAGAGGATATTGTAGAAATCACAGGTTTATGCGGGACAATAATTGCGGCTGATACACGAGGATTTCATAAAGGTAAACCATTAATTTCAGGTGAGAGATTAGTTCTACAACTGGAGTTTTCCAATAGTTTATTTGGTGGTTCTTATAGTCCAGTTATTTTAGATAATATGAGTATGAATTTTATTAACTATATCGATCGATTCAGGTATACATATTCCAGATTTGTTTAAAAGTATGTCAAGTCCTGAAATATATTTAAACGTTTGGTTTTAATTAATACATTAATCATTCAATTATTGAGAGGTATCTATGCACTTATTAAAACTGATTTTTAAACAGATAATTGTTCTTTTAAAAGAGCCAAATTATTTTGAACACTACAGAGTTTTTTTCTTATCTATAATTGAAAATTTTAATCAAATTTTTGATGAGGGTTTCACCCAACAATTATTAAGGATATACCCAATCAGATTACTAGTAAATGTAGGACGCAGCATTTACTTTGTAGACATTATGGAAAATCTTGCAGTCCTTGAAAGCCCTACAGCAGACGTAGGCAAGAATGCAATTACTCATAACCTGAGTGCATTTGAAAATTTTCAGACTTTTAGTATTCCTAGAGTTGATAGATTGATTAAACCTTTTTCGAGCATAGAATTATTAAACTCAAACTCTAGCATACTGGTCATAGGCCCTCGTAGCGAAGATGATTTACTCTGCTTACTTGGCTATGGTTTTAAACATGAAAAAATCAGAGGATTTGATCTCATATCATACTCTCCTTGGGTTGATTTAGGAGATATGCACGCCATGCCATATGAAGATAACTCATGGGATGCTGTGATTGTAGGCTGGGTGTTTAACTATAGTAAAGCACCTGCAAATGCGGCTCAAGAAATCATTAGAGTAGCTAGAAATGGAGCTATTATTGCGATAGGAATAGAGTATAACCCACTAACAGATGAAGAAATTCAAAAAATGTATGGTTATTCCATTGATGGTTCACGTACTCAATCAGTGACAGACATACTTAATTTCTTCGGAGAATCTGTAGATAGTGTTTTCTTTAATCACGATATAGTTGCAATGCAAAAAGATAAACAAAGTGAGTTAATGGTAATTTTTTCCTTAAAAAAATAGTTTAGATTTAAAGATTAATTACCATGAAACTAGGTATAGGTACAGCACAATTCGGATTAGATTATGGGATTTCCAATCAAGATGGAAAAATACGCGAAGAAGAGGTAGAAAAAATTTTAAATTTAGCTGTTGAAAATGGCATTCAGGTCTTAGATACAGCACTAGCTTATGGAACTAGTGAAGAAGTCCTGGGAAAAATGCTTCCATTGAATCATAAATTTAAAATTATCACTAAGACACCTCACTTTTCTAAGTCTTGTATTACCTATGATGATGCTCAATTTTTGGAGGATAGTTTCTACAAATCACTCCGTACATTAAACCAAGAATCAATCTATGGGTTGTTAATACATAATGTTAATGATGTATTTGTAGAAAATGGGCATTTTTTGATAGATAAGATGCTTGATTTTCAAAAATATGGGCTTATTGAAAAAATCGGAGTTTCTTTATATACAGGAGAAGATATAGATAAAATTTTAGAAAGATATACAATTGATTTAATTCAATTACCTATAAATATATTAGACCAACGTTTGATAAGGAGTGGTCATTTATATAAACTGAAGGAACTAGGTGTAGAAATTCATGCTCGTTCAATATTTCTTCAGGGTTTACTACTGATGAATTCAGAGCAAATACCACCTTATTTTAATAGTATTAAAGAACAGATAAAAGACTTGCATAATTTTATAATCTCACAAGGTCTTTCTCCTCTTCAAGCAGCGATCGCCTTCATTAATTATCTCCAAGAAATAGATATAGTCATCGTCGGCTTAAATAATTATCAACACTTACAGGAAATTATTGATGCGGCACAAAAGAGTATTTTATTAAGTCTAGAAGATTTTTATCCGTTTGGAATTACAGACCCATACATACTAAATCCTACAAATTGGAGGATTTAATTACAAGATTGCTCAAAACCTCATACTCTGTGAAACCGAGAACAAATTGATTATGTCACAGCTAAAACGTTGCGCTAGATGTTTACTTCCCGAAACTCACGAAACTATCATTTTTGATCAACAAGGAATTTGTAATATTTGCCGTCAACATGAAGTTAAACAAGGCAAAATAGATTGGGATAGTAAGCAAAAAGAATTAGATGAACTGATAGAAACTTACCGTGGCAAGTATGACTATGATTGTATAGTTCCTTTTAGTGGTGGTAAAGATAGTACATGGACACTTTATTATCTTGTCAAAAGATATGGAATTAAGCCGCTAGTCGTCAGATTTGATCATGGTTTTTTGCGTCCCAACTTACTCGAAAATACAACCCGCAGTCTTCGCAAGCTAGGAGTTGATTTCCACACTTTTACCCCTAACTGGAAGGTTGTACAAAAACTTATGCTACAGAGTTTTCTAGAAAAAGGAGACTTTTGCTGGCATTGTCATACAGGTATATTTTCTTATCCAATGTGGGTGGCAATTCGTTACCAAACACCTCTAATTATGTGGGGTGAACCTTCTGCTGAATATACTGCTTACTATAGTTATGATCAGCCAGAAGAAGTAGATGAAAAACGCTTTAATCGCTATGTAAATTTAGGAATTAGTGCAGAGGATATGCTGGTGCGTCTGCAAGGTGCTTTTGATGAAAGAGATATCAAACCTTTCACATATCCACCATTAAAAGAACTGAGAAAAATTAATTATCGTTCAGTGTGTTTAGGTTCTTATATACCTTGGGATGTGAAGCGCCAGTATAAGATTATTCAAGATGAACTAGGATGGAGAGGCGATCGCGTGGAGAATGTACCACCTGGATACGAGTATGAAAAAATCGAATGCTATATGCAAGGTGTACGTGATTACATCAAATATATTAAGCGTGGTTATACTCGTCCTTCTCACTTGGCGGCGCTGGATATCAGAAATAATCGTTTGCAAACTGAAGAAGCTTTGGAACTAATTACTGAGTATGAAGGAAAGCGACCTCCCAGTCTAGATTTGTTTTTGGAATATACGGGTTTAACGGAGGCAGAATTTTTAGAAATTGCTATGAGTCATGGAGTTTCACCTTATAAACATGAACCAAGTAAAGTAACTCCGGGAGACAAAGTTCCTGATTTTGAGCAATGGTCAAGAGACGGTGCAATGTCACGTGAACAAACAGAAATTCAATTAGAACGCTGGCAACGGCACAATCAATAAAACTATCAAGTGATGAGGTGATTATGATCGGCATCGTAGATTATGGCATGGGTAATCTTTTGTCTGTTTACAATGCCTTAGAAATGGTTGGTGCAGATGTGAAAATTTGCCAGCAAGCCTCAGAAATTAGAGATGTCAAACGCATTGTTTTACCAGGTGTAGGAGCATTTCGAGATTGTATTTTTAACCTAAAAGAAAAGGGTTTTATTGAAGTATTAGAAGAAATGGTTTTAATTAAAGGTCAGCCATTTTTAGGTATTTGTCTGGGAATGCAGGCTATAAGTCGTCGCAGTTTTGAAGGTGGAGAAAATCAGGGATTAGGTTGGCTAGATGCGGATGTTGTTAAACTCCAGCCAGAAGATTCATCTTTACGTGTGCCTCAAGTTGGCTGGAATGATGTGCAATATCGTCACGATAGTCCCCTGTTTTTAGGTTTACCGTCCGCACCAGATTTTTATTTCGTTCACTCTTATCATATGAGGTGCGATCGCCAAACTGATGTCGATGCAACTTGTGAATATGGAGAAATGATTACAGTAGCAATTCGTAAAAACAATATTTTCGCTACGCAATTTCATCCAGAAAAAAGTCAAAACTATGGTTTACAAGTTTTACAAAACTTCTTGAAATGGAATCCCTAAGCAATGCTGAAGCGTCGTCTCATTCCTAAACTACAAATGAAACCTAGCCGTTTTGGTTCTACTGCCAAAATGGTTTTAGTTACTACTAAGGAATTTGGAGAAGTTATTGAAATTGGCGATCCTGTATCTCAAGCAAAAATTTATGAAGCTCAAGCGGCGGATGAACTCATTTTTCTCGATTTGGATGCTTCTACTCACAATCGCAGCATTGTTTTAGATGTGGTGAAAAAAGCTGCCGAACAAATATTTATGCCATTTTGTGTTGGAGGTGGTATTCGTTCTCTAGAAGATTTTCGCAAACTCCTATCTAATGGTGCAGATAAGGTAAGCATAAACACATCTGCCATTGAAACACCTGATCTGATTAATCAGGCTGCTGAAACTTTTGGTTCTCAGTGCGTTGTAGTGAGTATTGACTATCGAAAAAAAGATGGTAAATATATTGTTTTTAAAAAAAGTGCTAAAGTTCAAACACATTTACATCCTCTGGAATGGGCAGTAGAAGCAGCAAACAGAGGAGCAGGAGAAATTCTTTTAACATCAATTGAGCGTGATGGTAGCCGTTGCGGATTAGACATAGAACTTACCCGTCAAGTTGTTGATAGTGTAACTATTCCTGTAATTACTTCTGGGGGTTGTGGATTAGCTACACACTTTGTAGAAGGGTTTTTAACTGGTAAAGCCGCAGCAGTTGCAGCTGGAACTTATTTCTGTTTTAAAGATGAAAATCCTATGCAAACTAGAGCGCAAATTAAAAATGCTGGTATTTCCATTCGTTTAAATAATTAGAGTATAAAAAATTGAAAAACCAAAAAACTTTTCATCGATTCATCCAAGGCGCAAGAGTTTTTTTACGGGAAGTTAGACAGAGTGATGTTAACGAAACATATTATCAATGGTTAAATGATCCAGAAATTAATCGCTACTTAGAAACTAGGTTTGTTCACAGGTCTTTAGATAATATTTCAGAATATGTCAAAATAATGGATGCTAAAGAAGATGAGCCTTTTTTTGCTATTTGTTTAAATGATAATCAAGAACATATAGGAAACATCAAACTTGGACCAATTAATTGTCATCATCGGAATGCTGATGTGAGTTTATTCATAGGTAAGAAAGAGCTTTGGGGACAAGGTTATGCTGCTGAGGCAATTGCTTTAGTCACTGAATTTGCTTTTAAAAAACTGAATCTTAATAAACTAAAAGCTGGTTGTTATGCAATGAATTTGGCAAGCGCTAAAGCTTTCATCAAATGTGGATATCAGCAAGAAGGTTTACTGAGAGGACAAGTAATAGTTGATGCTCAAGATATGGATGTGATTTTGTTAGGAATGAGAGCAGTAGATTTTTGGAATAGTAAATGATTATTGCAATTCTTCAAGCTAGGGTTACTTCTTCACGTTTACCAGGTAAGGTATTAAAACCTATTCTGGGTATCCCGATGTTAGTTCATCAAATTGAACGCATTAAACAAACAAAAATGATTGATCGTTTACTGGTTGCTACAAGTTTAGATATTACGGACGATCCGATAGAACAATGCTGTCAGCAAATAGGTATTGAATGTTTTAGAGGAAAATTAGATGATGTTCTTGATCGTTTCTATCAAACTGCTAGCTCAATTTTCCCAGAGCATATTGTTCGCCTGACAGGTGACTGTCCTTTGTGCGATCCAGAGTTGATAGATAAAATCATTATACATCATTTGACAGGGAATTTTGATTATACTAGCAACACAGTTAAAGCAACTTTTCCTGATGGTTTAGATGTAGAGATATTTCGTTTTAGCTGTTTGGAGCAAGCTTGGAAAGAAGCAAATCTACCTTCACAAAGAGAACACGTCACACCCTTTATTCATTCACAGCCTCATCGTTTTCATGTTGGTCAGTATCAAAATAATGTTGATTTATCTTATTTACGTTGGACTGTAGATGAACCATTAGATTTTGAGTTGGTTTCTATCATCTATGAAGCTTTATACCCAGTAAATCCAGCATTTTCAACTCAGGAGATTTTAGAGTTTCTAGATAAAAGTTCTCATTTAAAAACTATTAATACTAGCTATATAAGAAATGAAGGTTGGCAAAAATCATTATTGGCTGATGAACTCTTTTTAAACAAAAATATTGGTAATTAACTATGTCAGAACATTATCAAGAATCAGAAAACCTGTTAGCAAGAGCGTTGCAAGTTATTCCTTTAGGTACTCAAACTTTTAGCAAGAGTAAAACTCAATATCCTTTTGGCGTTTCTCCTTATTTCTTAACTAAAGGATTTGGTAGCCATGTATGGGATGTAGACGGAAATGAGTATATTGACTTTATCAATGGATTAGCAGCAATTACACTAGGATATAATGACCCAGATGTGACAGCAGCAGTACACGCACAGATAGAGGAAGGTGTAATTTTTTCTCTCCCTCATCCACTAGAAATTCAAGTAGCTGAAAAGTTAATTGCAATGGTTCCCTGTGCAGAAATGGTGCGCTTTGGTAAAAATGGTTCTGATGCAACTACAGGAGCTATACGTTTAGCTAGAGCTTACACTGGACGGGATCATATTGTGGTTTGTGGTTATCATGGCTGGCATGATTGGTATATTGGTTCTACAACTCGTAATTTAGGAGTACCAAAATCGGTACAGGCATTAACTCATACTTTTAAATACAATGATTTAGACTCGTTACATCAAATATTTGAGCAATATCCTGATGATGTTGCTGCAATTATTATGGAACCGATGAATGTAGTTCCACCTGAAGCAGGTTTTTTAGAAAGTGTTAAGGAACTTGTGCATCAAAATCGAGCGTTATTAATTTTTGATGAAACAATTACAGGATTTCGTTTTGCTAATGGTGGCGCTCAAGAATATTTTGGTATCACACCAGATTTGGCTACTTTTGGTAAAGGATTAGCTAACGGTTATCCTTTATCTGCTATAGCAGGTAGAGGGGATATTATGCAGATGATGGAGGAAATCTTTTTCTCTTTTACATTTGGTGGTGAAACTCTCTCATTAGCAGCTGCTCTAGCAACTATGACTAAGTTACAGAAGTTGCCAGTTGTTGAGGCATTAAGGACACAAGGTCAAAAGATTTTATTAAGAATACAACAATTAATTGAGGAACAATCAATTAGTCATCTTATCTCTATTGCTGGTTATCCTTGCTGGTCATTTTTGCTATTTAAAGATGTCCATCCCTATAGTCAATGGGAGATTAAGACTTTATTTTTACAGGAGATGTTTGCTAGAGGTATTCTGACTTTGGGAACACATAATATGAGCTACTCTCATAGTGATATTGATATTGAAGAATTACTATCAGTTTATCGCCAGGTGTTTTTAATGTTGAAGGATGTAATTTTAGGTCATAACCTTGAAGAATATCTCAAATGTCAACCATTAGAGCCATTATTTAAAATCAGATGAATTTACTATTCCGTGTTGATGTGTCTACCCAAATAGGTACTGGTCATTTGATGCGTTGTTTAGCTTTAGCTCAGGCTTGGCAAGATGCTGGAGGTAAGGCAGTGTTTGTCATGGCTAATATAGTACCTGTACTGGAGAAAAGATTAATATCAGAAGGCATAGAAATTTTAAAAATTACGAATCAATTAGCCACTAAAGATGCAGAGACAACTGCTATGTTGGTAAACAAATTTAATAGTGATTGGTTGGTCATAGATGGTTATCATTTTGATGATGAGTATCAAAAAATAATTAAAAGTGTGGGTTTGAAAATCCTGTTTATTGATGATTATGGACACGTAAATCATTATTATGCTGATATAGTCTTGAATCAAAATATTTCTGCTGATGGTGGATTATATACTAACCGAGAACCTTATACTCAGTTATTACTTGGTACACGCTACACACTTTTACGCCGTGAGTTTTGGCAATGGCAAGGATGGCAGCGAATCAATCCATCTATAGCCAGTAAAATACTTATAACAATGGGTGGTGCTGATATTGATAATGTCACTTTGAAGGTAATACAAGGATTACAATTGCTGTCAGATTATCCTTTAGAAGTGCTAGTTGTCATTGGAGGTAGTAATCCTCATTATGACCAACTAAAATCAGCTGCGGAAGCATCAAAATTTCCTATTCGCTTAGAAAATAATGTTATAAATATGCCTGAACTGATAGCTTGGGCTGATTTAGCAATAACTGCTGGTGGTAGTACTTGTTGGGAATTGGCTTTTATGGGGTTGCCCAGCCTGATAATAATTTTAGCTGAGAATCAACAGGCGATCGCACAAAAATTGCATTCCCTAAAAGCAGCTATTAATTTAGGTTGGTATCACGATATTTCTGCTGATGAAATAGCTTTAGCAGTTAATCAATTATCACAGGATATTCATAGACGATTAGCAATGAGTAAATCTAGCCAATCACTAGTAGATGGTTCAGGTAGTCAGCGTATAGTCAGATATTTAAAAAACTACTTATTAAAACTACGTTCAGTCTCTATAGAAGATTGTGAATTATTGTGGCAATGGGCAAATGATCCAGAAGTACGTGTTGCTTCTTTTTCCTCAGAATTTATCGGTTGGGAAGAACATTTGCAATGGTTCAAGTCAAAACTCAATTCTCCTAACTGCATTTTCTATATTGCGCTGAATGAACATAACATACCTATTGGGCAAATTCGTTATGAAATAGAAGCCAGAGAAGCTGTTATATCAATTAGTATTGCTCAACAATTCCGGCATCAAGGCTACGGTAGTTACTTAATTGAACTAGCTCAAAAACAAATTTTTAAAAATATACATATTGTTAAAATTCATGCCTATATTAAACAAAATAATCAAGCATCTATTAGAACATTTACAAAAACTGGGTTTCAAATAGTGGAAACAGTATTAAAACAGGAAAAGCAAGCAATTCATTTAGTGAGTACAGGTAGCAATCTACTATAAAAACAAGATGCAGGAAATTTGTATTGCAGGTAAAAAAATTAGTGTAAATCATCCGCCATTGATAATTGCGGAAATGTCTGGTAATCATAACCAATCATTAGAAACAGCTTTAGAAATTGTGGAAGCTGCTGCTAAGTCTGGAGTTCATGCGCTCAAAATCCAGACTTACACCGCAGATACTATGACATTGGATATCAATGAGGGTGAATTTTATATTGATAATCCTCAAAGTCTTTGGCATGGTAATTCATTACATCATTTATATCAACAAGCTTACACACATTGGGAATGGCATCAACCAATTTTTGAACGTTGTCGGGAATTGGGAATCATTGGTTTTAGCACACCATTTGACGATACTGCTGTTGATTTTCTGGAATCATTAAATGTTCCTTGTTATAAAATTGCGTCTTTTGAAAATACAGATTTACCACTAATTCGCAAAGTTGCTAGCACTGGTAAACCAATGATTATTTCTACTGGAATGGCAACAGTTGCCGAATTAGATGAAACTGTGAGAACTGCAACAGAAAATGGGTGTCAAGACTTAATATTACTCAAATGCACAAGTACATATCCGGCGACTCCAGAAAATAGTAACTTGCTAACAATTCCGCATCTACGTGACTTATTTCATGTACAGGTAGGATTATCAGATCACACCCTAGGAATTGGTGTTGCTGTAGCTAGTGTGGCTTTAGGTGTCAGAGTTATTGAAAAACATTTTACTCTGTGTCGGGCTGATGGTGGTGTTGATTCTGCTTTTTCAATGGAACCTGAAGAAATGCAACAATTAGTCCTTGAGAGTGAGAGAGCTTGGCAAGCGATGGGTAGTATACAGTATGGGGCAACTCAGGCTGAAAAAGATTCTTTGACTTTTAGGCGATCGCTCTATATTTCTCAAGACATGAAAGCTGGGGATATATTGACTGCTGATAATCTCAAAGCAGTACGTCCTGGTTTTGGTTTATCTCCTAAGTATTATGATATTTTTCTTGGCAAACACATTAAGCAAGATGCCAAAAAGGGAACACCTGTAACTTGGAATTTACTTGATTAGAACACAATTATTACCGTATTTATTAAATTGAATTATGTCTGAACAAAAGAAAGTCTTATTTTTCTCTTTATATTCTATTCCTCCAGCTTGGTTATTCCATCATCAAGTTGATGCGACTCTCGCCACAGTATTAAGAATGCTAGACTGCGATGTTTTAACTATTGGCTGTAATGGACTATTTAAATCCTGCTACATCATGAGAGGAGCAGGAGACATGGAAAAAGAATTATGTAATTATTGTTCTCGGACAAGCCGAGAATATTTTCATGATTTATTTGAACTTCCTCACAAACAAATTAGAGATTTTGTCATTGGAGATGATTACAACTTAGCTCAAACATGGGTAGAAACTCTTGAACCAGAAAAATATGCAGAGGCTTACTATCAAGATTTGCCAATAGGTGAATGGGTGACATCATCTATATATACTTACTTTAGAATTACATCGAGAGGACTATCTAATCCAGATGTGAGAAAAGTTCACAGAGATTATTTGATTGATGGTTTAATTACTTATAAAGCAGTATCTAGATTAATAGATTTTTATCAACCAACCCATCTCTTTTTATTAGGAGCGAGGTTAGCACCTTCTCGCATCGCTTTTGAGGTAGCACGTCAACGCAATCTTGATGTGATTGTTCAAGAGAGAGGATATATCAATGACACTTATACTTTAGTACATAACTATACTTGTTCTCATTCTAAACCGGCGCTAAATTTAATTAGTGCTTGGGAAAATATTCCCCTGACTACTTCTGAGTTGATAGCGGTGAAAAAATATTGGCTAGAACGGGAAGCTGGACAAAATTTAAATTTCTCGTCCTTCTATGATTATCAGACAGATTATAGTTCTGTTCGTCGTCAGCTAAATATCCCAGAAGATGCCAAAATTTTTGCAGTATTCACTTCTAGTGAAGATGAACTAGCCATGTCTGAAGACTTCGCTGGTATTACATCTCAACTTGATATTATTGATAAGTTAATAGAAATATTTGCAGATAGAGATGAATATTTAGTACTTCGTCATCATCCTTATATAGCAGGTGAAAAATATGTAGCTGCTGAGATGGATTTTATTGTTAGAGCCTATCAGCAATCTCTATCTCTGCCTAAAAATGTGCGAATTATTATGCCATCAGAGCAGCTAACCTCTTATGCTTTGTTATGGCATACTGATGCAGCGATCGCTTTCTTCAGTACAATGGCGATTGAGTGTACTGCTAAAGGGATACCCACAGCTGTTTCCGAGCAATCTTTATATAGTTCAGCTGTGCGCCATGTAATTCATCAATCTGATATACCATCCTTAATAACTTTAGTAGATAGCCTGTTATCTGAATCAGCCCAAGTAACAATAGAAGATTATCGAAAATTATATCGCTTTACAAATACGCTATTTTTTAGGTTTTGCAATAAATTTAGCTCATTTAATTCCCAAGGATTATTATATGAGAATAAAGAGCAATTAAAACCAGGTATAGATCCCACATTGGATAAAGTCTGTAATAATATTCTAAATGGTTCTTCATTATATAATTTGCCTAACATTGAACACGAACAGCGTTCTGTTAATGAAGAAAATGAGTTTTTAGAGAAATATTCATTAGAGATTTGTGATTTTCGTCAAAAAATTAGATACGAATCATCATTAAAAGACCAGATAACACCAACTTATCCATCGGTAGGTGTTGTGAAGCTTAATTATAAAAACGAATTAGAACCTCCAGATTTTCTATTCAAAAGCTTAAAACATTCCACATATCAGAAAATCAATGAATATTCTATAGATTTTGATTTGACAAATCACTCTCAAAGCCTAGAGTCTATTTTAGATTTATTAACAAAAATTCCCGATGAATATATTCTCTTAAGCCATAGCAATATTCAATACTGTAAATCTGTCATCTCATCAGCAATGGAAGTTTTACTAGCTGACATAACATATAAAGTGCCAGGAGTCTGGTTTGGGGGATGGTTGCCTATTAGTGAAAACTTAATGCGAAACGGAGAATATTTGCCTCAAAGTATTTTTACCAAACGTGATCCAAATGTTAGTTATGAAAAAGCTGTTAATACTTTATCTTGGCTCAAATATCCACTGAGTTTATTAGCATTTTGTCTGATTCGTAAACAAGCACTAGTGAAAGCCATAGATATATTGAGATATATTCCCAAAAGTGAGGAAGCAGCAGAACTATTGTTTATATTTATCAAGGGTATAGACGTTCACAAAATTGAAAAACCTCTGCTGTTAATTCAAGATATTCCTGCATCTATTCAAAGTTTGCTGCGGCAAGAACAATTAATTGCTCTCCAAGAAAATTTTAATTTAAAAGATATAAATTTGATAATTTTTCCAGATTGGAGACAATCAGAAGATTTAATCACTTCAGACTTAGAAAAAGTTATTAAAGCAATAGCCACTCATCCCAATAACGACAAAATTACCTTATTGATTAACACAAACAATGTTGCTGCCGAGGATGCAGAGTTATTGTTATCTGGTGTAGCCATGAATTTACTAATGGCAGAAGATTTAGATATTAGTGAAGGATTGCAAATTTCTCTAGTAGGAAATTTATCTGATATTGAGTGGCAAGCTTTGCTAGCTCAAATCCATGCTCGAATTATTTTAGACTATGAAGATAAACAAGCTTTGGCGCAAGTACCAGTCAAAAACCTATCATCTTATCAAGTAGATCATTTGATAAATAATCTTAACCCAACCTTGTATGTTGAGATTGTTTAAAAAATCAAATCAGACTGCTATGTGTGGAATAAGATTGTATCTGAGTATGTTAAATCTTAAAGCCACACCCATATCTTAAAATCTTGCTGTGACTGCTATTACTATTAATTTTAGTAACATCATCAAACTTAATGATGACCAATTTTATCAGCTATGCCGAGATAATCCTGATATTAAGTTCGAGCGTAATGCTAATGGAGAATTGATAGTAATGCCGCCTACAGGGGGAGAAACTGGAAAACTTAACGCCAAACTGACTGCACGATTTGTTTTGTGGAATGAACAAGCACATCTGGGCGAAGTTTTTGACTCCTCTACTTGCTTTAGACTACCTAACGGAACAAACCGTTCGCCTGATGTTTCCTGGATAGAACTCAGCAGATGGAATGCACTTTCGGCAGAACAACGGGAACGATTTCCTCCCATAGCTCCCGATTTTGTTTTAGAGCTAATGTCCCCATCTGATAGTTTGAGTGAAGCACAAGCTAAAATGCAAGAGTATATGAACGCAGGAGTAAAACTGGGTTGGCTAATAGATAGAAAAACGCGCTTTGTGGAAATTTATCGACAAGGACAACCAAAAGAAGTATTGGAATTTCCGACAAGTTTATCTGGAGAGGATGTATTACTTGGTTTTACTTTAGACTTGCAGATTATCTGGAGTTAAAATTTATTATTCTAGAGAAAAAATCCCAGTATTTTTAAGATACCAGGATTTTTATGTCACTAAAATTTATGCTTCGTCAATATACTTCTGCCACATCTGCTCGTAAGCATTTTCCATCTCGCGGGTAAATTGCTTACCATTCCACAGAGGTGATGTTTTCCTTGATTGTTTTAGTTTCCAAGCAATTTGTTGTCTTAAAGTTTCATCTTTTCCTAAGCGAATACCCCATTCAACATATTCTTCATCAGTCCAAGCAATACCTTCTGTAATGCCTGCATTCATCATCATAGTGTAGCTGTTACGGGCAGAAAATTGTTCACCTACCTTTGTTACCATAGGAATACACATCCACAAAGTTTCTAGGGTTGTTGTGGCTCCGTTATAGGGATAAGTGTCTAGTACTATATCAGCAATACCTAAATTAGCTCGATGTATTGATTCGGAAAATACAATTGGCAAAAATCGTAGTTTGGAATAATCTACACCTTCTTCTTCTGTTAGCTCTTCAAAAAAGCTTTTCAACGATTCTTCATCAGATATTCCTTTAATCAAGAAGTAGCTATTAGGAACTTCTTTCAGAATTTGCAATTGCAGTCTGCTAATATCTGGGTGTCGCTTAAAGCCTCTTTGCCCACAGAGATAGACTATTGCATCATCAGGAATATCTAATTGATCACGACTAACTGTAGGTACACTCACCTCAAATCCATCTACTGCAACATAGGTTTGAGGTAAGCGCCAAATTTTCTCTTTGTAGTATTCCTGGGCTGAATCTGGTAAAACATAGGGGTCAGCAATAAAATAATCTACGGCTGGGATTCCTGACGCATCCCAGCCTAACCATGTGACTTGAACAGGTGCGGGTTTTAGAGCAATGATGTCGCAGGTAGTATCTAAAGTAATACTATCTAAATCAATTAAAATATCGATTTCATCTTGATATATTTCCTCAGCCATTTGCAAATACTCATTTGATTTATAAGCTTTGTCAATTTTGCCGAGATACCATTCATGTAAGGGATCGCAAGCTGGACTAGTATTAATAAAATAACCATTAATTTGAAATTTATCTCGGTCATGATATTGAAATAACCATCTTGCCAGCCAACCGACAGAATGACTTCTCATGCAATGTGATATATATCCAATCTTTAATTTTACATTATCTCTATTATGTTGTTTCCTTCTAAGATTTCCTTGAGAGTATTTATCTACTTGCGCTCTATCACAATTAACTATATTTGCTTGACAAATCTGCATTAATTGATTTTGAATATTTCTATTTTTGCTAGGATTGTCTTCGATGTAGGGAGTGAAAAAGTTAGCATTAAATAATCTAGAAATTCTAGAATTATCAAGTTGTGTAGGATTATCTTCTATGAGCGTTTTTACTAATAGCTCTTGCTGATGATGTGTATAACAAGATTCTTGCCAATGCCCACCTGCTGTCATTAATCCCCTAAGAATTTGCCGATTGGCAAAAATTTTATCGGCTAGCTCTTGAACTAAAGAAAAAAATAGTTTAGCAACTTCTATACCTTTTTCATATTGACCATGATTTTGATAAAGACTAGCCAAATGACCTATAACTTCTGTGTTTTTAGGATTTAAATCTAAATAGAGTTCACACAACTGTATGGCTACACCATATTGCCTTTGAGAATAACCAATGTCTAGAGCAGCAGGTAACAAAGTAATTAGTAAAGCTTTTGTGTTATTTTCACAATATGGTAAACAAGCTTCGACAAACTTTAGGGTTGAGGGATGAACAGGTGCATAATCTAAAACTATCTTTAATGATGCCATCAACAGTTCTAAGTTGACTTCTAATCTGGGTTCAAGTTGTAGGATTTCAATTATACCTAGTTCTTGTAAATCATTACCTGTATAGATTTCTAGTTTAATGGATAGTTGTAGGAGATGTAATAAGTTGTGAATACTTTTAGGAGAAATTTCTTTAATATTTTGGCGGATTTTCTCGACAATTGCATATTCTTCTTGACTTTCTTGATGTTGAGCTTCGGTTTGCAAAATCTCAATTAATTCTGCATTCCAAACTTCAACTTGTTCTGGTTCTCCTTCCATCATCGCCATCAACCAAGTTGTTTGAGCTTCTACATCTTGCCCTTGTAATAGCAAGATTAAACCTAAATGCCAATAGTAAGATTTAATATCAGGTTCTATAGTAATTGCCTCTTCATAGAGACTAGCAGCTTGAGTATAATTTCCTGCAAGTAAATATTTTTCAGCAAGTTGATGATATTGGTTTGGAGAAGTTAAAGAGAGCATAATCAAATTTCAAGTAATGGAGAAAATGAAAACATCTGTTAGCAATCTCAATTCTAGGAAATTGCAAAAATTGGGTAATGTGTAATAACATTACCCAATCAAACAAAACTTTTATTTGACACAACTTAGAAAGGTGGTCAGTAAAATATTGTATTTATCTAGACAAAGAAACGAAGTTAGCTGCACACGCTGTATTAAATGCACCGATAACAGCTACTGTTGTAGTAGGAGCTGCTGTCTCACAGGCTATTGCTACTGTCAATGCCTCAGAAGTAGCTCCATTTCCTAATTGTGTACCTACTAACCCATAGTAGGATTTAAGGGCATTTCTACTAGCTCGTCCTCTAAATTGGGCAACATTAGAAGCACTACTATTGTCAGTCTGGATATCATATGTAAAATTATCAGATGCTGTTCTAATCCCTACTTGCAATTCAGAGAGGTCAGTGGCAAACCTTTGATATTCCAAGAAAAAGGCTTGTTGAGAACGGTTAACTGTACCTACGTAGTTTCTGGCTTCTGATTGTTTCGCTTTATTAACCTGGCCAAGTAGTGAAGGTAGGGCGATCGCAGCGAGTACACCGATAATAATTACTACTACTAGCAGTTCAATGAGGGTAAAACCTTCTTCTTCTCTGTTTTTGCGGTTGCTGAGGTGGTTAAGGAATTTAGCTTGTAGTTCTGGCTTGAGCATGGGTTTCTCCTGAAGTTTGGGGGTAAGTAGAGGGCGATGCCTGGGGCGGGCTACGCCTACGCTCTGTTCTAAAAGAAACTTACCCACTTGCGATCTGCGATCTATCACTTCAGTAAAAAAACTTTCTTGCTATTCACTTATTTACGTATATTTACTAGGCTGTCAATTTTGTTGTCATAGATTTTTCCTGCATATTTATGGTTGTGGCCATATCCTATCCCCGGTTTTAGGATCGAAGATAAATAGGTGATGTAAGTCTAATTGTAAGGAAAGGCGATCGCCTGGATGTAGACGCATATCTCCGGCGACTTGCACGTTTAACAATATGGTTGACTCTGGTAAGGAAACTCGGATTAAGGTTTCTCTCCCTAAAGGTTCGACTACTTTGACTTCTACTAGGAAGTTTTGAGTGGTGAGTTCTGAATCGGTGCTAATGGTGATGTGTTCTGGACGAATACCTAAATCGATGCTTTGTCCTGGACGTAGTGGTAAATTTTCTTTGATGAATGAGGGAATTGCTAATAATTGTCCATTGACATCAAAATTTTCATTTTTATAGATTGCAGGTAAAATATTCATCGGTGGACTGCCTAAGAAAGTTGCCACCATTTGATTAGCTGGAGAAGCATAAATAGTCTGTGGATCACCAATTTGTTGAATCCTGCCGCCATTTAGTACGACAATTTTATCAGCCAAGGTCATAGCCTCGACCTGATCGTGGGTGACATAGATAGTCGTCACACCAAATTGTTGATGTAATTGTTTTAATTCTGCTCTGGTATCATCTCGCAATTGGGCATCTAAATTAGATAAGGGTTCATCTAATAGAAATACTTGAGGTTCACGAGCGATCGCTCTCCCTAATGCTACCCGTTGTTGTTGTCCACCGGAAAGTTGTTTGGGTTTACGATCTAGGAGATGATCTAAAGACAGCGATCGCGCTACATTAATTACTCGTTCTTGAATAATTTTTGCGTCAACTTTCCGCATCTTTAACCCAAAGGCAATGTTTTCTGCCACCGTCATATGGGGATAAAGGGCGTAATTTTGAAATACCATCGCTACATCGCGCTGTCTAGCGGGGATGTGATTGACCAAGCGATCGCCTATGTAGAGTTTACCGGATGTGGCAGTTTCTAAGCCGGCGATCGTTCGCAAGATTGTAGACTTGCCACAACCAGAAGGGCCTACTAAAACCCAAAATTCACCATCAGGAATTTCAAAGGTGATATCCTCTATCGCGGTGACGTTGTTAAATCGACGTTTGATATCTTCTAAATGAACTCTAGCCATTGTCAGTCCCTTTGGGGAATTTCAAAATTCAAAAGGCTTGATTATGCAACTTAAAAGCAAGTTAGCTATCTAGGCAGTTGATTTTCCTGAGTAACTTTAATGAGAAATCTTAAAGCCTCATTAACAGCTTCAGCATTAGAAAAAATTTCTGCCACATCAGGTTCTAAACGAATTACAATGTGACAAAAGCTTTTCCTTTCAGAACCAAACTTTCTCACTCTCAAGCTTTTTAAGTCATATTCTGATCTAAGCTGATATTCCATTTCTGACTTACCTTAATATGATTGGGAATACTTTTGTTGATGTCAGTAGCCAAACATAACTCTATTACTTCTTTAATATTCTCTATTAGCTCATCAATTGTTTCTCCTTGGCTATAACAAGCTTGTAGCTGTGGAACTTCTCCAACATAGTACCCATCTTCATCTCGTTCGATGATGACGTAAAATTCTTGATTATTAGTCATTGGTCATTAGTTCTTAGTCCTTAGTCATTAGTCAATAGTCATTAGTCAATAGGTAATAGGCAAGAGTCATTATTTCTTCATTTTGAATTTTAAATTTTGAATTGATTTTGCACTCAGCACTCTCACTTAGACCAAGCCGGATGAGAAAATAATGAAGCAATTACTCGCACCCCACGTAATTGATTCGAGAGGGGTAAATGACCTTTAGGCGCACTTAAATCCCAAATAAATTCATTGGGGTAGCGTGTCCAGTTGTTGCCATTTTTCCAACCAATTTTCGTCCAGAGATTGTCCCAATTTTTGCCAAGGCTTAACCAAAGTTCTCGCTGTACCGAGAAGCCAAACTTACCTTCAGAATGGACTAACCACAAATTATTAATGGTTTGTAAGTCTACAATAGGGGAATTGTCTACTTCTGTAAAATACAGCCATTTTCTTTTTACAGCCATTGGCCCGGCTAGTTCGCACATGATTTCGATAGTTGTGCGATCGGCTGCTTGGAAATCCTGAGTTGCTAGTAACTGTTGCAAAGGATTGTAATTAATCCCGCAACTGGATTTTAAGGGTACAATGCCTTCAGGAAAATTATTTTGCAAAAATTCTTGGGCTTTGGGTGCATCAGAGTTATAAAGGATCTGGTAGACTTTGCCATCAATCCAAGTCGCTGGGCTATCACGACGTTTCAGTAAAAAGTCCATTAACACATCTAACCCTTCATTACCCAAGTCAGCTAATTGTGGGATGATTTGTTGTTGGACTTGAGTAGACCCAGCGATTAACCGTTGTCTGAGGGAGTCGATGTCATTTGCAGTGCCTGATACAATCATTGGGTCTGTCATGCCATTACTCGTTTTAGCGGGAGCGTGAAAAAGCGATTGCCTATCTGGTGTTCTTTTTAGTGAAGCACTGATAGCGAAAAGTAGTTTACTATTTTTGATCGTACAAAATTGCGGCAGTTTCACGGCCATCCTATAACTAAATCCGCAAATGCTGTACAAGAAGAATAGGGGGAAGTCTGCTAAATCAGGGACTGGGGATAGGGGATCGGGGACTGGGTATATAGAGGAGAGACAAGAAAATTTTAGATTTTGGATTTTAGTTACAAATCCAAAGTTGAATTACCCAGTCCCTAGTCCCCAGTTCCTAATCCCCAATACACAATGTATCTTTGTGGAGTGTGTGAAATATGTACGAAAAGATTACCCCCCCTACAAGTGGAGCAAAAATCACCTTCAAAAATGGTGAGCCGATTGTACCGGATAATCCTATTATTCCTTTTATTCGGGGCGATGGAACGGGAATTGATATTTGGCCAGCTACGCAAAAAGTCTTGGATGCAGCAGTAGCTAAGGCGTATCAAGGTAAGCGACAAATTAGCTGGTTTAAGGTTTACGCTGGGGATGAAGCTTGTGATTTATACGGTACTTATCAGTATTTACCACAGGATACTCTCACGGCAATTGAAGAGTATGGCATAGCGATTAAAGGGCCTTTGACTACCCCTGTGGGTGGTGGGATTCGTTCTTTAAATGTGGCACTCAGACAAATTTTTGACTTGTATGCTTGTGTGCGTCCTTGCCGTTATTACGCTGGTACGCCATCACCCCACAAAAACCCCGAAAAGCTGGATGTGATTGTTTATCGGGAAAATACGGAAGATATTTATCTGGGGATTGAATGGAAGCAGGGTAGTGAAATAGGCGATCGCCTAATCTCTATCCTCAATAAAGAACTCATCCCCGCCACCCCAGAACACGGTAAAAAGCAAATTCCCCTGGATGCTGGTATAGGGATTAAACCTATCAGCAAAAGTGGTTCCCAGCGTCTTGTACGTCGGGCAATTAAACACGCCTTGCAACTCCCCAAAGACAAGCAACAGGTGACTTTGGTGCATAAGGGTAACATCATGAAGTACACCGAAGGCGCTTTCCGCGATTGGGGTTATGAACTGGCGACCACAGAATTTCGCCAAGAGACTGTCACAGAACGGGAATCTTGGATTTTGAGCAACAAGGAAAAAAACCCGAATATTTCCTTGGAAGAAAACGCCCGTCAAATTGATCCTGGATTTGATGCCTTGACAGAAGAGAAAAAAGCGCAAATTGTCAAGGAAGTTGAAACAGTTCTTAACTCAATTTGGTCAACCCACGGTGAAGGTAAGTGGAAAGACAAAATTTTAGTTAATGACCGGATTGCTGACAGTATTTTTCAACAAATCCAAACCAGACCAGATGAGTATTCGATTCTGGCGACAATGAACTTGAACGGTGATTATTTGTCTGATGCGGCGGCTGCCATTGTTGGTGGCTTAGGTATGGGGCCTGGGGCAAATATTGGCGATGCTTGTGCAGTTTTTGAAGCTACCCACGGTACAGCACCCAAACACGCCGGCTTGGACAAGATTAACCCTGGCTCGGTGATTTTGTCTGGGGTGATGATGCTGGAATATATGGGTTGGCAAGAAGCTGCGGACTTAGTGAAGAAAGGTTTAGGAGATGCGATCGCTAACTCTCAAGTCACCTACGATTTAGCTAGATTGCTCGAACCACCAGTTGAACCACTCAAATGTTCTGAATTTGCCAACGCAATTATCAAACATTTCGGTTAATTTCAATTAATTATTAGGATGGGGTTTCCCCGTCCTAACAGCTATTCATCTGTAATTTTTTGCAACTTATAGCCTGAGTTAGCATTTCATTCTTGAATCTCCTCTCTCAAAATCTGGGCTAATAAATTTGGTGCAATGCGAAAACCAGCTTCTTCCCTTAACTGATTAATCACTGCGGGGAGTGAAGACACCAAACCAAGACGTGATGCACGTATAACTACACCTAATATTCCTGTTACTTTTAAACCCAGACTTTTAGCAATTCTTCTCCCATCTCGTTCATCCAAAAGTATCCAATCTGCACCTAGCAATAACGCAAGTGCAATTGCTTCCGCCTCGCCTCTATCTAAATCTCGCTGTAGTAACTCCACCAAGGATGGATTTTCTATATCTTGCACCTGAACCCATCCAGAGGCTATTGCCTGACGCAGTTGTGCAGAACCCGGTAGCTTTTCCTCTACTCGCAATTCCGCCAACACAGCTTTTGGTATCAGTATCTCGCCAAATTGCTGGCGTAATAAGTCTAGCTGATCTATGATTGCTAGATTCAACAGTGGCGAAGTGTTACTGACCACTGGCATAGTTTAAATCATCCTCTAATTCTTCCAAGTCATAGTGCCGATTAATGCTTCGATTTCCTAATAATTGACCAAATTCATACTTTCCCATACGAGCTAGTTCTCTAGCCTTACCAAAAGATAATAACTCTTGGCTATAGAGAGCCAGTGCTAGTTCAACTAATAGTTCCTGTTCTATACGCTTTTCTGGTAGTCGAATTGCTGAAAGCACGGAGTCAGGAATAGACAGTTGCATACTCATATTTTTGACCCATTAACTAGTTAAATTGCTCATGTTTTGATGATTTATGAAAATCCGAATGGGATAATCTTGCCTGTCTACACTCTAGACATACAAGCAACAAATTGTAATATGCGTTAACTCATGTTAAACTTAAAGTCATTCTTCAGCTTTAGTGAAGCTTTTTGAATTATGCCATTTAAAAGCGACTCATATCACTAGTTATGTATAATGACTCTAAGTTAAATTTAAAATTCTTAACAACGACTCTAGATATATTCCAAAATTAATCTAGATATCTCGAATTTAATTTATCATTAAAATATACTTTTCATGAGTATATAGTTATGGTTATCACCACGGTTAGAGAAAATATATCAACAGAATATTCCTTAGAAAATTGGTTGCAAAGTCCCCTAGAAGGTACAGAATGGGTAAATGGGGAATTATTGGAGAAAGAAGAAGTGACGTTGAAACATAGCCGCATACAGGGGAACTTGTACTTTTACTGGCGAAATTACAAAGACGCTAGTGGACAAGGTGGAGAAGTGTATACAGAAGTACCCTGTCTGACTAATAAACAAGGTCGTCGTCCTGATGTAGCTTATCTGACCCCAGAACTGATGCAGCAGTTTGGTGAACCTGCGGTTTTACCTCAAAGTTTCCCTCTCGTAGCAGAGATTATTTCCCCTACAGATTTAGCAGAAGATATGATTGCTAAATCTCAAGAATATTTGCAATCTGGAAGTACAGAAGTTTGGTTAGTGTTTCCCGAAAATCGCTGGATTATTGTCATTACTAAAACTCAGCGACTTGTGTTTATTGATGGTGAATTAGTGCATACTCAAACTGTGCTTACAGGATTTAATGTTGCGGTAGATGAATTGTTAGCTTAAGGAAAATTTTTAGTCACTTATCTGCTTTATATATATTACTCGCTGCTTGTTACCCTATAAGTAGTAAGCATAGAAAATTCAAAATAACAATCCCCATAAGTTAAAAATCCTACTAGTAAAATACGGCATAAAATAAAAACGGATGAAAACTTCGTAAATTGGTGCAGAACCCGTTATGACTTTTAATCGTAGACATTTTTTATTTTTACTAAGTGCAGGTACAGGTACTTTAGCACTAGCACCTTTGGCTTGTGCAGAAACTCCTGCTAATAATAAGGCAACAAGAGCTATTGAGCTACCACCTTTACCATATGCTTATGAGGCACTGGAACCACACATCGATAAAAAAACGATGCAGTTTCACCATGATAAGCATCATGCTACTTATGTTAAAAACTTAAATGCAGCCCTAGAGAAATACCCAAAACTTAAAGAAAAAACAGTTGAACAACTAATCAGCAACATCGACAATCTGCCAGCAGATGTGCGTAACACAATCAGGAATAATGGTGGTGGTCATGTCAACCACTCGATGTTCTGGAAGATTATGAAACCTCAAGGTGGTGGAGAACCCACAGGAGCGATCGCTACTGCAATTAATCGCAATTTTAGCAATTTTGCAGCATTCAAAAAACAATTTAACGAAGCTGGTGCAAGTCGCTTTGGTAGTGGCTGGGTGTGGTTGGTACTGAACAAAAATGGCAAGCTAGAAATTACCACTACAGCTAATCAAGATAATCCCATCAGTGAAGGGAAATATCCCATTTTCGGAAATGACGTATGGGAACACGCTTATTATCTCAATTATCAAAACCGTCGCGCTGACTATCTAGAAGCTTGGTGGAATGTTGTTAATTGGGACGAAATTAATAAGCGGTTTGCCGATGCTAGTAAATTGGTCTAAGTAATCTTAAGATATTAAGAAACGTTGTAAATAACGTCTCTTAATATCTGGACAAAATTTCTCTAGAACAAATAAAAAAAATCTGGGCAAATCACTGTTAGATTTTACTAGCTTGCCTGACTTGACTCAGTTGATTAGACGCACACTAAATAAAATATCCTTTAAAACTTATAATCAATGTCATTTGATAATCTCTGTAAACTGTTATCAGAAAAACACCCCGAAACCTTCGCCAGTTGGGTATTAGGAACACCACAAACAACAGTCAAAGTCCTGAAAACCGAATTGAGTATCGAACCGATAAGGGCTGATTACGTTACCTTCCTACAATTAGAAGGACGTATTCTCCATTTGGAGTTTCAGACCAAACTCGAATCCATACCACCATTACCACTGCGAATGCTGGATTATTGGGTAAGATTGTATCGTTTATATCGTCTGCCAATTACGCAAGTAGTCGTCCTATTACTTCCCCCCGCACCAGGAACAATCATCGAAACAGCATTCACAGTCGAAAATACCCGTCATGAGTATCGAGTGATTCGGATGTGGGAAGAAAACCCAGAACAGTTTCTCCATGATCCTGCATTATTACCTTTAGCACCACTGACAGCAACAACTCAACCACAACAATTACTACAAAGAGTTGTCCAACAAGTGAGTCAAGTTGAACCAACACAACGACCAGAAATATCGGCTTATACGCAAATATTGGCAGGGTTAAAATATAGAAAGGATTTGATTAGACAACTATTTCGGGAGGGTATGATGCGCGAGTCAGTGATCTATCAAGAAATTCTCGCTGAGGGTGAAGAACGTGGCGAACAACGTGGTGAACAACGAGAGCGATCGCTCATTCTTCGCCAACTTCAAAGACGGGTGGGAGAACTACCAAAAGATATCAGCGATCGCCTAAATACTCTCTCTCTAGAACAATTAGAAAATCTGGGCGAAGCACTGCTAGATTTTACTAGCTTGGCTGATTTACTCTTGTGGTTAGACACACATTAAGAGAGGGTATGATGCGCGAGTCGGTGATTTATCAAGAAATTCTCGCTGAGGGTGAGCAAATCGGTCAGCAACGTGGTGAGCAAATCGGTCAGCAAAGAGAGCGATCGCTCATTCTTCGCCAACTTCTAAGACGGGTGGGAGAACTACCAAAAGATATCAGCGATCGCCTAAATACTCTCTCTCTAGAACAATTAGAAAATCTGGGCGAAGCACTGCTAGATTTTACTAGTTTGGCTGATTTACTCTTGTGGTTAGACACACATTAAGAGAGGGTATGATGCGCGAGTCAGTGATTTATCAAGAAATTCTCGCTGAGGGTGAGCAAATCGGGCAGCAAAGAGAGCGATCGCTCATTCTCCGGCTAATAACACGACGAGTGGGAGAATTACCACAAGAGATGAGCGATCGCCTCAATACTCTCTCCCTAGAACAATTAGAAAATCTCGGTGAAGCACTGTTAGATTTTACGAGCTTGGCTGATTTAGTCTTATGGTTAGACACACATGAAGGGAGGATATTATGAGCAAGTGATTGATTTATTAAGAAATCCTGGCTGAGGGGGCGACATGAAAGCTAAAAGAATAAACCTCTATGACTTTTAGCAATCATAGAGGTTTTGTAAATTTAAGCAAATTATTTACACTATTAAGTGTGCATTGGTAATAAGAACAATGACTACCATAATCACTAAAATCAGATGATTATGGTTTCAATGAAGAGCTTTTATTAAGCGTTTACTGCTGCCTTTTTCTTTTTAGCCAAGTTGCTAGTAAAGAAAGCTCCTAATCCCAAAGCAGCAAGTCCCAGGGTAGCTGTAGGTTCTGGTGTGGTAGGCCCAACCAAAGGTGTAGCCACTAAGGTAGCAGAGTAACTACCATTACCTAAAATTTGGTTAATAGTTAAATTTCCCAAGCCTACTGCTTGGTTGTCGCTACCAGTTCTGAAGAAAGTACCAGCTAATGTTGCAACTTCCAAGGTGATTCTTTGTGCTACACCGCTACCAGTCAGTTGACTAGTAACAGCAAAGGTAGGATCGTCTAAGACAAACGTTAGACCATTAGCAAACGTAATAAATGGGTTTGTGCTAGCAGGAGTACCAGTATATGTGAACAGTGTACCTGCTGGACCAACTGGAGGAACAGGATTAGTTAAGGTTACATCAGATACAGCAACTGTGGTGTTGAACAAATCCGGAGCAAAATCGCCAGTTGTTGTTAGGTTGGTAATACTACCACTGAGAAAGCTAATTCCTATGGGAGTAGGACTGGGATTTGCTGTGCTTGGAGCATTAGTGACGCGAGCAGCACCAGCAAAGTTGACTACGCTGGGTTGAGTGAAAAATGAAACTGCGTAGGCAGATGAGATATTTGATGACATCGCTACTACAGAGCCTAAAGCCAGTGAAGTGCTAGCTAGAGCTAATCCACGTCCTACATTTTTGAAATTGTTCATCTTGATTACCTTACAAGTTAATTGTGTAGATGTTTTTCCGAAGAATATGCTGATCTGTTATAAAAACACTGCTTTTTAATCACAGTCACTCCTACAGAGCAGAATCCTACGTAGATATGACACGGAGTTGAAAGACCTATCTTTAGATCTTTGTTGGAAGCAAAATATTATGCTTGCTCTTTCAGTATTCTTACACGTCATTCATCTACTTGTATTAAAATATCCATGAAGATGAAACTAAGTTTGTATGAACTACTTGAGTAGAATTTTTTCTGGAAAAATCATAATAGTGATTTTTATAAACTCATATAGCCCAATCAATAGGTTAGATAAGTGTATTAGTCAATTTAAGGCAATTTTTTAAATATTCCAGAATAATAATATAATTTTATTTTCTGCTGGCAATTAAAAATACTGGATTTAGTTAGGGTACTAATTATCAAAGGCTGGTGAAATGTGTGTCAGTTAACAAAAAAACAAAAATTTGGGAGAGTCTTGTAAACTCTCCCAAATTTTTGCAATAAAAATATTAACTTACTTATTTACTAAGCAATGTTAACTCCATAGTCAAAAGAATTTTTAAACTCATCAAAAGATAAGTCAATAAATCCATCATCACTACCGCTTCTAGCCTTACCATCTATTCCCCAAGGATTACGAACAACAAACCTTTTCTCACCACTAGCATTAATGTAAACATTTGTTACTGAATAAGCATGAGAACCAACAACATAAGTTGTATTACTCATTGCACCTGCGGTTACAGCTTTACCACTTGCTAAAGCAGCTTCGATTGTAGAAAAACTATTAATACTGTTAGGATCGACATAAGAGCTTTGTCGTCCTGTAATAAACCTCAAAGGACGAGAAAGAGTATCGCCATTACCAATTAGGTTATAACCCGGTCTACCTTCTCGCCACTCGCGCCATTGAGCGTAAGCTTTTTCTACTAAAGGAGACCAAATAATACCGTTATTAGCTTGAGATGCTACGCCAGTGGCAACACGACGGTCAACGGTGACATATTCTGCCGTACCGTTATAGTAAAAACGCATGGTATAAGTTTTATCACCATTATCTGTGATCATACTATTAATCACAGAACTAGAGGCGTTGCCTGCGTCATTAGACTGACGACCAAAGGTTGCACCCAAAGCTGCTAGAAATGCACAATCACCTAGTCTTCCTTGGTCAATATCACCAATTCGCGCTTCGTTAGCACTGCCATACAGATTACCTTTTATTTCTGTATAGGTTAGCTTCGACCCATTAAAGATAGGTGTTGGTGCAACTGTTCCTAAGAACCACTGACCAACTTTTGATTCAAAACTGCTAGCGCTCATGTCTATAGTCGCGCTATTTGCTACCTGTGTTGATAGCCATTTCACAGGATCTTGCAGACTAAAAGGAGTGCTTGTACCTAACAATGCTTTGAGGTCGTTGACTTCATTAGCATCAATTACAGAATTATCTTGTGCATCTCTAAATATCCCCAACATATCCTGACGATTTAAGCTACCGTCAGCTGCGAAGTTACGTGCAAGTGTAGCTATTTGTTGGTCGAGTAGATTTTGGCTGAACCAATCTTTAACTGTAGTTGTCGAGGTGGTTGTAGTTGTGGGGGTGGTTGTAGTTGTAGTTGTCGAGGTGGTTGTAGTTGTGGGGGTGGTTGTAGTTGTCGAGGTAGTTGTAGATATCGATGTTTGAATTGTAAAAGACTTCTCTGTAGCCGTGATAGCCTTACCAGTCTCATCGTAAGCTCTACCTTTGAGGGTATAGTTGCCAGCTTCCAAATTAAAGTTTGTGAGGGACAAGCTGTAGTTAAAATTTGCTTTCGTGGGATCGTTAATATCAGTGGTAAAAATGTTAGCGTCAGTTACATTTATTCCCGTACCATCTGCTCTTTTAATCCAAAAATCTACTTTTGTGACATCTTTAGCGCCGTTGATGTCGGATACCCAAGCACTATTAACTTTCAGTGTGTCTGTGGGATTGAGAACAGTGTTGTTAAGTTGGAACTCTAATGCAGTGGGAGTAACGTTTTCAAAAACTCGGAGGTTGTAGTTAGTATCGCCACCTTTGGAATAGACTCTGATGCAATAATTTCCGGCATCAAAAGTCTGACGAATTGCTTCACCTGTATTTCCAGTGTTATATGAACCAGCGAGAGCTTCGCCAATCTCATATGACCCATTTTTGTTAGTATCTTTGACTATTTGTAAATTGACATTGGAACTCAAACCATCAACAGCCAGATTCAGACTACTGCGACTAGTCAGATTCAAACTGTAGAAATCATCCATGTCTGACGTACCCACCCAGTCGCTAAAACTCTGAATATTAGTGGTGAGTGTTAACTTCCGAGCAGTAGTGAATGTGTTACCGGCGTTATCAAGAGGCATAAATATCCCTGGTTAAATAGTCAAGATAATTTGGTAAATCACACCCTTAAAACTTTTTAAAAATCAAGTTTTTAACAAAAAGACAGAGTGAAATTTGTTTAATCTTCCGCTTTAATATTGACTATCATCCAGGGTAAATTCACGAAAAACTCAAATAGAGTATATGCACGCAATTTAAGAATAAATATGCAATCAGGTGAACACTCATCTTTGCTAAAAAGGAGGTATTACGTAGAAACTATAATCTTGAGTGATACATGAGAAAGTAGTTATTAAGCATAAAATACGGTTCAACCAAGATATTTTGACCAACCGATGACTTCTGTATAATGTCTCTAGATACATAAAATCAACAAAAACAATCTTTAATTGCAAGGTATTGATTAATAACAACTATGTTTGAGAAAATTCGGGCTAGTGGTGATTGTAAAGATAATTTTGAGTGATGATAAAAAAAGACTTGGATGATTTATCCAAGTCTTGATAATTTAATATCAAGCAATTAGCTAAATATAAACTGTGTTTATAGCCAAAAATGGGTATTTTACTCAGTACTTAGACAGAATTAGTTAGACAGATGCTTTTTCTGTTCTCTATCTGCTATGCTTTATTCCCTATCTCATCGGATGAGGCTAGACTGATTGTAGAGATTGTTGTGCTGTGTTGGCGATCGCTTCTATTTCATCATCAGCCAGAGTTTCCAAAAGAGACTTAGCCTCTGCCCCACCCAAATTAGCTAAGGCTTGTGCCACTCTGTAGCGAATTTGCCAATCGGAACTGCTAGCGTAGGGAGCTAACAGAGGGACTGCTTGTAAATCTCCCAACTCACCCAGGGAACTAATCGCCGCAGTTTGCACTAATTCTGTATTAGAGGAGAGTGCTTGTTTGAGCAGTTCAAACGATCGCGGATCTCCCAACTCTCCCAATGCGGCAATAATACTAAACTGCACTAGCCATTCGGGAGTGTTGTGATAAAGTTGCTCTAAGTCTTCATAAGCCGCGTGTAATTTCAGTGCGCCTAAACAATCGGCAGCAGCAGCTTGCACATCAGCCTCTGGATCAGCTAACAAACTGCGTAATACATTTAACGATAAATCTAAATCCTGAGTTCCCAGTGTATCAAACTGGCTCACTGCTGAGTAGCGCACACGAGAATTACTGTCACCCACAGCAATCTGCACTAACTCAAAAGCGATCGCTCTTTCTAAGTCACGGATTTGATTAACAGCACGTAAGCGATCGCCCAAATTCTCAGAACTGAGCATTTGTCTTACAGACTCAGGGGTAATACTCATTGAATAATCCTAATTTTCCAAGTGTTTTAAAAAGTGGTCAAGAGTCCATAGTCCATAGTCAAAGTTGTTTGACTGTTGACTGTTGTCTGTTGACTATTGACTAACTAGCAGCCATTGCCCGGATAACATCGCCACGGGTTAGTATACCAATTACCTGGCCTGCTGCATCTAGTACTGGTAAACGGTGAACATTGCGATCGTGCATCAGTTGAGCTGCCTGTTTTACGGTCTTCTCCGGCGTAATCGTGATGGGATTTTTGCTCATCACCTCACCAACCGTTTGTCCTAGTGCTTTATGCAAGTCCCGTTCATAAACAGCCGGATTTTTTAAATAAATCACGCTATCTAAAAACATGATGTAAGCAGGAGGAGTTACACCTGTTTCTTGCCACATCAAATCAGTCTCGGAGATAATGCCCAATAACTTACCGACATCATCCACAACAGGCAATCCACTGATACGTCGTTCTGCCAGAATTTGAATAGCTTCTTGTAGCGGCGTTTCTGGCTGAACCACAACTGGGTTGTGACTCATGACATCGGCAACGGTTTTAGACATATGCTCACTGACACTCTATATTCAAAGTCTCTGGGATTATTGTAGAAAATTCAGGTACTTTACTTGATTTGGTTAATACATTGTTACGGTATTGGTCAATGGTCAATGGGCAATGGTCAATGGTCAATGGTCAATGGTCATTAGTCAGCACTCCCTTACTCAGCACGGGCTAAACGCCCCGCTACCGCTAACAGCACTCAGCACTCCCTTACTCAGCACTCTTTAAAGCGGCAATAATTTGAGCATTTGCCTCTGGGAAGGTAAACTTTTCCAACTCATCCAAGCTTACCCAGCGAACTTCATCACATTCTAGAGGTTGGGGAATACCTTGAAGCAAGCGGCAATGGTGTACTGTGAGAGTCACTCGTAAGTGGGTGTAGGTGTGGTCAATTGTGATGAGACATTCCTTGACTTCAATATTTATTCCTAGTTCTTCATAAATTTCTCGTTGAATACATTCCTCAACGGTTTCACCCGGTTCGACTTTACCTCCAGGAAATTCCCACAAGCCTCCCATTGTTCCTTCTGGACGACGACGATCAATTAAGATTTGCTGCTGTTCGTTCCAAATTACAGCCACACCGATAATTTTGTGGGGTGGAGTAGTAGTTTTATTCATCAGATTATTTTCCCTCATTACTTCATCTCTCCTTCTGAGGTTCCATACCTAACTTTGCGGCTAGTTCTGGTAGATTAGTTTGCTCATAATGTTCAAAAGGTTGATGAATCCAAGGATTATCGGGCAAATAATCGACGTAGTAATCGGGTGCTATGAGAGAACAGGCTTTGTACCAGATAACAGCAGTACGAATTTCTGCTATTGGGGAATGACTATATTCTTGTAGCCAAGGGATAGTTTTTTGCAGTGTGATGCCAGAATCTACCAAGTCATCAACTAACAGAATGCGTGTACCTAGAGTTTCCGTGGTCATTGTTAAGTGCTGAGATAAAGTTAAATGACCTCTCTCTTGTTTGCCAGCACCACCGTAAGATGATGCTGCTAAAATTGCCAATGGCAACTGATATATCCGAGCAAGAATATCGCCTACTCTTAACCCACCTCTGGCAAGACAGACAATCTGGTTGAATTCCCAACTAGATTGATAAATCTGAGCAGCCAGTTGCTCGATTTTGTAGTGGTACTCTGACCAAGAAACGTAAAGGTCTGGCATAAGGTAAGTAATTTCTAGGTGATACTGAAGTCAACCGCAATATTTTAGTATGAGCGCAAGGTATTATGAACGATTCTGCTCGTGATGATTATTCTCAGAATACTCAAGCAAGTCAAAAACTAAATTTTTCTACTAAGGTAGCTTACGGTGCTGGAGATTTAGGTCCGGCGATAACTGCGAATATTTCCATATTTTTTCTATTAATTTTCTTTACTAATGTTGCTGGGATTCCGGCGGGTTTGGCTGGCAGTGTGTTGATGATTGGTAAAATCTGGGATGCGGTCAACGATCCTTTTGTGGGGGTGCTGACAGATAAGACAAAATCTCGACGCTGGGGTCGTCGTTTACCTTGGATGTTTTATGGGGCTATCCCTTTCGGCTTTTTCTTTTTCTTACAGTGGATTGTACCGCGATTTAGTAGCGACCAAACTAGCAATGTTTGGGGATTGTTTTGGTATTACGTTGTCATTGGAGTCATATCTCAGGTGTTTTACACTGTGGTGAACTTACCTTACACAGCATTGACCCCAGAACTGACACAAGATTATGACGAACGGACTAGCCTCAATAGCTTTCGGTTTGCTTTTTCTATTGGTGGCAGTATAGTCTCCTTGATTTTTGCCAGGGTGATTTTTGCTATGATTAGCGATCGCCAGCAACAATATATAGTATTAGCGGCAATTTGCACTGTAATTTCTGTATTATCTCTATATTGGTGTGTTTTTGGCATACGCGATCGCGTCTTGGCATTTGAAGCAAAACGCATGCAAGTGGAAGAATCTGTATCTATCCCTTTTTTAGAACAAATTAAAATTGCATTTAGCAACAAACCTTTTCTCTTTGTTATTGGTATCTATCTCTTTTCTTGGTTAGGTGTACAAATAACCGCCAGCATTATCCCTTATTTCGTCATTAATTGTATGTCTTTACCAGAATCAGACGTACCGACAGTGATGATTGCTGTGCAAGGAACTGCTTTATTAATGTTATTTGTTTGGACTGCTTTAAGTAAAAGAATTGGCAAAAAATTAGTTTATTTCTTAGGCATGACTCTCTGGATTATTGCAGGTGGCGGCTTATTTTTCTTGCAGCCTGGTCAAATCACTTTAATGTATATCATGGCTGTCATGGCTGGGTTTGGTGTATCCACAGCTTACCTAGTTCCCTGGTCAATGATTCCTGATGTAATTGAATTAGACGAACTTCAAACTGGACAACGCCGAGAGGGGATTTTTTATGGCTTTATGGTTTTGTTGCAAAAATTTGGTTTAGCCTTCGGATTATTTCTCGTCGGTAATGCTTTGCAAGCATCTGGTTTTCGAGAAGCTGTAGCCGGACAAACTACTCTACCGACACAACCTGAATCGGCATTAACAGCCATCCGTATTGCTGTTGGGCCTTTGCCAACTATTTGTTTAATTTGCGGTTTATTTTTAACCTATTTCTATCCCATTACTCGTGAAATACACGCTGATATTTTGCTAAAACTCAAAGCACGACAACAGAAAAAAGATATCACATATTAACAAAAAAGGAGTCCCATGAGACTCCTTTTTTAGTGGTAATAATTTTTGAGTAATTGATAGCGAAAGCAACAATCTTTAGGGACAGAATTAGTAAAAATTAGAAACTAATCTGCAAAATACCTTCCGCCCTATACCTTCTGCTTTCATTACTTAATAGTTACCTTACCACCAGCTTCTTCAATCCGCTTCTTAGCATCTTCAGCCGCTTCTTTTGCAATGGCTTCTTTGATGGGTTTGGGTGCAGCTTCTACTAAGTCTTTTGCTTCTTTCAGACCCAAACCTGTGATTTCGCGGACAATCTTCAGTACCGCAATCTTCTTATCAGCAGGAACGGATTCTAAAATTACATCAAACTCGGTTTTTTCTTCTACTGGTTCAGCAGCCGCAGCAGTTGGTGCAGCAGCGACAGCTACGCCAACAGGAGCAGCAGCACTTACACCAAAAGCTTCTTCAATTTGCTTAACTAGCTCGGAAGCTTCTAACAGAGTCAAGGATTTCAATTGTTCTAAAATTTGATCGGTTGCAGCAGACATTGATATTACTCCTGTGATGTTGATTTGGTTATTTGTCTGTTATGCGATTACACGCAACATCTGTTAATTAAGCAGCGCTATCTTCGCCACCTTTTTCTTGGTCAGCAACAGCCTGTAAAGCACGCGCCAAACCACTGGGAACTTCGTTGATACCCAAGGCCAGTTTGGTAGCCACAGCATTGATGGCTCCAGCAATTTGACCCATGAGTTGTTCTTTGGATGGCAAGTCTCCTAGAGCCTTGACATCTGGTTCTTTAAGTAGGCGACCTTCCATTACGCCACCACGAAGTTCTGTCTTCTTGGTAACTTTTTGGAAATCCTGATAAGCCTTAATTGCTGAAGAAAAATCTTCTTTAACTAACAAAAAGGCAGAAGAACCTTTCAGTAACTCCGAGAGAGGTTGCCATTTTTCATCGTCTTGAATGGCAATACCCATCAAAGTATTCTTGGTGACTTTGCAAACAGTGCCACTCGGACGCAGCCGCCGCCGTAAGTCAGTAATTTCCGCAACTGTTAGTCCTTGGTACTCAATTACTAGTGCCAAAGTTGACTCACTCAAAGTTTCTTTGAGTTCTGCCACTATTTGCTGTTTATCTTCTAGTGTTCTACCCATTTCGGTTTCACCTCCTCAAAACAATCGTCGATTTCTCTTGTAATGATTTTTATCTGACCAGGGCATAACAATAAACCCCAGCTATCTTAGCCGGGGTTCAGTATCAAGACTCGTAGTGGCGACAGTGACACGTTTTTTTGTGGCACTTTCGACCGTTGAGCTTTTACCTCGGCAGGATATTTAAGCTATTAGCTCCTGCTGTCTCCGGCTTGGCTTATTTAATTGTCTGGGAGTTGTGAATGCTGAGTTGTGAGTGCTGAGTGCTGAGTGCTGAGTAATTAATTATTCTCCTCTGCTCCCCTGCTCCTCTGCTCCTCTGCTCCTCTGCTCCTCTGCTTCTCTGCTTCTCTGCTCCCAACCCCCAGTCCCCACTCCCTATTCCCTAATTACGCTGCTTCTGTCAGTTTATAATCACGTAGAGCGTTGATATCGACTTTAATAGATGGCCCCATTGTGGCAGACACATAAAATGTACGCCAGTAACGACCTTTGGCTCCAGAAGGACGGTTACGGTCAATCGTTTCTTGTAACGCCTTCAAGTTTACCAACAAATCTTCCGGCGAGAAGGATGCCTTACCAAACATAACATGGACGATACCTGTACGGTCAGCCCGGAATTCTAGTTTACCAGCTTTGAATTCAGCGATCGCACTAGCTATGTCAAAAGTTACTGTTCCCCCTTTGGGTGATGGCATTAAACCACGAGGGCCTAATAGCTTACCAAGTTTTGCCACCTGCGGCATCACATCTGGGGTGGCAATCAACTTGTCAAAGTCCATTCTGCCTTTTTGAATCTCGTCGATTAGTTCTTCTGAACCTGCTATGTCAGCACCAGCGTTTGAAGCTTCTGTAACTTTTTCACCACGAGCAATCACGGCGACGCGCACGATTTGCCCTGTACCTTTGGGTAATGCTACAGTGGTACGTAACTGCTGGTCTGTATATTTTGGATCAATACCCAGACGAATATGTGCTTCTGCCGCTTCCGCAAATTTAGCTGTTGCTGTCTCTTTCAAGAGAGCTAAGGCATCTAAAGGTGCGTATTCTTTATCTTCAACTTTTGCCTGCAATCCCTGCAAGCGACGTGATATTTTTTTTGTCATTTTTATCTCCTGGGGTTATTGGCGAAGCTTGGCTTCTCCCCCAATGCAATTAATTTTGGATTTAGATTTGAGATTGATGATTAAATCAATCTGCTATGGTTACGCCCATATTTTTAGCTGTTCCTGCCACAATTTTCATCGCCGCTTCGATATCGTTGGCGTTGAGGTCGGGTAATTTAGTTTGAGCTATTTCCCGTAATTGTGCTGTGGTGATTTTGCCGACTTTCTTTTTGTTGGGTTCGTTGGAACCTCTTTCGATTTTCGCCGCTTTGCGAATCAAGACTGATGCTGGTGGCGTTTTGAGTACAAATGTAAAACTCCGGTCTTCATACACCGAGATTTCTACAGGAATAACCATCCCAGCTTGGTCTGCTGTTTTGGCATTGTACTCTTTGCAGAACATCATGATGTTAACACCATGTTGACCCAATGCGGGGCCAACTGGGGGTGCTGGGTTGGCTTTCCCAGCATTCAGGGCCAATTTAATGACCGCTACTACTTTCTTCGCCATTGGTGTATTTAACTCTGTTTTTCTACCTGATTAAATTCCAGTTCTACTGGTGTATCTCGCCCGAAAATCGAGAGCAAGGCTTTTAGTTTACTCCGTTCTGGACTAACTTCTATTACCTCACCTTCAAAGTCTTTGAATGGGCCAGAAAGCACTATGATCTTATCACCACTGGCCATGTCAATTTTGACAACTGGCTCTTGTTCGGTGGTTTGTTTGAAGATACGCTCTACTTCTGAGTGACTCAAGGGTAATGGCTTGACGTGACCACGACCTTTACCTGTGCCACGTTTTTGTTCTGCTCCCACAAAGTTAATTACATGGGATGTATTGCGTACCACCTGCCAAGTATCATCATCCATCACCATGCGTACTAGCACATAACCAGGAAAAACTTTTTCTTCTGTGTGCTGGCGGCTACCATCCTTGCGGATTTTCACTGCTGGTGTGTGGGGGATTTCTACTTGGACAATTTTTTCAGCAACATCAAAGGTTTGAATGCGCTGCTCTAGATTGGTTTTGACTCGTTTTTCGCAGCCGGAGGCTACTTGTACTGCATACCAGCGTGCTTCATTAAGTGCTGTTTCTGCTGTTTCCTCTGACTGCAACGCCGAGTTAATTGGTTCGTCTGTTGCAAAAGTCATCAGAATACCTGCTTTGTTGCCCAAGCAAACAACCCATCAACTAGATTTATCAAAGCAGCAACAGTCGGTGGTTTAAATACGATTGTCGCAGCCCAATGAAAAAATCCATCTACCAAATAGATTAAAGAAGCGGAGAGTGTCACCATCAGCAACACAGCTGCTGATTCGCTTACTAGTTGCTTGCGACTGGGCCAGACTACTTTGTCCAACTCTTCTCTAGTTCCCTGAAAGAAGTTGAGAAAGTTAAATCCGTCGTTTGTCTCGGCAATTTCTGCTTCATTTTTTTTGGACACGGCCGTCTATCCCCCGTCTTTAGTCAATACAGCTATACTCTGCTAATTTTCATCCAGGTTGACAGCTTTCACTCCATCAAATTAACTGGAAGCAAAAAAGCTGTAAGTATAAAACAACTACACCCGAAATCAATAACACTTTCTGCTATCTTAGCAGCTGTGCTATTGCTTCGGGCTGTGTTTTTTACTTTCGAGCGCGCCCTGGAGGACTTGAACCCCCGACATCAGGTTTTGGAGACCTGCGTTCTACCAACTGAACTAAGAGCGCACAAGCTGGCTTGGTTTGGTTGATTGCGTTAAGCTGAAAGTTCAACGCGACCACTAAATTATCATCTTAGCATAATTTTGTCGAGGGAGCTAGCGGCAGATGCCGCCGATCGCACAAATTTTTCTCCCATAGCCTAGACAAAATCCTATAAAGAACGGTCGAACCGTTGCTTAATGCGGGTAGCTTTACCAACGCGATCGCGGAGATAATACAGCTTGGCACGTCTGACTTTACCACGACGGATGACTTTGATGCTTTCAATTCTGGGGGAATGGAGCAAAAATACCCGTTCTACACCTACACCTTGGAAGACGCGACGAACTGTAATGGTTTCGTTAATCCCACCATTCCGTCTAGCGATGACAACGCCTTCATAGGGTTGGACGCGATATTTATCGCCTTCTTTAATTTTCACTCCCACTTTGACGGTATCACCGATGTAAATCTCTGGGAGATTAGTTTTTATGTGTTCCGCTTCTATAGAACGGATAATTTCTTGAGCGTTCATAACCTATTTACTTTAAAAACTCACGATCATCCATCATACAGCAGAATTTAGGAGATGGGTAATGGGTAATTGGTCAGTGATAAATTTGGGGAAAAACTTGCCACCCTGGGACAATCCTATCTACTGTAATGATGGATAATTTTACTGTTACAGCAAGCTGATAATAAAAGCTATATTCCAGTAAACTTGACGACAGGCTGGTTACTTATGAAATTTAGCATTGTTATTACTACCTATAACCGATTGAACTTGCTGCGTCGGGCAATTGAATCGTCACTCAATCAGAGCCTTGCTTGTGAGGTAGTGGTGATTGATGATTGCTCATCAGATGAGACAGAAAATTATGTGAAAAGTCTGGGTGACGCTGTGGTTTACCATCGCAATCAAGTCAATCAAGGTCATGCGGCGACGGTGAATACTGGGGTAGAAAAAGCCAGTGGTGATTGGATTAAGTTTTTAGATGATGATGATTATCTAGATGTTAAGTGTATAGAAAAGATGGCAGAGGCGATCGCTCTTTGTCCTGATGCGGTGATTTGCTCTTGTATTGCGGCTCAAGTTGATAGTGAGGGGGTGGAACTCAGCCGCACTCCTAAGACTGGCCCTGGTTTGGCTTTTTATATCCCCCAAACAGATATTCATTATGGAATGCTATTAGAACTAGTCCCATTTGGTACACCTGTACAAGTTGCTTGTCGGCGGGATGCTTTTTTAAAAACTGGGGGTTGGGATGCTCAACTCAATACCAATTGTGATGATATTGATTCTTGGATTCGCATTGCTCAATTTGGTCATGCCATTTTCCTCAATCAATGTTTGGCTTACCGGACAATTTGGACTGGTGCATATAACCAAAAGTTTTCTCTCCAGCAACGCTTAAACACTAATATTTTGATGAAGGAAAGAATTTACGCTTTGGTCAATGAAAAACATCGTTCTTCTATTCCCAGTATTGCCGATATCAAAAATTATTTAAACCTGCATTGGACGTTGATAGCCTTGAAACAAAAAAATCTCCCAAGTTTTTTCCAGATGTTAAATCCAGCAGTACTTTCACCATCAGCTTGGCAGCTTTTTGTTAACACTGCTTCTTCTAGGAAAGCACAAATGAATAATGAGCGTATTCAGAAATTAGTGTTGATTAAAGCTTAGAGGACGTTTGAAAAATCTGTTTACTTTGTCATGTTGAATGCAGCGTAGCGGAATGAAACATCTCGGTATGTGCCACAAAACCTAGATTCTGACTGACGCTCCGCTCCAGTCAGAATGACATTTTTCTACCTACTGAAACTTTTCCAACACCCTCTTAGGGATATCGGAGAACAAAATATACAGCATTTAATGTAGGTTGGTTAAGCTCGACTTTGTCCAAAATTAAGAACTTGGTTTTCTTAATACGGCAAAACCCTAGCTTTTTGGCAAAAACTTTTTCCATGTTACTAATTCTCAGTGCAAACAAAAAAGTAAAACTCCCGTCTCATAAAGCTTTCAGGGTCAGCTTGAGCCTTGCCAAAAAATGGATAAAGTCGAGTTAAGAGGACGTTTGAAAAGTCTGTTTCTTTCTCATGTTGAATGCAGCGTAGCGGAATGAAACATCTCTGTATGTACCACAAAACCTAGATTCTGACTGACGCTCCGCTCCAGTCAGAATGACATTTTTCTACCTACTGAAACTTTTCCAACACCCTCTTAGGGATATCGGAGAACAAAATATACAGCATTTAATGTAGGTTGGTTAAGGCAAAGTTTAACCCAACATGGATTATGGTGTTGGCTTATGCGTGTTCTATCTGTGCAATTCAACATAAATCATGGTGTTGAGTAGAGACGTTGCAATGTAACGTCTCTACTGACGTGGCAAGACTAAAATAGTGCAATAGTAGGGTGCGTTGTTGCGTACTCCTTCGGAGAACCCGCAGGGTAGCGCAACGCACCGCCAATGAGATTAAGAGGGTGCGTTACTTCGTTAACGCACCCTACAAAAATAAAAATCTATCGCCACATTTAAAGCTTGCCACGCCACTACTATATGTATCATGATTAACGTGAAATTGTATTATCATAGATCAGGTGTTGGGTTACGCAAAGCCTCCACCCAACCTACCATTTATTATCGATTATTCCACTGTTGGGCTGCATCTTCTACAGCTTTATCTACAGTTTTCTCACCTAACATTGCCGCTTGGAGATTTTCATAAATTGCTTTTTGCAGCTTATTAAAATCCTTCAAAGTAGGAGTTAAAATTTCTGCTTGTTGGAGTTGTTTCGCACTAATAACTCTAGCTTTTTCCACAGTAGAAGCAGTGGCTGGCACATCTTGAAAGTAGGGATCAGATAAGGCTTTGATGGTTGAGGGTAAAACATTAGCCGCTTTGGCAAAAGCTAATTGATTTTCGTCATTGGTGACAAATAGAGCAAATTTCACCGCCGCATCAGGTTGTTTGGTATCACGGGGAACAACAATATTCATCACCGCTACATTTTTCTTACCCGTGTCACCAGTAAGTTGGGGTGCGATTAAAGAAGCTTGAGCGATTTTTGGCGCATTATTGGCGATGGTTTTGAGAAACTCTGGTCCTGAAGCCAGAAAAGCTGTTTCCCCAGATTGGTATAAATCGATCGCATGACGATGACCTTGAGTTAGGGCTTCTTTGGGTAATAACCCTTTTTTGTAAAGGTCTACCCAATACTGAAACGCAGCTTTACCTTGGGGAGAATTAAAAGCGGCTTTCCCCTGAGTATCTACTAGAGTGACTCCCATTTGCACAAAAGATTCTAAAACCTCTCCGGAATCTTGCGGAACAAACGTCACAAAAAAAGCGTATTTCCCAGTCTTATCTTTAATTTGCTGCGCCACTTGGGCTAATTGGGCGTAAGTAGCAGGTGGTGTACTGATACCTGCCTGTTTTAATAAATCGGTGTTATAAATGGTTAACCTTGTGGTCAAGTACCAAGGAATACCGAAACTTTTGCCATTGAGAGTGCTGGCTTGCCAAATATTTGGTAGATAGGAGGAACGGACTGTTGGGGGAACTTTTGTATCTAAATCTATCCAGGCATTTCTTCCTGCTAGTTGGGATGCAAAATCTGGATTGAGGTTAACAACATCAGGTGGCGTTTTTGCGGAGACAGCTGTTAAGATTTTGTTCTCCATTGCCGACCAGGGAACATCAACCCAGTTCACTTTGATACCGGGATTTTGTGACTCAAAATTGGCGATTAAGCTTTGGAAATAGTTAGTAAATTGAGGTTGGAGTTGCATTGTCCAAAACTCAATTTTTGCTGTTCCGGAAGCAGTTGGTTGATTGTTTGTTGCCACTTTTCCTGGACTACAACTAACAATCCAACTGGTGATTAAACCCAGCATTGCCCAAGCAATCAATTGTTTAAATTTTTGCAATCTCATCATCTTTCCAGTATTTTTACGCTTGATCAGGGTGAAAAGCTTATGCAGAATTGTCGAGATTATAGTTCAAATTAAACCGCTTTGCGGAATCAAGAGTCTGTAGTCAAAATTCCCTAGTCATTAGTCCTGAGTAAATCATCTCAACTTACACATTCATCATGAAGCAGAGAGTTGATGACAAAATCTCGGAGTAGTTAACTAATGACCAATGACTAATGACTCATGACTACTACTTAGTTCTCAGTACAATTTAAATTTTCAATTTAGCAGTTTGGCGGGCATAACTGTGGTGAAAAGTTTCAGTAGTCTATTCGGCAAATCTCACAAAGGGGTGGGGATCGAAATTGCGCCAGAACGGGTGAATGTGGTGCAGATACGCAAACAGCGTCAGGGATTGAAACTAGAATCCCTCACATCAGTCGCAGTTCCTGAAGGAATTGTAGCCGATGGGCAAATCACTGATCCCCCAGCAATGGCGCAATTAATTCAGCAGGCTTTGGCGGAGAGTAAAATCAAAACTTCGCGGGTAGCAACTGGCGTACCAGGAAGAGATTCGATTGTGCGGATCATCCCTGTACCCGCCGAGTTGGATGACAAAGAATTGCGGGATATGGTGTTGAATCACGAAGCCGGGTTGTATTTACCCTATCCCCGTGAAGAGGCTGACGTAGATTATCAGAAACTTGGGTACTTTGTAGATGAAGACGGCATCGAAAAAGTGCAGGTACTTTTAGTGGCTACTCGCAAGGAGGTAACAGATACATATATTCGTACTTTTGAGCAAGCAGGATTGCAAATCAGCGTCTTAGAGATTAACAGTTTTGCCCTGATTCGGACAATTCGGGATCAACTGCGGCAATTTGGGCCACAAGAAGCAGTTGTATTAGTTGATATCGAGTTTGACAGTACAGAAATTGCGATCGTCATTAACGGAGTACCGCAATTTTCTCGCACTGTGCCAATTGGGACTTATCAAATGCAGATGGCAATGGCTAGGGCAATGAGTTTACCCACATCACGAGACATGGAAATTTTACAGGGAATTACGATTCCGGTAAATTCTGGGGATGGTGAGAAAACTGGGGTGACAGAAGCTGATCCTGGACTGGCGAGTGTGTTGCGAATTTTGGGAGAACTCACAGACGAGTTACGCCGTTCTATCGATTTTTACTTAAATCAGAGTGAAAACTTAGAAGTAGCGCAGATTTTGCTGGGAGGGCCTGGAGGTGGACTGCAACAGCTAGATGAATTTTTTACTCAACGATTGAGTATACCAACTAGCCAAATAGATCCTATAGGGTCTTTGTCATTGCAGGTTGATCCGGAAAAGTACCCCTCTACACAACGTTCTGGTTTAGCGATCATTCTTGGTTTAGGGATGCGGGAGGTTTAATAAATGTACAGTCTAGATATTAATTTTCTCAAAGACCGCCCAGCTTACCAAAGCAACCCGGACAAAAAGTCAGGAGGAGTTAAACTACCGACTGGGAGCTTAACTCCTGTATATATAGGAGTTGGTCTGGGTTTGAGTCTGCCGATCTTTGTGGGTGTGGGTTGGTGGTTTTTGCAAGCGAAAAATCTGGAACTAGAACAGGCGATCGCACTCTTAGATCAGGAGAATAAAAAATTAGACGCAGAAATCAGCAATATCAACAAAATCAAGGAACAGACTAACGCTGTCAAAGGCGAAACTCAAAGTCTAGTCACTGTATTTGACCAAATTCGTCCTTGGTCTGCCATGTTAGAAGATTTGCGCGATCGCATTCCAGGATCTGTACAAATCGAAAACGTCAAGCAAATCCCCCCAGTCCCGCCAGTCGAAGGACAACCCCCCGGTAATCCGGCTGGTGGTATAGAAATTACCGGGTTAGCACGCTCTTTTAACGATGTCAATGACTTCTTATTAACCCTGCAACAGTCCCGCTTCTTAAAGGCTTCTGAAAGTAAAATTATCACGGCTTCTCTAGTAGATGCGCCTGTACAACAGGCTAGCAGCAATTCTAAAGGTATAGCCATCAAACCCCCGCAAATAGTCAGATATACCATTCAATCAAGTCTCAGTGATGTTCCCGCTTCTGAATTAATTCGGGAGTTAGAACAAAAAGGCACTGTAGGACTAGTAACTCGAATTCGCAGTATGCAACAAACAGGAGTCATTACAAGATGACGCTGAGTGATGATTTAAATTTTGCCGAACAGGCTGCTGATTTAGATGCAGACGCATCAGCTTACCCCGTCCTCTTTGGGGTCAGTTTCACACCGAAAATTATCGGTATTATAGTCGGTGTAGTCGGACTAGCCGGCGCTGTATATATGTTGCTCAATCTGGTCATGCCAGCTTGGGATAGCTATCAACAAAAGCAGGCACAAAGTAACGATTTGCAAGGGCAAATAACCCAGAAAAAAGCCACTGTCAAACAGATGGACAAGGTAAAAGAGGAATTAGCTCAAGCAAAACAGCAAAAACAACAAGTTCTCGGATTATTTGCTGATGAAAAAACCCTAGATACTTTGCTGTTAGATTTAAATCGTCTAGTTGAATCTAGTAATGCACAAATTCCTCTCAATGCTGTCAAAGCCAAACTACAAAAGTTTGTCCCGACTATACAAAAACCCGAACCAGTGATCGATGGCTCTCTAGGAATAGCAGTTAACGGTAAGCTAAAACGCACTGGCGTGAATATTGAAATCGTTGGCACTTATGAACAAACTCAATCGATTATTCGGAATATAGAGCGTCTACAGCCCTTATTAATAGTCAGAGACTATCAATCAACCTTAGCTCCCGTACAAAATACTAGCCCATCAGGTAAATTAATTCGCAGGATAGGGGCAGCTCCTATTACCACAGCCTTTCAACTACAAGCATTAATGCCCCTTAGCTCTGAAGAAATGGCAGCTGCGGCTCAACCGAAGAAGTAGGAGATTGAGAAATAAATTCAATATTCAAAATTCAAAATTAAGAATTTAAGAATTAAGAATTAATGACTCACTACTCTGAGATTTTTGATTAACAAGGTTTTATTAGGTGAGGAATGAACTGTGAAACAGCTTCACGGTAATAGTTTGGTTTTAGGTGCGGCTGCTTTTGTCTTCCTAGCAGCGCAACCAGTGTGGGCGCAAACAACTCAAGTTACAGAAGTCAAGCTAAATCCGGCCGATGGCGGACTTAGTGTTGTTTTAAAAACTTCTGCCGGTTCGCGCCCACAGGTTTTTACAACTAAAAGAGATAAAGCTCTAGTTGCAGATTTAATCAATACTCAATTACGCTTACCCCAAGGGAAGAATTTCCGTCAAGAAAATCCCGTGGCAGGTATTGCATCAGTCGAGGTTGTGCAACTGGATGCTAATAGTATCCGTGTCATCGTGACTGGTAGTAACGATACACCAAGTAGTCAACCTGTGGTACGTAAGCAAGATGGCATTACTCTTGGCTTTATTCCATCAGGAAGTACTACAGCATCAGTACCAGTTACTCCCACTCCAAAACAGCCTGTAGCCACAACGCCACCACCAGCTACAACACCCCCTGCATCTATACCAGTACCACCGACTTCACAACCCGGTGTGCTTGTACCCAACCCAGAAGTGACAATTGACGGCAAACCAGCCCAACCATCAGGCCCTGGTCAACCTCTCAGCCAAGCACCACCTTTCTTACCCAGAGCTGTTGCTCCTCCTGTCGGTGATATCGCCATTTCTGCTACCGATGCTTCTCCCACTACTATAGATTTAGGTACTCAAGAACGTGTCCCCCGGTTGGTGTTGCGCGATGCACCAGTCAGGGAAGTTTTGTCATTACTCGCCCGTGCGGCTAATTTAAACTTGGCTTATATCAGCAGTGATCCTACTGGTGGTACAACTGCTCCTGCAAATGCACTGCAAACAATTTCCTTAGATATTGAAAATGAGCCTGTACAAGACGTATTTAACTACGTTTTGCGTTTGAGTGGTTTAGAAGCCAACCGCAGCAACAGAACAATTTTTGTGGGGCCGAAACTACCTAACTCCACTCGTGATGTCGTGATGCGTAACTTGCGGTTGAATCAAGTAAGTGTGGGAGTTGCTTTAAACTTTTTAGTCGGCTTGGGTGCAGAAACAGCCGTCAGCCGTGAACGCCAAGTTACTAACGTCAATGCTGTACCCGTGGGGACTGGTGTTGCACCTATTACTCAAACCCAGACAACCACAGAAACCAGAGTTGAAACTCAAAGGATAGATTTTAAAGACTCCAATCCATTACTCAGAGGTTTACAGGCATTAGGAGATGAGCGTACCAATTCTCTCACCTTAATTGGCCCACCAAGAGTAGTTGATATGGCAATGACTCAAATAACTCAGCTTGATATCCGTCGTCGTCAAGTGGTAGTTAATGTCAAAATTATTGATGTAAATCTTTCAGGAGAGCAACTTTATAACAGCAGCTTTTCTTTTGGCCTTGGTAATAATTACTTCTCTGTTGATGGTGGCGCAGCATCTCTAAATTTTGGTGGTTCCAGACCAGCCACTAGTACTGAAGCAAGAAATAGTATAACTAGTACACCTGTTACTGAGAACACACTCCAAAACGCAAATTTATTTTTGGGTGATGGTTTTTTTAACGCATCAGGTAGACCATCAGCTGAGGCTGGCATTAGCTCAAATCCGTCACAACCAGGTATTACAGACTTCACTCCAGGAACTCGAGGAACAGCGACTACTCCCGGTACTCCTGATACATACACATTTGCATTACCAACTCTTTATCAGTTCCCCAAACGTCTGCTAGCAAGTTTGCAGGCTCAAGTTGTAAGTGGTAATGCTAAAATTTTGACTGACCCGACTTTAATTGTACAAGAAGGTCAAACGGCTAATGTCAAACTTACTCAAGAAGTATTAGGAAATCTCACAAGCTTGGTAACTCGTGGTGATGGTACTTCTACACAAACAATCACAGCCGAAAAAACCGATGTGGGTTTAACCTTAGCAGTTAAAGTTGAGCGCATTGATGACAATGGTTTCGTTTCTTTATCCGTAGCTCCTGTTGTCAAAGCACCACAATCTTCGGCTGATGTGAATGTTGGAGGAGGCAATACTCAAAAAATATTTTTAGTGTCTGAACGCTCCTTAAATTCTGGTACAATTCGTCTAAGAGATGGACAGACATTAATTCTTAGTGGCATCATTCAAGACCAAGATAGGGCAACTGTAACGAAGGTTCCTATTTTAGGTGATATTCCGTTAATTGGTTCACTATTCAGAAGAACAAATAGAACTAATGAACGCAGAGAGGTAATTGTGTTGCTCACGCCTCAAGTGATGGATGATTCTGAGAATTCTTCTTATGGCTATAACTATACTCCTAGCCCAGAAGTGCGACAAATTCTTGAGCGCCGTGGTTTGAATACGCCTAATAAGCGATAAGACTTAATACCAATTCATAATTCGTAATACCCTACGGGTTAGCCGTAAGGCTTTCTCGGAGAGTAGGCTTGCGCCTACGTAATTCGTAATTGAATAGTTCAGATATTATGTGGGATTAGCGAATTGGTGTTATGAAGACAATTTAGTTTAAACTAAGTTCGACAAGTCTGTTTTGACCTCTTCCCCAACCCCTTTGCCTTACAGAGGGGATTACCTGCATTTCTCACAAAACGGTAGGGGCGGGTTTACGAGATATTCGTGAATAATTGAAGCATATTTGTTAACCCGCCCCTACAGCCTCTAAACTGCGGTTTGATCTATTTCGTGAGAAATTCGGGATTATGGTATTGTGGATTAAAATTTATCCGGACTCAATCTTGATTGTAAAGGAAAAACAAAAGCGATCGCTCACTGGATGCGATCGCCTAAATCAAATCCTCAATGATAATTGCTTACTCTCATTCTGCATCAGTAATTACACTGACTTGTTTCTGTTGTTCCTGTAACCAACCCTCAAATAACTCATTTAATAGTCTTGCTTTCATTGGCTCATCCAATTGGGCTGGTATGAGTTTTTCTACCCGCAGAATGACGAACCATTCAGCAATACGGGCTGGCGGGGAAATTTGACCTGGTTGGTAGGTAGAAATTAGTTGTACCATTGCTGGATGCAGTGAACTCAGTTCTACAGGGCCGACTAAACCACCAGTTTGAGCTTCTGGGCCTTGTGAATATTTTTGTGCTACTTCTGTAAAGGTTTGTTCTTTGGCTTGCAGGCGGAAGTAGAGTTCTTGGGCTAGTCCAGCATCTTGAGTTCGTAGTAAGGAATAAATTACCTTATCTAATTTACCCTTCAACTGAAAAAAATAAGACTCTAGTTTGTGACCCCAAGTATCTTGCTTATATTTTTCTAGTCTGATTTTTCGCATCAGCAGATGCTCCAATTGCTCGATGCTCAAACCTTGATGCGCCATCCATGCTTGAATGTCGGCTTCTTGGGCTAACTGCTTCTCGGCGAAAAACCTCTGTTTTGCTTGGGCTAATTCTTCAGCCTCACACTTTATTGGTGTTATAGCTTCATCGATAATTAATTCCCGTAGTAATTGTGGTAGCAGTTGATAACTAGCTAGTAAGGGAATGAGTTCACTAGATTGAATTGTCCGGTTCCCGATTTGCAGCACTTCAGTCATTATCTGCTTGGTTTGGCGCTCTTAAGTGATAGATGCTGAGTCAGTATCAGACAATGCCGTGATACTTGGACTTTGTGGTACAGCTCTAAGATTTTAATAGCAAGAATCCGCAATTTATGTAAAGTTTTATCGAAAATTCCCCGTATTTGTGGGTAACTCCTCTTTGACTTTTGAGCAAGACTTATACCATTTCACTTTAATAATGATACAAATACGTGAGTCCGTCAGTCCGTCAGGGATTGTAAATCCCTGTCTCATAGCTAAAGTCCTCTCAAGAGGACTGAATATCAGAGTCCATTTTAATGGACTTAAGCTATGAGACCACCGTTTTAACGGTGGGCGGACAATACCCAACGAGTAAGCTATATGTATCAGGATTTTTGTGAATTGGTATTAGCACTTGCCCAAAAAGCTATCCCGTTGACTAGGAGACTATGCAGCAAGTCAGGGATTGTAAATCCCTGTCTCATAGCTAAAGTTCTCTCAAGAGGACTGAATATCAGAGTCCATTTTAATGGACTTAAGCTATGAGACCACCGTTTTAACGGTGGGCGGACAATACCCAACGAGTAAGCTATATGTATCAGGATTTTTGTGAATTGGTATTAGCACTTGCCCAAACAGCTATCTCGTTCACTAGGAGACTATGCAGCCAGTCGAGTTTCGATGGCAGTGAAATCCACTTCTGTCCTTAAACTACATCTTCAGCTGTTTGTTTAAGGTAATCTAACCAACTTTTGAGGGAGGTATCCAGCATCGTCTGCATCATGCTTCTTAACAGTACGATTAACCAACCGTCAAATGACTCCTCAGTTCTGACAAGTACACCTTTTTCTTGAGGTTCAAGTATCCATATATGAATAGCTTGCGTCCCAAATGCCTTACCTGTCCAGCTAATTCGACGTTGATCCTCAACTTCTTCCAAGGTTGATACAATGGCCGTGCCATTGGATTTCCACCGAAAGATAGAAGTAGGCTGAAGTGATCCTTCTAGTTTTGACTCGGAAACATTGGGATACCAAAGATGCCAATGATTAATATCAGTCAGCAGTTGCCAAATGGTCTGCTTTGAGGCGTTAATGATAATTTCATGCCGGGCAGCTACGGGTGCTTTTGAATTGATTTCCATCACATCTATCTGTGGTATTTCTTTGATCCTAGTTAGCGCATATCATCCTCGGCATTGACTTGGGTTAAGAAATAGCGCGTAAATAAATTCTCCGCTTCAAACGACTGAGAGATTCGGGTTCAATTCCCAGATATGATGCCAGATAATGCTGTGGAATGCGCCCTAACAGATGTGGTTCAACCTTGAGTAGGTGAAGATAACGCTGTTCCGGAGTGTCTCGGTACAAAGACATTAAGCGATCGCGCAATTGAAAAGCAAGATATTCAACAATCAGCCGTAGTAATTTCTCGCCATCCGGTGCTGCTGAGAGTGCAGTAATTGCCTGTTGATTTAGTATCAGGACTTCCGCATCTTCAATTGCTTGGCAAGAAAAACAGGACTGACGTTGCCGCCGAAAACTCTCGTAGTCTCCGACGGTATGATTTTCTGGATGAAAAAACAATGTTAGTTCTTTGCCATCTTTTAGAAAAAACATCCGTAGACAGCCTTTGAGGGTTAAGCCCACAAACTCACAAATCTCACCTTCTCGAAACAAAAAATCTCCCTTATGCAGTTTTCTTAAATTTAAGAGAGGATCAATTAACAGTGAGTCAACTTTGAATTGAGGATAAATTTTCTCAATGAATAAGTACAAGGCTTCGTACATCATGAACCTCTGATGGTTTGATCTGCTAAATTAATCGCTCGTGAATGCTCAATTGCTACACCAAAGAGTGCAGCAAAGCTTAAGCAATTACAAATTATTTGTAGTTTACGGAACAATTACATAAGATTAGGTATCCATACAGATAAGTTTTTATAGTAAATCAGATATCAGCTCCGCATGATTATCCAAATGTTCATGCGATGCCTCATTGTATGTACACTCATATTAGGCATCGCGGGGTGCAATTTTATTGGTATATCTACCAGCAAAGAACAACTCCCAGCTGTTGCACCACTCCAACCACCCAACTTACCAGATTGGATTACCCAAATTAGTCCTCTTGGTGATGCTAAACCTCTCAATCAGATTCGTATCCGCTTTCAAGAAGCGTTAATTCCTGTCGAACAACTTGATAGTCCAGAACAACAAAAATTGTTACAAAAATTTGCAACTTGGCCACCTTTACCTGGACAATTTCGGTTTTTGACACCCCGCATGGTAGGCTTTCAACCAGAACAAGCTCTACCACAAGCCACCAGATTGCAAGTTACCTTAAAAGCAGGTTTAGCAGATTTAAAAAATCATCGTTTAGCAAAAGATTTAGCTTGGACTTTTAATACAGAATCAATTAAATTAACTAACTTACCGGGTGTAAATCCTGTAGAACCAGCCGAAATTCAGCCAGTTGATTTACAGCCAAAGCTGCGATTTACCTCAAATACAGAACTGAACATGGCTTCTGTACAAGAACATTTACAATTAATTCCTGAAGGTAAAAATAAAGGCATTACTTTTAAAATAGCCTTAGCTAAAGCAGAAGCAACAACAAGTGAAGAACCTGGAGAAAAATTCGACCCTTCTACACGTACTTGGATTTATGATTTATTTCCTCAGCAAAATCTAGTCAAAGCGACGAATTATCGGCTGGTATTTACTCCTGGAATCTTACCTGCCTATGGTAACTTACCCACAACTCAAGAGTTTGTCAGTAAATTAGCTACTTATTCACCTTTAGCATTTAAACAAATTAACTTTTACGGACAACCAGATGCAGGTGGAACCTACGGTAGGTTTTTCAAAGGTAGTCCCCAATTAGAATTTAATAATATATTAGTTGCAGATTTAGTCAAAGAAAATATTAAAATCGAGCCGACACCAGCAGATATTTCCAGGCTGATCCAAATTGGTGATGAAGATAGATTTATTAGTATCAATCCCTATGCTTTAAAACCAGCGACGAATTACACAATTACTATCGGGGCAAATTTGCAAGATAAGTTTGCTCAGACTTTGGGTAAACCCGTCACCTTGCAATATAATACTGGCGATTTAGCTGGCGATATTTGGGTTCCCTCAGACTTACATATTTTCCCATCAGGACAGAATTTACAACTCAATATTAATACTGTTAATTTACCAGAATCTCAATATAAAGCTGCTTATCGTGTAGTCCAACCAACAGATTTAGTTTATGCCAGAGGTGCTTATCCACAAGGTAATGATCATGATTTATTAGCTAAACCAAGTCAGTGGCAAAGTTTTAAAGTTTCTGGTAAAAAAAATCAACAAGTTGATATCACTGTCCCACTGAGAGAAAAACTGGGTGCGGCTACAGGAATGTTAGCTTATGGGGTACAGGCGCGAACGAATAAATATCAAGAAAACGGTAAGGAGTTGTGGCGAGAAGCAACCACCTATGGCTTAGTAGAGTTAACAAATTTGGGTGTATTTAGTCAATGGTTTCCTGATGCTGGTTTAATTCGCGTTCATCATCTTAATGATGGTTCACCTGTTAAGGGTGCATCTATGGAAATCTACCAATTAAAATTAGATGCCAAATATCGTGACCAAGTGACAGCTTGTGCGACGGGGAAAACAGATAATGATGGTAATTTAAGACTACAAGGTCAAGAATTACAGTTATGTTATGGGAATGAAAAAAAATCTGTTAAATCTCCAGAGTTATTAGTTATTGCGCGGGAAAATCAAGATTGGGCATTTGCGAGAACGGAAGAATATAGTGGTGTTTACGGTTATGGTATTGATGCAGGTTGGGCAGAAGAGAAACCAGTTTCACGGGGAGTAATATTTTCTGATAGACAGTTATATCAACCAGGAGAGAAAGCTTGGTTAACCGGAGTGGCAGATTATTTAGAAAATGGTACGATCCAGCAAGATAAAAATGCTAGCTACCAATTAACTCTGGTAAATCCCGATGGACAAAAGACTGATTTAGGTACTAAAACTACCAACGAATTTGGCACATTTTCTCTAGAATTACCCATTGATGCTACACAACGTTTAGGTTATTACACAATCCAAGCTAAGGGGAAAGATGGGAGAGAAATTTCGGGTGAGTTACGAGTAGCTGAATTTAAGCCACCGAATTTTCAAGTAGCACTAGATTTAGATAAAAAATTTGCTTTAATTGGTGAGCAAGTAGCGGCGAAAGCAAGTAGTAATTATTTATTTGGTGCGCCTGTAGAAGCAGGAGAAGCTAAGTATTTTGTCACTCGTCGCCAAGAAAATTTCATCCCTCAAGGTTGGGAAAAATTTAATTTTGGTAGACAATGGTTTTGGCCTGAAGAAAGTCCTGCTGTACCGAGTGATGTCTTACAAACTAACACCAAATTAGATGCGGCAGGAAAAACCAGTCAAACGCTGACAGTAGCGAAAGACTTGCCCTATCCTATGACTTATCGTGTGGATGTACAAGTGGCAGATGTTTCTAACTTATCTTTAGCTAATTCTCAATCTTTTATCGCTTTACCCAGTAACCGTTTAATTGGGTTAAAAAGTAATTTTATTGCTAATGCTGGCAAAGCTTTTCCTGTAGAAGTGATTGTCACTGAACCTACAGGTAAAATCATCACAAATCAACGGGTGCGGCTAGAATTACAACAGATGAAATATAGTAGTGTGACGCAGTTGGTAGAAGGTAGTCGCACAGCTAAAAATCAAGTTGAATATAAGACAGTTGACCAAGTAGAAGTTACATCTACAAATAATCCGCAAACAGTTAATTTCACAGCCAAGGAATCTGGAACATATAGAATTAGAGCGAATTTTAGTGATTGTCAAGATGTTTCCTGTAACGTCTCTGCCACAGATTTACAAATTTGGGTGACAGGTGAAAATCCTGTATATTGGGGTGCTGAAGATCAGAATATCTTGGAAGTTAAACTAGATAAAACAGAGTATCAACCAGGAGAAATTGCTACCGCTTTAATTCCCTCTCCCTATGCCGATGCAGAGTTATACTTTGCAGTGATTAAAGATAAACCCATATATCAACAAATCATTAAAACCAAAGGTGGCGCACCACAAATTCAGTTTACAGTCACACCAGAAATGTTACCCAATGCCGCAGTAGAAGCTGTGTTGGTTAGACAAGGCGCACCACTTAACCAAATAGAACCAGGAAGTTTAGATAAATTAGTCAAAATTGGGTTTACACCGTTTAAAGTTAACTTGCAAGATAAATATTTAAAAGTGCAAGTTACCCCATTGCAAACATCATTAGCACCTGGGACAGAGGAAACCGTACAACTAGAACTCAAAGATCCCCAAAACCAACCCATCCGAGGACAATTAACTGTGATGGTGGTGAATGAAGCTGTATTGCAACTATCAGGTTATCGTCCACCTAATTTAGTTGATACAGTTTATGCCGAACAGCCAATATCTACCCGCTTCAGTGATAATCGTCCTGATGTGGTGATACAACCCCAAGATGTAGCTAAACCTAAAGGCTGGGGTTATGGTGGTGGTTTTTCCGCAGGTGCAGCAAATACCCGCGTCCGCACAGATTTTCAAGCTTTAGCTTACTACAATGGTTCTCTGTTGACCAATACTGATGGTAAGGCGCAAATCACTTTCAAATTACCAGATGACTTAACTACGTGGCGGGTGATGGTTGTCGCTACTGATGGAAATCTGCGGTTTGGGAATGGTGATGCGACCTTGATCACAACCAAGCCACTACTAACTAATGCCATCTTGCCACAATTTGCTCGTCCAGGCGATCGCCTCTTCGCTGGTTTATCTGTCACCAATAACACTGGTACTTCTGGAAACCTCACCATTAATGGGGAAGTTGACGGTACAGTTGAGTTTGTCCAACAGAACCCAACAAAAACTACTTTACAAACCCAAACAGCATCAACCACCCAAGCTTATCGTTTTGAGATGGTAGCTAATAGTGTTGGTGTGGCACAAGTCCGCTTTGCCACCCAACTTAATAATACTGTTGCCGATGCTTTTGCCGTACCGCTAACAGTCAAACCTTTGACAGTGACAGAACAAGTTGTGGAAACTGGTGTGAGTGATAAGCCAGTCAAAATTCCTCTGAATGTTGATAAAAATGTCTTGCCGGCAGCTGGCGGTTTAGATATCCAACTGGCGAGTACCTTCATCCCAGAAATCACAGCACCAGCTAAACAAGTATTAGCCGATGATGATTTACCCTTCGCTGAACCTGCGGTAAGTCAGTTAATTATTGCCGCTAACTTACAAACTCTGGCACAAAAATATAGTCAAACTTTTGCCGAATTTAATCCAGAACAACAGGCTAATCAAGCCATTACTCAATTACAAAAATTGCAACTAGCCGATGGTGGTTTTGCAGCTTTCCCAGGTCAAGAAAAATCAGACCCTTGGGTTTCTGCATATGCTGCACAATCCTTAACCCAAGCCCAACTAGTCTTCCCCAATGCAGTCAATTCCACTATCATATCTCGCTTAAAGAGTTATTTGCAGAAAGTCTTAGCTAACCCTGGACAATATGAATTTTGTCAACAACAATTGTGCAAAACTCAACTGCAACTCAATACTTTAATTGCTTTAGCAGAAATAGGAGATAAACGCAATAGTTTTTTAGGAGATATTTATCAACAGCGTCAAAAATTTGATCTAGTCACACAAATCAAACTGACACGATATTTATCTCAGTTTCCCCAATGGCAAGATGAAGCCCAACAATTATTTCAGCAGTTGCAAAAAAATATTACCGAAACTGGTAGGACAGCAGTCATTAGTTATCCCCAGAATTGGGGATGGATGAGTTCAGCCACCACCGCACAAGCACAGGCTTTAAGACTATTTATTGCCAACCAAAGTAACCCAGAAATTATCGATAAATTAGTGCAAAGTCTGCTGAATCAGCGACGCAATGGTACATGGCAAACCAACTATAATAATGCCCAAGCATTAACAGCATTGGTAGAATATAGCCGACTCCAACCCACACCCCCTAATTTTCTCGCCACAGTCCAATTAGCGGGTCAAAAAATTGCTGAACATAGATTTAATGGCTACAAAGATTCTAGTTTACAGCTAAATGTGCCAATGAATAAATTACCCCGTGGTCGTCACGATTTGACATTACAAAAATCGGGTAATGGCAAGTTACATTATTTAGTGGCTTATAGTTACACCTTACCAGGAAATCAACCAGGAAGATTTAACGGTTTACGAGTCACAAAAGCCATAAGCGAAGTAGGAGAAACCAAGCTTTTACAAAAAACAGGTATCTATGCTGTTGATAAACCTTTAACTCTCAAAAGTGGCCAAGTATTTGATATTGGCTTAGAAATTATTAGCGATCGCCCTGTAGATCATATCGTCATTCAAGACCCATTACCAGCCGGATTAGAAGCAGTAGACCAGAGTTTTCAAACCGCAACACCTGCATTACAAGCACAGGCTGATAGTTGGCAACTAGGTTACAAGCATATCTACAGCGATCGCATTATCGCCTACGCTGACCACATAGAACCAGGAGTTTACAGCCTACACTATCTAGTCCGTTCCGTCACTCCCGGTATATTCCTCTGGCCCGGTGCTGACGTGCATTTACAGTATGCACCAGAAGAATTCGGACGTTCAGCCAGTTCTACGCTGCAAATTGAATAACTTAGGACTTACGCACTCAACCAATAAACCATAAATGAGGGTGGTCAATAGTCAATGGTCAATAGTCAATAGTCAATGGTCAATGGTCAATGGTCAAAATCAAGTTTTTTGGACTATTGACCCTTACGGGTTCGATAGTTGCTTTCCGACGCAAGGCGACAGGAACGCACTATCTCACTATTGACAAAAAAGCCAGAAAATTTAGTGACACTGCATAAGTCCTATAATTATCATATTTCTAACTATATGTCTTTGTGGTCAACTATTATTTAACCACAGAGATACAGAGAGAATTGTTAATAAAAAATACAGTATTTTACATCTCGTATCAATATGAATGTTTTCTCGATTTTCGGGATACAAACTTACGAAACTATCGTCATTAGATTTGAATCTAACATCATGAACAATCCTCAATCCAGGTGAGTTATGAATAACCAAAATCTCAAGAAACAATCTATCAATTTCGTTAAATCCTCTCTAGTTGCTGCTACCTTAATTACTGCTTCTATCGGCCCTGCTTTTGCTAGCGACAAAGTAGAAATTTTAGGGGCAGAATATGGTGGTAGTGGTTGTCCTGACGGTTCTGCTAGTGTCAGCGTCAGCCCCGATGGTCAAGAACTGAGTATTCTATTTGATCAGTTTATAGCCCTGGGGAACAAGTCAGCAGAACGTCGCAAAAGCTGTAACTTGAGTATTCCTATTAAAGTACCCCAAGGCTTTCAAATTTCCCTCTACGATGCTGATTATCGGGGCTATGTTGCACCCAGTACAATTGGCAGACTAAGAGCAGAATACTTTTTTGCGGGTCAACGCGGCCCTGTTTTCTCTAGAACCTTTAGAGGCGAAAAAGACTATAACGTTCGAGATAAATTAGTAACTGTAGCTGATGTTTGGTCGCGTTGTGGCGACAGCGTGAATATGCGAGTCAATGCGGCAATGACTGCTAGTGGTCAAGGAATGGCAACTGTTGACTCATTTGACCTTGCCCATCGTGGTTTAGTTTATCACGTTAAATATCGCCGATGCCGTTAGGTATTTTCAAAGCGGGGAGATATACAACTCCCAGCTTTGGAAATATTTAACCTGCATTTCTCACAAAACGGTACGGGCGGGTTCATGAGCATTGGTGTCAACTTAACGTGAAACCCGCTTGGTGACAACGTTTTTCCCTCACCCCCCTCTCCCACATTTGGGAGAGCAGGGTGGTTTCATACGAAAAAAGAAAAATACATACATCTTGATTTGTCGCTTTGTAGCAGAAGTTTTGACCCCTCTCCAAACCTCTCCCCCACGGGGGGAGAGGCTTTGAAACAAAGTTTTGTTTTTTCTCTGTTTGTATGAAACCACCCTGCTCTCCCACATTTGGGAGAGGAGTCAGGAATTCTTGTCCCCCTTCTCTCAAACATGGGAGAAGGGGTTAGGGGATGAGGGCGAAATCATCTGAGTTCAACGCCAGCTTAGTCTAGCTTTTTCCTTAAGTTGACACCAATGGTTCACGAGATATTCGTGAATGATATAACCATATTTGTGAACCCGCCCCTACAGCCTCTGGACTTTGGTTTTAGAAATTTCGTGAGAAATTCGGGTTAATCCCAATTCTTTTATAACTTTGTGTCTTTGTGGTAAACAATAATTTATGGAACTACAAAGGCACAGAGAAAAAAACAAAATTGATATCAGTCACCAGTTCCTAATCACCAGCTTTCGATACATTCTCACCCCTGATGAATCAGATGAGTCTTTCGGGGGTTTTTGGTCTTTGGGTGGTTTATATCCTGCTAAGGCAATTAGATTGACACCTACAGTTGTAATTAACATACAACTTATGGCAATTTTAGTATGTAAAATTTTGTGCAAGAGCCATTGCTTAGTCATCATTATCTTCTCTCCTGTGGCATTGCACTGACTAAATTATGTAAATAAATTTGTGGTTTATCTCTACTTCTAAATTTAGTAAATATCTGTAAATAATTCCTGCTGGAAATTATCGAAAAACATTCTGAATTTTAGTATTTTTAATAAATAGAATATGTGATTACATTTTTATGTAATCTAGAGAGTATTAATTTGCTAATTAATCAGAGGTAATAGGTAATAGTTGGGTGGAGCATAGCACAACCCAACATCACAAAATTACCGCATAGTCACAAACTCTTCCGCAGAACTAGGATGAATACCTACAGTCGCATCAAAATTAGCTTTGGTTGCACCCATTTTAATAGCGATCGCAATTCCTTGAATAATCTCGGCGGCATTTGTCCCGACCATGTGCGCGCCTAGTACTTTATCAGTCTTTTGATCCACTACTAGCTTCATCATGGTTTTTTCATCTTTACCAGCTAGGGTGTAATACATTGGTCGAAAGCGACTGCGATAAATTTTCACCGCATCACCATATTTTTCTCTGGCTTCTGTTTCCGTCAGTCCTACGGTGGCTGCTTCTGGAGTGGTGAAAATAGCGGTGGGGACATTCTCGTAACTCATAATCCGCGACTTACCACCAAACACAGTATCAGCAAATGCTCGACCTTCGTTAATCGCTACTGGGGTGAGGTTAATTTTGTTAGTACAGTCTCCTACTGCATAGATATTCTCCTCCGCCGTGCGACTGTACTTATCAACAACGATCGCCCCATCATGTAGCTTAACTTTAGTATTTTCTAAACCCAAGTTATGTGTATTCGGTTTACGACCAACAGCCGCTAAACTGACAGCATCGGCAATGACGGTTTCTTCCGTACCTTCGTCTCCTCTAACTGTCACCTTCACACCTGCGCCATCTTTCTCAATGGCAATCATCTGAATTTTGTTAAGAACGCGGATACCGTGGTTAATCATCGCCTCTTGAATTTGCGATCGCAAATCATCATCGAAACCACGCAAAATCATATCACCCCGAATTATCTGAGTGACTTCAGTCCCCATCCCATGTAAAATACAGGCAAATTCTGCACCAATGTAACCTCCCCCCAAAATCACTAGGCGCTGGGGTTGTTTTTGCAGATGAAAAATATCATCAGAGGTAATGGCGTATTCAATTCCCAAAATATTCGGTCTAATGGGATGTCCACCCACAGCGATGAGAATTTTGTCGGCGGTGATTTGGCGATCGCCCACGACAATTGTATGCGAGTCAATAAACTTCCCGTATCCCTGTAAAAGTTCTACTTGAGATTTATCCAACATCCCTTGATAAATCCCATTTAAGCGAGTCACTTCATTATTCACCGCCGTAATCATTTTTTCCCAATCCAAAGAACTCTTGACTGGACTCCAGCCATATCCTTGAGATTCCTCAAACAAATCGGGAAAATGGGAAGCGTAAACCATCAGCTTTTTCGGTACACAGCCACGGTTCACACAAGTACCACCCAGTCGGTCGAATTCCGCAATCCCTACTTTAGCTCCATATTCGGCTGCGCGTCTTGCGGATGCAATTCCACCTGAACCTGCACCAATTACAAATAGGTCAAAATCGTAGGTCATGTGTCCCTCTGGGTGAATATTTTTTTAGTACAACAAATAGCGGGGGGATGGGGAGATGGGGAGTGTGGGGAGATGGGGGAGTGTGGGAAGTGTGGGAAGAAAAGTTAATTTCCTCTGCTCCTCTGCTCCTCTGCTCCTCTGCTCCTTCTCCCCTTCCATGTCCTCTAAACGCCGACGGGAGTTTTGGCTTGTTTGAGGTAAGCTAGCATGGTGTCTGCATCTGAAACTTCAAACGGATCAGTAGCACAGACATCTTCAAAACCTGGTTCAATGAAGAACTTTTCAATGTTACCGTCGTTGACTACCATTGAGTAGCGCCAAGAGCGCAGACCAAAGCCCAGGTTGGATTTATCAACTAACATCCCCATCTTACGAGTAAATTCACCATTGCCGTCGGGAAGTAAGAAAACGTTTTGAGCGCCTTGTTGCTTACCCCACTGGAACATGACGAAGGCATCATTGACAGATATACATATTACTTGATCAATTCCTAATGCTTTGAACTCTGAATAGAGTTCTTCATAACGGGGTAGGTGGGAGGTGGAACAGGTGGGAGTAAAGGCTCCAGGTAGGGAAAACACCACCACACGCTTACCACCAAAAATTTCTTGAGTAGTTAAATCTTGCCAGCGATAAGGATTTGGCCCAGGAATAGACTCATCACGAACACGGGTTTTGAAGACAACGTTAGGAACTTTGGTAATTACAGTCATGTTGACCTCTTAAGTAAGCTATTTTATGCGCGAGTAGTAACTTTCGGCTGATGAACTCAGAATAATTCTGATTTAAGAAAAACTCAATAGTTAGAAATACTTAAATTTTAGACTTAAATAAATAAAGTAATAATTTCTTATTAGTTTGGATTATAATAAAGGAAAAGTTACACAATGCAGCAACAAGTATGCAAGAACAAGCAAACGCAATTGTTCAAACCTTAAAATCTAGAGGTTTGCGGGTGACACCTCAACGGTTTGCGGTTTATGCAAATTTGTTATCTCGCACTGACCACCCTACAGTTGAGCAAATCTTAACTGAACTGAATCAAGATTGTCCTGTGTCATCCCAAGCGACTATATATAGTTCTCTGCAAGCTTTGCGAGAAGCTGGTTTAGTCAGAGAAGTCTTATTAGAAGAGGGGGTATCGCGCTATGATGCCAATGTTGCACCCCATCATCACTTTTACTGTCGCCAATGCAAAGCCATTGAAGATATTGCTTGGGACACTTTTGAGTACATCCAATTAAAGAGTTTGCGTCCTGGCTTGCAAGGTGAAACCTACGAGGTGACAGTCCAAGGTATATGCGATCGCTGTCATGAGAAGTAGGGAATAGGGAATAGGGAATAGGGAATAGGGAATAGGGAATAGGGAGTGTAACAACTGACCATTGACCATTGACCATTGACTATTGACCACTCAAAGCTACTGCACCCCACAACGGCGCATCATCACCCAATGCCGCCGGCACAATTTCTAAGCTAACTTCTGGCAAAGCGGTTTCTCTGGCAGTCTTTTGGACAACACTCCACCAGCTTGCACTTGCCTTAGTGACGCTACCACCTAAAATAAACCGTTGTGGATTAATTAAATTAGCTACATTGCCAATGCCTACACCCAAAGCCCAAGCAGACTTTTGCAAAACTGCTTGAGCAATATCATCGCCTTGAGCTGCTGCTTCACTGACTAGTTTACCTGTAAGTGAATTGAGATCATCTGCCACCAAATTCTTCAGTATCGTCCCATGATGCAGTTTTGCTCGGTTGGCTAAAATATCCCTAGCATTTTGTGCCATGTAAGGCCCTGATGCTAAACGTTCCACACATCCCTGCTTACCACATAAGCATAAAGGGCCGGAAGGGTCTACAACCATGTGTCCAATTTCTCCAGCCATCCCAGATGCACCCCGCCAGGGTTTACCGTTGAGTACCCAACCACCACCCACACCAGTACTGATGGTAATGTAAAACAGGCTATCGTATCCTTGACCAGCACCAAAGCGATATTCCCCCAACGCCGCCACATTAGCATCGTTATCTACAGTCGTGGGTACACCAAACTCGGCTGTAAGTAAATCTTGCAAAGGGATGTTTTCCCACCCAGGAACGTGATGAGAAAGTTTGACTGTGCCAGTTGTTGCGTCTACTGGCCCGCCAAAGCTAACACCAATAGCTGATGGGGTTGTTCCTTGGAGCAGAGAATGAATGAGCGATCGCATAATTTCCAAGTCTGTGCTAGCATCTGCATTCATTGGAGAAAGACAACGTTCGTAACGCCACCACTCTCTCTCACCAGGATTTACCAAAGCTGCGGCTAACTTAGTTCCCCCAAAATCCAGAGCTAATATTGGTTTCATCAGCTTAATAACATATTTTTTCTGTAGGGTGTGTAACGCTGCCAGAATATTTGAACCTAGCAATGAAACTTATAGCGTCACATACCAACCACTAATTGTGACACTTGCGTAAGTTCTGTTTTGTAAAAATTATATAAAGTATTTATTTAACTCAGTAATCATTCTTTTCATCCAAACTACCTGAGTTAACCATAACTTCAGCTATCCACGCAAAATTACGAGAAAGGCTCTTGGTGTTTACAACTATTTCAAGAAACTAAGCTCTCAAAATCAGTGTTTATCTAGTTGCAAAAAAAACACAAAATTATCTATTATGTACTTACTTGAGTAAATTCAATTGCTAGCAAGTAACATAAAGTTGATTCAAGTTCATCAGGCTTGTAAATTATGACAAACACGATTTCATGAGATTTTTTATCTCTACTTCTGACTGACATTTAATCTCTACATCACCCTCTAAACTTCAGCAAATATCTGATGCGTTATTCACGAGTGGCGGTTTTAGCTATAGTTTTAATCATTTTCGGGATAATAGTATTAAACCATTCACCAATCAGTGTGATGGCGCATGAAAAAGTGGAAGTTAACAGGATAACTAATATGACATCTGGCGAATCCAACAACCCCAAGACTATTGAAGTAGATGGAATTCAATTTGAAACTTTAGTTCCTGAGCGAATGTACCGTCTACCCAAATATGGAGAAGAGACTGATATTCAATTTGGTGTTCGGATTACTAATCAAACATCAACTCCTTATCGCTTTGAATTGCCTATGTTTGTGCCAGAAATATTAAATCCACATGGAAAACCTAAGCAAATGAGTTTTTCTCAAAATTCAACCAGAAAGGTAGAAGAAGCAGACATTCCGTTAATTGTGCCTGGAGAGAGTCTGGAATTTTTGAAGGATGCAAAATTTAGCTGGTGCAGCAGAGATTGCGTTGAACTTAAAGGCTTTGTATCATATGGAGCAATTTGGTGGTTTTATAACTTCAAGCCTGGCAAATACCAAATTCGGCTTACCTACAAGAATGTTCTAAAGAAAAAAAAATGCTTCTTTTAAGAGGACAATATGAAATCGACGAATTTTGGACAGGTACAATTGCTACACCTTTTATAAGATTACGTCTCAGATAAACAGAACATTTCTTTGAGTAAAGCAGAAGTACATTTATTTGCCTAGCTAACTTCAAATAATCTGCTCTTTAACTATCACACAACTATTAGACAGAAAAACACAATATGAAAATTAAAGAATCATTAGCAATTCTTATAGTATTTCCATTTCCTTTTTTTCTGACATCACATCCTGCTATTGCTGTTAACTTAGTTTATACAAAATTTCCTCTTTCTTCCAGTTATGAGCCTGTAGCTTTTTATAAGACAACTGTAGATAACTATGGACTACTCACAAGAGACTATTTTAGAAAAATTATTCCTCCAAAAATTCAATAAACACTGATTTTTAATAATCCAGTAAATCCAGGGTTATCAGTATAGTTAAAATCAGCATATATTCAGTTTAAGGGTAATCAAAATGACATCTTTTAAATCAAATGAGAGTAATACCGTTGAAGTGGATAATGTCAAGTTTGAAACTGTTGTATCAGAAAGGGTATTAACCATCCCAGAAGCCAAGCATGGTGTTTATACTCCTGTACAGCTTGGTATTTGTATTACCAATAACACGCAAACACCCTTTTATTTTTCATCCTCTTTTTACTCTTTGTTTCCAGAACTCATAGCACCAGATGGTCAAGTAATGCAGACAGGTATCAGTTGCGAGAGACTAAACAAACCGCTTGAATCTGACTATGTGTTAGTAGTACCTGGAGAATCAGTAACTTTTTCTCGTGATGCCTTTCTTTGTTGGATACAGAACCGTAAGAAAAAGCGTGAGCGAAATTTGACCTTGAATATTCCTTCTCTATATCAAGACATTTATGCTTTTTGCCCATTGTATCCAGGTACATATAAATTGCGTTTCCAGTATCGTGAATTTCGGGAATCTATTGAGGAACTTTCGCTGTGGATTGAACCAACAATATTACAAACAATCTTACAAAATCTTTGGACAGGAAAAGTACTAACTCCACTTGTGGTTCTTCAACTAGTTCAAGGAACAAATTGATGACTAGTGTGATTTTCAATAAACCTAATATTTCAGTCATTTAAAAATGCGTAAACAACAATATCTTCTGTGTTTTTTAGCAACAAATCTGCTGGTAACACTAACAAATCAGTTAGCTATGGGCTTTACTCTTAAGTATGGAAAGGGTGCAATCAATTATTACAATCCTACAGTCCCATACGTTATAGATGCTAACACTAGAGGTACAACTTTTTTATCGCCCAGATATGTTGCTAGTATTAAATTAGGTGGGACAAATGACTTTCTGAAGATGTTAAATAATGATGTTAGGTGGCAAGGCTGGAATTTCATATCTTCCGATAAGAATTTATATGGTAATTTTGAAATTTTTAACTACTATGCTTGTAGTGTTCAAACTCTTTGTGCAAAAGAAGAACCCAATCCGAACAATCACATACGAGGTGGAGTAGGAACTTATATTGATATAAAGTATAATTCCCAAAAAACAGATCCAAAACCAGGACAAGGAAAAATCCATTGGATTCAGCGTGTAGTTAACAACCATAGCATTTATAACGAAAACCAGGTTCATACAGATGAAGGGACACATGGTCTCCGTTATGATGGGCTTGATGTTCCCATATGGATGAATGTTAACCCTTACTATGACACTCTTGGCACTGCAAATGAATCTTCTTTTCGAGATAAATCTTATAGAAAAGATGCCAAAAACTCTCACTTTTGGGTTGGTGAACTTTATTTAGTTGAGGAAATAGCACCAAAAACAGTAAAAATTTACAACGGAATCAGATGGGGTTGGTTAAACAGAGTATATCGTCGTAAAAATCCTGTACCTTTTCCCATACCTATACCCGAAATACCTAAATTTGAGCCAATACCTATTCCCATTCCTAAAATTCCTGAACATCTAGTTTGTCACCCCGGTAGTGGCGGTGGTGGGTGTAATAGAACACAAACTGATGGGATATTTGATAACGACAGTATCGAAAATATCAATCAGGAAATTTCTTATGACAATATTGATCAGACCAACTGGACTGAAGACTTTGATTTTGATATCAATGACCCAGACTGGATTGAAGTACAAAACCCGTCATTTCTTGAACTTGAGAATTGGGATTGGACTTCTGACGAAGAACCGATTCTTGATGAAAACCAACAAGAAGATAATTCTGAATCCCCTGTCTCTACCCCTGAAACAACATCTGCATTAGGACTATTAGCACTAGGCGCATGGGGAATAATAAAAGCGATGAAAATTCGCTTTGACAAATAACTGTGAACAGTCTTTACACCCTACTATTTTCCCTCAGCATTATACTCATCAACCCAATCGGGACAATGCGCGGGGAAATTTGGACTCAACCAAAAGTATTTACCATTAGTCTAATCTGCATACTCAACTTTTTAAATCTCTGGGAAGACAGGGAAAATCTTAAGCTGCCCCAAAGTTGGAAAATTAACAGATTGCTATGGGAAATATTTTTGGGAATTGGGTTAATTTCAACTCTCGCTAGTCCTTTCCCTTGGCGTTCCCTACTCGGTCAAGAACAGATGGGTGATGGCTGGCTTTACTGGCTGCTCATCGCCCTCTTTACTCTTAGTAATAACCTACTACTAAGACTACACCCAGAACTAGTCCGTTCTCAACTCCGAGGTTTAGTCATTGGTGGAGTCATCCTGGCAATCAGCATCTTCCCCCAAGCTATTAACTGGCGCATCGACTACACCGCCACAAGCGGTCAACTGATCCAGAATAATATTTTAGCCAGTACCATCTTCCAAAATCAACAACCAATTGGTTTATACTCCCATCGCGGTCATGCGTCATTTGTCCTCGCAGCAGTAGCAGTGATGACACTTATCGGTTGGCAATGGCAATGGATCAACACACGTCAGGCGGCTGCTGCTGGCATCTTAATTATCCCTGCTTTAGTGCTTACTCAAACCAGGGCGGGATTATTGGCCTTACTGGTAGCGACTATTTACCTATTAGGACGCAAGTATTATCAGCTTTTAATCCCTACAACACTAATATGTCTGCTGCTAATTGGCATCGCTACCAGTACTAGGCAGATCAATAATTTACCTGTGATTAAACAAATCACATCCGACCGGGTTTATCTGTGGGAAATGGCTAACTATAGAATTAGTCTGCGTCCTTTACTTGGATGGGGAATGAATGGTTTCGGCACTGCTTATTCCTCTGTGCAACCCGGCAGAAAAATAACTAAAGTAATTCGCTTGGGTGATTTTAGTTTCAACTACCAAGACGAGAATGGACAAATCAAAACTGCACAACTACCCACAACTAAAGCGCATAATTTAATCTTAGATACACTTATATCGATAGGATTCCTGGGGCTGGCATCCTACCTTACCCTGTTAGCATGGTGTCTGTGGCAGGTGATTCAATCCCCTTATTGTGGGATAGAAGCAGTCTTCGTTGCCTATCTTGTCTTTACCTTCACTTGGTTTGAGTGCGCCCAATTTACACATCTAGCTTGGTGGTCGCTCAGTATATTTGGAATATCTCGTGCCAATAATAAGAAAAACTTGCATTTATGATTTTCTTGGTTTAATCTTGAAATAGGTGTCTCAAAAATTATCTAACTTTTGACAGTGAAGATAAATAAATAGGTATGGCAACCAATTTAGTTGTCTATGCTGCATCAATATTGCAAAAGTTAACATTAATTCTGTAACATAGACGCTTAAATCATAAGATAAGCATAATTTCAGCAAAAATTTTCCAATGAACTTTAAACTCACTCCAGATGAGATGTTACCTAACATCTTTTCTAGAATATTTGTCCTCTTTTTTTCGCAGCTTATTGAGAAAATTTTGCAATATAACTTAGCAAAGCAGAACTTATATCTTGCACCAAGCGACTGGAAGTCGCGGCTACACGGGCAAAACCCGCCTGCGCGGGTTTCAAACTCCTGATACGCCAAGGGCGAGCGTTTGTATAGCCGCGATTTTTAATCGCTAGGGCAGGTGCAAGATGTGAGCATACTACCCCTTGCCTCAGTTCTAGACTAATTTGGCGTAGAATTATTAAATATTGGTTAAAAGTTTTTGTTTAGAAATACTTTTATTTGCAGCGTTATATTATCAGCTTGTTTAATAATAGTACAGATGTTTTAGTAATATGTGCGAATCATTTCATCAAAAATTATGTATTGTTGCTTCAAATATCTATCAGACAAACTTATTTTTCCCAGATTTCGACCGGATATCCTCAAGAAATTGTTGCTCTCTATTATGGAATTGTTCTCAATAGGGAAGACGTTAATTGCAAATAGTGTTATAAAGTGGCTACCTAAGTTAATCGAGTAGATGCAACTGATTACTTTTTAAGTTTGTGTAATGAGAAAATTGTCACTCAAAACACAATTGTCTTGTTCATCACATTTATTCATGAGAAAAGCAAATTAGTATAGAGAAATGAGTAACTTTTTCTGTTCAGACTATACAAAACACGTAGGAGAAGATGTTATTGGTAGCGCTACTGATTACCAAACTTATATTCTTGTAGAGTGTCCCCAACCGTGGATAGGAGATGTATTTAAATCTAAGTGGGTTCCTCATAATTTACAAATATTAGTTAATGAAATATCTCTAGCCAAATTGCCGATCAGATTTCTATTAATTGCTAATGACACAACACATAAAGCAGACAGTACGACTCTACTGATTTATCAAAAACAAGAAGGATTAAGTCACGGATATCGTCAGCATGAGTTTAAGCTGTCACACATCGAACAGGTAGCAGCAGTCGTCAAAAAATGGTTGTGGGGTCAAAGACCAGAATCAGAGATAGCAACAAACATCACACGAGATATTTTAGTTTGTACCCACGGTAGTTACGACAAGTGCTGTGCCAGATATGGTAATCCTTTTTATTTCCATGCTAATACAGCGATCGCCAACATGAACCTAGAGAATATCCGCATTTGGAAATCTAGTCATTTTGGCGGACACCGATTTGCACCCACAGCAATAGACTTACCAGAAGGACGATATTACGGACGTTTAGAACAGGATTCATTCTTATCAATTTTACAGAAAACAGGAGATATTCAGGCATTAAAGCAAGTTTATCGAGGTTGGGGAATTTTGCCAGCACCATTGCAAGTTTTAGAACGAGATTTAATGCTGAGTCATGGATGGAGTTGGTTTAACTATCGAGTTGCCGGGAAGATTCTAGAACAAAGTTTAGACAATAACACAATATTAGGAGAGTTAACTTTTGCACCGAGTACTGATTCTCTCTATACATATCAAGCTAAGTTGATTAAAGATATTACTAAGACTATTAATATCAAGAGTTCTTGCAATGCAAATCAAACCTCAGTTTCGGTAAAATATGCTGTTTCTAATTTGTGGTTGGTGACAAATAATGTCTTGACTATGAGTAAGTAAGTTGGTGTAAATAATTATCTTTGGGATAGAAGTAGTGGCGTGGCAAGCCTAAAATGTTGGATTAGGTGTAGTTTTGGTTAAGCGCAGCGCAACCCAACATGGATCTCAAAAACCTAGTATGGATATGATGTTGGGTTTCCCAAAGCCTCAACCCAACCTACAAATTTATTGCTACCTTAATATTTACTATTCCCTATTTCCTATTCCCTATTTCTTGAGTTGAAAAGGGGTATATTTACCGCCTAAAGCCTCTACAATACTGCGGGTATTGGCTGTCATCATTTTGATATAGGAATCGCCATTACTCCCCTTTGTACCAATTGAATCAGAATAAAGTTGCTGTGGCGCTAGTTGCACACCTGCTTCTTGGGCAACGGTTTTGATTAATGCTGGGTTAATTGTGGTTTCGGCAAAAATTGCGGGTACGCCTGTTTTTTTGATTGATTCTACTAGCTGCTGTACTTTTTGGGCGCTTGGTTGTTCTTCGGTACTAATGCCGATTAAGGTTCCTGCGATCGCTAATCCGTAAGCTCGTCCATAATATTGAAAAGCATCGTGGGTTGTCACTAGTCGCCGTTTTTCTGGGGGAATGGTTCGGATTTGTTGATTAATCCAACTATGTAACTGTTGTAATTCAGCCGTAAGTTGTGCTGCTCTTTGAGTATATTTTTCTCTATCTTTAGGGGATAATTCAATTAATCCATCTCGAATTGCCTGCACCATTGCAGCCACATTTTCTGCATTTCCCCAAACATGAGGATCAGGGACAATTTCACCTTTACCTTTATCTAGCTGTAACGGTTTGACGACTTCCCCCACAGCTAACTTTCTAGCTTTGCTACCAGCTGCATTCATTAATTTAATGATTCCTGGTTCTAGGTTATAGCCGTTGTATAAAATCAAGTCGGCTGTTTCTAAAAATCTGCTGTCGGCTGGTACTGGTTCGTAAACATGAGGATCAGCACCCGGTTTGAGAATTCCTGTTAGTTGTATTTCTTCCCCTCCTACCTTTTGTGTCAAGTCAGCAATGATGGTACTGGTGGCAACTACTTGCGGTTTCTCATCTGCGCCTTTTGTAGTACGGGTAGAGTTAACTTGAGTGCAGCCATCTAGCAAAAGTCCCAAAAGTACTGGTAATAGTACTTGCCAGGAATATCTAGCTTTTGAGCGAGTGATTCTAGTCATCAAAATTGTTATGGTAATTCTCATATTTCTCTCATTTTTTAAGGTACAGTATTTTCATAATCTTTTCATTTTTGACGTGGCGGAAATGACACTATGAGAATTACCAGCGTGAAATCAGTTAATACCCTGACACCGACAGCAGCTATTAATATTGCCCATTTAGGGGTACATTACCGTACACAAGCAGCTTTAACGGATGTTAACTGTATTGTCAAACCGGGAAGGCTGACGGGGATTTTTGGCCCTAACGGTGCTGGTAAAAGTACTCTGATGAAAGCCATGTTAGGTTTAGTGCCAGTGAGTAGTGGTAGAGTCCTTTACCAAGGCAAACCCTTAATGCAGCAGTTAGATCAGGTTGCCTATGTTCCCCAACGTAGCCAAATTGACTGGACTTATCCGGCGACGGTTTGGGATGTGGTGATGATGGGGAGGGTAAAGAAAACAGGCTGGTTGCGGAGTTTTTCGGCTGTGAGTCGTCAGGTAGCTAAAAATGCTCTAGAACGGGTGGGAATGATGGCATATAGCGATCGCCCTATAGGACAATTGTCAGGGGGGCAGCAACAACGAGTATTTTTAGCTAGGGCTTTGGCACAGCAAGCAAATATTTTCTGTTTTGATGAACCTTTTGTGGGTATTGATCAAAAGACTCAATCAGTCATTTTTGATGTGTTTCATGAGTTGGTAGCTGAACAAAAAATTGTGTTGGTGGTTAACCATGATTTGGGTGAATCTATTAGTCATTTTGATGATTTAATTCTCTTAAATTGCGAATTAATTGCTACTGGTTCTCGGCAACAGGTGTTGACGGAAATGAATCTTCATCGGGCTTATGGTGGGAAGGTGATGTATTTTTCTGATGCGGCTTAAGGGGATGTTTTTTTTAACGCAGAGGGACGCAGAGTGTTTATCAAGATGGTTGGCTGGGAATTGGGGGTTGTGGGGAGGGGAAGGGAGTTATGTTAGAGGCATTAATTGAGCCGTTGCAGTATGGTTTTATGCAGCGATCGCTGGTGATTGCGATTTTGGTCGGTTTGTTGTGTGCGGTTGTTGGTAGTTATTTGATGGTGCAGAGATTAGCCCTTTTGGGTGATGCGATTAGTCACTCGGTTTTGCCGGGATTGGCGATCGCTTTTATGTTGGGTGGGAATATTTTTGTGGGGGCGTTTATTGCTGGGGTTTTGAGTACAATGGCGATCGCTTGGATTCGGACGCGATCGCCGATTAAGGAAGATGCCGCTATGGGGATCGTTTTTTCGGCATTTTTTGCTTTGGGAATTACTTTAATTACGATTATTCAAAAAGATAATAAAATTGACTTGAATCATTTTTTATTCGGGAATATTCTCGGTGTAACTGTGAATGAGGTTCGTGATACGGCGATTATTGCTGTGGTTGTTTTAATAGTTGTTTTTTTGTTATATAAAGAACTACTATTTTACACATTTGATCCTTTAGGGGCGCAAGCCGCAGGTTTACCAGTCAATCGGCTTAATTTCGGTTTGATGTTGTTGATTGCTTTGACGATTGTGGCTAGTATGAAAGCTGTAGGTGTAATTTTAGTCCTATCTCTGTTAATTACGCCGGGGGCAACTGCTTATTTATTAGTTAAACGCTTACATCAAGTGATGATTTTAGGAGCAGTGATTGGCGTTTTTTCTAGTATTAGTGGGATGTATTTGAGCTATTTTTATAATTTACCTTCTGGCCCGGCGATCGTTTTGGTGGTTTCGGGATTATTTCTCTTAGCATTGTTATTCAGTCCTAAACACGGGGTATTAATTCCCAGTGTGTATCAAAAGTCATCTTAAGTTTGATGACAATGACAATCTGGCTTGGCGATTAATGACTCAACTAAAGCGTTGAGGGCTGTAGCCGCTAGCAAGCCTCCACCCAAGGTTCCTTCAATGGTGATGAAAGGTAGTGTTTGTTGCATCAGTTGGCGCTTGGCGGCGGGGGCATGGCTAAAACCTACAGGCATTCCAATGACTAGGGAAGGTTGGATTTGTTGCTGTTCTATGGCGGTGCAGACTTGCAAAAGTACTGAAGGTGCATAGCCAATGACTAAAATGCTGCCTGGACTAACTTGTGTTAATTTTTCACGCCATTGTTGATGTTGCCAAAATGCGATCTCTGCTTCCACGGCGGTGGTAATATGGGGATTATCAATTAATGTGGTGATGTGACAGCCCAGGTGAGCTAACCTGGTTTGATCGATAGCAGCCGCAATTGTCGGGATATCAACTACAATTTCACAACCTGACGCAAGCGCTTGACGACTAGCTGTAATCGCACTTTGACTAACTTTAATAAAAGATACTAAACTCACATCCCCACAAGCTAAAACTAATTGGGAAATTAGATATTGTTCAATTTCCGAACGCTGGGATAAATCTGGTAATAAATGTTGTAGAGATTCAGCGAAAACTTCTGAATGGGTATGGACTTCGGCATCTAAACCATGCCAAAGTTTCTCCAATCCACCCCAGCCTGTTTGGGATTCTACTTCTAATAATTTGAGTTGTGCCAAGACTTCTGCTTGCATAATTTGACAATGGCGATCGCGTCCTAATAATCCTTCTAAGGCTGATGCTGTGTGTCTTAGTTGGGCTATTTGCTGGATGATGGTGCGATATTGCTGTTGTAATTGTGCCATTAAATTGGCATTCATATCTGCTTCTGGTTCTATCTCCAGAATCTGCCGGATATGATTGAGTTGAAATCCTTGCTGCTTTAATGCCATAATGCGTTGCAGCCTGAGTACATCTTTTTCGGTGTAGAGGCGATAGTTACTAGGCGATCGCTGAGGCTGGGGTAACAAACCTAACTGATGATAATGGCGCACCATCCTAGGACTAATACCACCCCCCACCGCATCTGTTAGTTCTTTAATCGTCAAGCAATCAACCATTTTTATTTCCCTCTTTCCTTCCTCCCCACTCCCCATCTTAGGATGTTGGAAAAGTTTTGGGCGAATATAATTCGCTACTACACAGGCAAGTCCCTGACGCTCGCAAGCTCGCTACCGCTACGCTAACGGGTGACGCTCGCAAGCTCGCTACCGCTACGCTAACGCCAGTTCCCTACGGCGGGAGACCCGCCTACAGGACTGGTCTCACCGCCTACGCGGACTAATACAAAATCAAGGATTTCCAACCCACGGAGGTGGGTTTTGTCTGTGTAGACGCGATTTCTAATCGCCCAGGTGAGTAACTTCAGTCGTGGTAAGAGACTGGATGATACTCAATCCCAAAGATTGATGAGAAATTATTTTGGCGTAAGCAGCACTGAGATAGGGTGTATATCCTGACTTACCTGCAATATAGGTTTGAAAGAAAGGTAAACTCAACATATTCATGTAGCGCTGTGCTTGGGGCGCATCACCAACGACATCTTGCGGTAAGGCTACTTGTTGACTAGCTGGATTAGCATTACCAATGGTGGTGAAATGAGTTCCGCCGACAAGCATGACAAGATATTTTTGGCTATTAGTCAACCAGGAGAACGGTAAAATTTGTTCGGATAAAGCTGGTGCGATTGTATCTTCACTGCTGCTGACAATCATCACAGGGGTTTTAATTTGATTTAAGCCAGCTTTACCGAAAATAGAACTGGTGATGGGGTTAACGGCGATCGCTGCTTTGACTCGTGGGTCTTGTAAGGTATGATTTCTTTCTGGGTTATTCTGCAACGTCAACGCTTGACACTGAAATAGTAAGGACATATTCCAGGTCTGATGTAATAAATCTAATCTACAGTCTTTTTGCAGTTGCTCAAAGTTGATTTTAGCCCCTGCTAGTGCTAATGCTGTATATCCTCCCAAGGATTGACCAAAAACACCGACTTGTTGCAGATTTAGTCTTGTTTTCAACTGGTGATGTGTTTCTAGTTGATTCAAGATAAATGTCACATCAAGGGGTTGGTCGTAAAATTCCTTGGCTGATATTACATCATTAGCTTGTTCATTCACTAATGATCGCACTTTTTGAGCATTGCTCCCTGGATGATTAGGCACAACCACAGCAAATCCGTAAGATGCTAGATGGGTAGCTAAGTATTGGAAATTGCTGCTATCCGAACCTAAGCCGTGGGAGATGACAATTACCGGTGCAGAGTTTTGCACTTGGGGAAGATAGATATCTGTTGATAATAGGCGATGGCGTTGGGAGTCAAAAAACTTTAATGTCTGCTTATGCGACTGAATTTTACCTGGATGACTTAAATCTGGGAGTTGGGATACACTGACAGAATGAGGGATAGTAGTGGCTTCTATTTGAGATTTTTCTCTAACTACAGCGATCGCTTGATGAGTTTCTTTGATGATTTTTTCTAATTCACCCGCAATAGCAAAGCTTTGAGTCAAATTGATATAAATATCATTAGTGGGATATTTGCGTAACAAATTTAGTAAAGTTAATCCTTCCGGTTCCGCAGTCGCCGCAATTAAAGCTGTTCTTAAAACAGAAAATCCTGGTTTTGTTTGAGTTGATTTGGGTTGAATTACTTCTGCCAAACGTCGCAGTAAAAATTCACCTTGGGGTGTGTAGAGAAATTGAGCAAGTACTGTGGGACTAGCTTTGATAGGTGTGCGGAGAATTTTTTGTAATTCCTGAAATTGTTTTGGTTGTAAATATTGCTGATAAATTGCTAATTCTGGATTGACTACACCTTTGTTGGCGTATTTTTCTAAACTAGCCACAGAAATAGATAATTCTAAGGCTGAATAAGATACATATACTCTTTTTGCTGCTATTACAGAATTACTTACGCCCAATGTAGGCAGCAGCATTGAGGCGACTAGCAAGAGCGAATTCTTGCTCAAGATGCTAGTCCAATTCTTCAATAGACTATTCATTACTCAACTGTTTTGGTGGTGTTATCAAACAGAATTCAGGAGTCAGGATTCAGAATGGGCTAAACGCCCCGCTACCGCTAACAGAATTGAATTTTGTTTGACTGGCGGGTCTGAATCTCCTACTCATTGATTCTGACTTTTGAATTCTTTTTCAATGCACGAGTTTTTAGGTTTGGTAGTTATGTACACACCCCAGTTGATTTCAGCCTATTTGTGGCGATTATTGAACAGAATTCAGGAGCTAGGAGTCAGCATTTTGAGAGTTACAGAAGGCTACCATCTGTCGCGGATCTAAATCCCCTACTCATTGATTCTGACTCCTGTATTCTGACTTCTGAATTCTTCTTCAAATTGTTTTAGTTGGAGTTGTTTCTCTTAACTAAAAGGTGAAAATTTGCTTTTCATTACATATCAAAGGTAGAGAAAATGTTCACCTGATAAGAGATTTAATCTCAAAAATGGCACTAACGACAAAATCATAACAAATGGGAAAAGCTGCTGCCCTCAGTGTTGTTTGTGTAGCTTCAGCAATCATGTTTTCTTTAAGGCGATCGCCACTGAACCACATACTACTAAAGAAGCCCCTAAAATACCTAGACTAGTTAGGTTTTCTGGTGGAATTAACTCTGGTGCAATCAGGGTTGTTAACTCTATGGCGATTAAAGTGACAATTGGTGTTAAAGCTAAAATTGCACTGACTCTTGATGCTTCCCAATGTTCTAAAGATTCCGCAAAAGCACCGTAGGCAATCACTGTATTTAATGCACAAAAGATTAATGTAAATAAATTAATATCTGTGATTGTAGCAATTGTGGCAATTTTCGCTAAAGGTGTGAATAATAAAGTACATCCCCCATAAATAATTAACATGATTTGGGCAGAAGCAAGGGATTGTAATAACTGTTTTTGGGCTAAGGCATAAATCACCCAAACCACTGCACCTAAAGCTACTAAGCCACTACCGAAAAGATAAGTACGAGGAGATGTAATTAAATTAGTGAGTTGGGCATGAAAAAATAAAATGTAACCTAAAGTCAATACAACCACACCCAACCATTGATATAAATTGTACCTTTCTTGAAACATGACTAAACCGCCAAAGCCCAACAATACAGTAGCTAATTGAATAATCACTTCCGCATTAGCAGGGGATGTTAACGCTAAACCTTGGGTAAACAAAAAGTAATTAGACGCTAACATGAGAGTAGCGATCGCTAATAATTTTCCCGAATTAGGACTTAACTGTTTGATGTTAGGTAATTTACCCCGTATCCCTAAATACACAGCCACTAAGACAAAAGATACTAAAAAGCGAAACCAAATCAAGGTATAAATATCCACTACTTCCAGCATCATCTTGAGGGCTATAGGTAAAACTCCCCATAAGAAAACAGCTAAGAGTGATAACCCCAACCCCAAACGCCAACGGCCAGAACTTTGGTGCATATCTTAAATTAAAGCGATGAGCTTATTATAGAAATCCGATTTGATTACTGAACAGACTTGTTTAGGCAGGTAACAGGTGACAGGTGACAGGTGAAAGGTGACAGAAAAGAAGGAAATTAGAGGTGTACTGACTTTTTTGTGTAAGCACAGGCTACGCCAACAAAAATAAAATATGAGTCCTATATTGTGCAAACCTTTAATTTTTTGTAATTATCTAGTTAAAGCTTGTTTATTTGTAAGTTAAATACGTGAATCAACTGCATCAAACAACTAACAAAACTTTTCTAACTTAAGATATACTACCAAAGATAGGAAAATAAGTTAATGAGATTTATTGGACTAAGATTAAATAGTATTTATGCTAAAATGATGAGTTGAAAAGCTATCCTAAAACTAGGTCTAGGTATTCAGATTCATTCCTAACTTTGTTGAGAAATCATTATCTATATTTAATGTGAATTGAGGGTCGAAATCCTGGGGATTTTGTCTATCACAGTTCCAGATCATACAAGATACAGTTTCGTTTCTAATTTCCAGTTACTAGCCTCTAGCCTCAAGAAAACTTACCTAACTGAAGAGCAAGACGCTATGTAGTTCCCAAAATGGGATTTTAACAAGTTTTGCCACTCTTACAGGGAAAGAAGGATTGTAATTTACATCAGGCACAGTTTAGAGGACGTTTGAAAAGTTTCAGTAGGTATAAAAATGTCATTCTGACTGGAGAGGAGCGTCAGGAAGAATCTAGGTTTTGTGGCACATACCGAGATGTTTCATTCCGCTACGCTGCATTCAACATGACAAACAAACAGACTTTTCAAACGTCCTGTTAGTAAATACTAGTCATAAACGCAAGATATCAAGAAATCAGAGATTAGGTCAATATATTACGTATGAATAATGATGAGTATGATTACAAGTCTTTAATAAATGTTTATAAACAAACACAAGAAGCACTGCAACAGCAAATTGAACAACAGCAATTAGTCATGGCTATTGCCGTAAGAATTCGGCAGAGTTTACGTCTTCAGGAAGTTCTGCATACGACTGTAGCTGAAGTACGCCAATTTCTCCATGCAGACAGAGTGTTCATTTATCGCTTTGAGCCAGATTATAGTGGGTCTGTAGTTGTAGAATCTGTTGGTAATGATTGGCAGGCTATCTTAAATGTCCAAGTTGAAGATACTTACTTCATGGAAACTCGTGGAGAAAAATACAGACAAGGAGGTTTCCAATCTATAGCAGATATTTATATAGAAGACTTGACGGAATGTCACCGTAATTTACTAACTCAATTCCAAGTGAAAGCAAACTTAGCAGTTCCCATCTTGCAGGGGGAAAACTTATGGGGGCTATTAGTTACTAATCAATGTGCAACATCAAGAAAATGGCAGCCTTGGGAAATTGATTTACTGCAACAATTAGCAACGCAAGTTGGTATTGCCATTCAACAATCAGAACTCTACGAACAAGTAAAAGCTGAACTCAAGGAACGCCAGCAAGCAGAACAGAAAATCCGTGAACAAGCAGCTTTACTCGATATTGCTACCGATGCAATTTTAGTGAGAGATTTAAACAGCAAAATTTTATTTTGGAATAAAGCTGCGGAGCGTATATACGGTTGGCACGCTGATGAAGGTATTGGCAAAAATGCAGGTGAGCTATTGTATAAAGAAACTTCCTCACAAATGGAATTAGCCTACAAAAGTGTTCTTGAGCATGGTTCATGGCATGGTGAATTAAATAAAGTGACAAAATCTGGTAAAGAAATTATTGTAGAAAGTCGCTGGACTCTTGTATTTGATGAATCAGGGCAACCCAAATCAATTCTGAGTGTGGACACAGATATCACTGAAAAACAACAATTACAAGCCCAATTTCTTCGCGCTCAACGCATGGAAAGTTTAGGAACTCTTGCTAGTGGTATTGCCCATGACCTCAACAATATTTTGACACCAATTATGTCCTCGATTCAAATATTGGCGTTGAAGATTCCTCATCTAGATGCGCGTCATCAACAACTGTTGAAAATTTTGGAAGATAATTCTAAACGGGCAGCTGATTTAGTCAAACAAATTTTAACTTTTGCTCGTGGTTCTGAAAGCAGGGGTGTGACTTTGCAAATAGAACCTTTGTTGCTAGAAGTTGAGCAAATTCTCCACAGTACCTTCCCCAAATCAATTAAGATTAACAAACATCTCCCAAATCAAGAGCTTTGGACAATCAAAGCAGACCCGACACAAATACATCAAGTGTTGATGAATCTGTGTGTAAATGCTCGTGATGCTATGCCTGATGGGGGTATTTTATCTATTTCCGCAGAAAATCTCCTGGTAGATAAAAACTTTGCCAAGATGAATTTAGATGCTCAGGTAGGCTCATATGTGGTTATCACTATTGCCGATACTGGATTTGGGATTCCGCCATTAATTTTAGAACGAATTTTTGAACCTTTTTTCACTACCAAAGAATCAAGTAAAGGTACAGGATTAGGTTTGTCAACGGTGATTGGTATTGTCAAAAACCACGGTGGGTTTGTGACTGTTAACAGTGAAGTGGGAAAAGGTAGCCAATTTCAAGTGTTTTTGCGATCTATTGAAGATAGAGAAAGACAGCAAGCAGAAGATTTTAATTTGCCTGTTGGTAAAGGAGAGTTAATTTTAGTTGTAGATGATGAAGCTGCCATTTTAGAAATTACCAAAACATCCTTAGAAGACTATAATTATCAAATTTTAACTGCCAGTAATGGGATTGAAGCGATCGCACTCTATGCTCAACATCAACAGAAAATTAGTTTGGTGTTAATGGATATGATGATGCCATCACTTGATGGGTTAACAGCCATTCGCATTTTGCGAGAAATGAATCCACAAGTCAAGATTATGGCTATTAGCGGCGTTACCCAAGAGCAGCAACTCATGGAGGCTGCCAATACTGATATCAATGCGTTTTTACGCAAGCCTTACAATATCTATGATTTAGCTCACGCTATTCACAATATCTTGAGTGAGTCCAGATAATAAATTTTATTTTTGCCAATTTACCATCAAAAACCGAGTTAGCGCAGAATTATAGCTATTTATCGCCAACAAACTCAAAACTTAACAGCCAACTTCAGTGGTATGCTATTAAACCCATTGTCATTTGAGCCGATAGCTTTGTTACCATTACCTTGGGTTTTGCAGTAAAAAATAAGGTTATAACCTTTGTTAATGTTGCATCTATCCCTAGATAGATATGTAGTGACATATTTTACTTGTCTGCCAAAGACAATCCTTGAGTTCAAAAATCAGCCTGTAGCATTTGTAATATTATTATGACTTCCCAAATTAGCTTTTTGATGTGTCCACCTGACCACTATGATGTGGATTATGTGATTAATCCCTGGATGGAAGGGAATATCCACAAATCCTCACGCGATCGCGCTGTGGAACAGTGGCAAGGATTATACCAAATACTCAAAGAACACGCGATCGTCAATTTGGTCACACCGGAAAAGGGTTGGCCTGATATGGTGTTTACTGCCAACGCTGGCTTAGTCTTAGGTGATAACGTCGTCCTCAGTCGCTTTTTACACAAGGAACGCCAAGGAGAAGAACCTTACTTTAAACAATGGTTTGAAGGCAATGGTTACACAGTATATGAATTGCCGAAAGACTTACCCTTTGAAGGTGCAGGGGATGCACTTTTAGATCGAGAAGGGCGTTGGTTATGGGCAGGTTATGGTTTTCGTTCGGAGTTAGATTCTCATCCTTATCTGGCTAAATGGCTAGATATTGAAGTGTTATCCCTGCGTTTAATCGATGAGCGTTTCTATCATTTAGATACCTGTTTTTGTCCTCTAGCTAACGGCTATTTACTATACTATCCCGGTGCTTTTGATTCCTATTCCAACCGCTTAATAGAAATGCGAGTCGCCGCCGAAAAACGCATCGCTATTGCCGAAGCAGATGCTGTGAATTTTGCTTGTAATGCGGTGAATGTGGAAAGCATTGTGATTATGAATAAAGCCAGCAATGCTTTAAAGGAACGTTTAACTGATGTTGGTTTCCGAGTTTTAGAAACACCCTTAACAGAATTTCTCAAAGCAGGTGGTGCAGCTAAATGTCTCACCTTGCGCGTGACAGAACCAGTCAGAGCAGAAGTTCACGCCAACGTATCAGTCGAAAGCCGTATCCTCCGCATTGAAGGGCATTTACTCGACTCTGGTTTAATTAACCGCGCCTTAGACTTGATTGTGGATACTGGCGGTAGTTTCCAAGTCTTGAATTTTAACTTGGGAGAACAACGACAAAGTACCTCGGCGGCGGAGGTGAAAGTTTCTGCACCTTCTCACGCAGTTATGGAGGAAATCATTTCCCAGTTGATTGACTTGGGTGCAGTCGATTTGCCTCAAGACGAGCGAGATGTCAAACTGGAACCTGTACTGCAAAATGGCGTAGCTCCTGATGATTTCTATGTCAGCACCATTTATCCTACAGAAGTGCGGATTAATGGCCAGTGGGTGAAAGTAGAAAATCAACGCATGGATGGGGCGATCGCTATTAGCCAAACCCCCAATGGTCTACTGGCAAGGTGTAAAATCTTACGTGACCTAGAAGTAGGTGAACAGGTAGTCGTAGACGTGCAAGGTATCCGCACCGTCCGGAAAACCGAATCACGGGAACAACGCAACGCTCAAGAATTCAGCTTCATGTCGGCGGGAGTCTCCAGTGAACGCCGGGTGGAAATCGTCGTCGAACAAGTCGCCTGGGAATTACGCAAAATTCGGGATGCTGGCGGTAAAGTCGTAGTCACAGCCGGGCCTGTGGTCATTCATACTGGTGGTGGCGAACATTTGTCCCGCTTAATTCGGGAAGGTTACGTTCAAGCTTTGCTGGGAGGAAATGCGATCGCTGTCCACGATATCGAACAAAATACCATGGGTACATCCCTTGGTGTCGATATGAAACGGGGTGTAGCTGTGCGTGGTGGCCATCGCCATCACCTCAAGGTAATTAATACCATCCGTCGTTATGGCAGTATCGCCAAAGCCGTAGAAGCAGGGATGATTCACAGTGGTGTGATGTATGAGTGTGTCCGCAACCAAGTACCCTTCGTCCTGGCTGGTTCCATCCGCGATGATGGCCCCTTACCCGATACCCAAATGGACTTAATCAAAGCCCAGCAAGAGTATGCCAAACTCCTAGAAGGGGCAGAGATGATTTTGATGCTGTCATCCATGCTACACTCCATCGGCGTAGGAAATATGACCCCGGCTGGTGTGAAAATGGTCTGTGTAGATATTAACCCAGCCGTCGTCACTAAATTGAGCGATCGCGGTTCCGTAGAATCAGTCGGTGTAGTCACAGATGTAGGATTATTCCTCAGCCTGTTAGTACAGCAACTAGATAAGTTAACAAGTCCTTATGTTTCTAAGGTAGGGTAGTAAAAAAGCTAGGGGAGAAAATGAGGATGAAGGGACAAGTGGACAAGCAGACAAGGGGACAAGGGGACAAGGGGACGAAATTTTTCCCTCTCCCCCTCTCCCCCTCTCCCCCTCTCCCTCTGTCATCAAAAATTAATTGGGCTAGCTTTATTGCCGATTTCCTCCTTGTCGGTATGGTATTTGGCCCTCCCATCGCCCCTTTTCTCGCTGCCTCTGGTGTATGGTTACTGGGAAGTATTGCGGACATTATTTATTTCCTGGGTGATCATGTGTGTCCCCAACCAAGCATGGGCTTAGATTTAGCACCACCATTTCTCATGGCTGTATGTATGCGTTGTTATGGGACAGTCACAGGTTTACTCATTACCCGCTTACTATATGCTGTAACTAGTGGTAGAGGTTTTTATTGGCTCAGTCAATACGGCTGGAGTGGTGCAGCCTTAGCCAGCGTCTTGATGATGGCTTATCCCCTAGAACTAGCAGCACAAATCTTTGGCTTGTGGAGTTTCAACAACTATCTAGTTACACCCTTCGGCTTAATCACAGGTTTAGCCTGGGGTTTATTTGCCATGCCAATTTTACATGAAAGGAAAATCTCAGGATAACTCAGAAGCGATCGCTCTTTGGTTTTTGGAAAGATTGATCACTTTATCTAGTGAAACAATATAAAGACTTACTTCCTCACTTCAAACATCGCTATACACTAAAGTTATAGTAAATTAATAAATTTTATATTTATGAAGTATCCCTTTCCGGGGATGAATCCCTATTTAGAAAACCCTGATTTATGGTCAGAGGTACACCATCGATTAATTACAGCGATCGCTATTGCGATATCTCCTCCTTTGCGTCCTAAATATCGAGTAGCCATTGAAAAACGTACCTATACAATCAATACTGAAGATGCCATCTTAATCGGTATTCCTGATTTAGCGATTTTATCAGCAAAACAAAAGGAACAACAATCCAATAGTAATAAAGCCGCAATAGCCACTTTACCCACTGACACAGAAAATAAATCTATTACTGTAACATTACCATTACCTTTAGAAATCAAAGAAGGATATTTAGAAATTAGAGAAATTTCTAGTGGTAAAGTAATAACAGTAGTTGAAGTGCTTTCTCCCACCAATAAACGCACGAAAGCAGGAAGAAAATCTTATTTAGAAAAAAGAGAAAAAATATTACAAAGTGATACTAATTTAGTAGAAATTGACTTAATTAGAAATGGCGATAAAATGCCAATTATCACAAATATTCCTGACACAGACTACCGGATTTTAGTTGTCAAGTCTGATTGCTTACCCTCGGCTCAATTATTCGCTTTTACCGTGAGAGAAGCTATCCCTAATTTTACTATTCCTTTAGAACACCAAGAACAGGAAATAAAATTAAATTTACAAAATCTATTATTAGAGATATATGAGCAAGCCGGATTTGATTTGACCTTGGATTACAATCAACCTCCTGTACCAGAGTTGGTGGCAAAAGATAGAGAATGGATGGATAGATTATTGAAAGAACAAGGAATAAGAGAGTGAACTATTCATAAAGTTTAAAAATATGCCAAGCCATGCTCAAACACCACTAAACCTTGATGACGCTTTCATTGCCCTAGCCAACCTCGATAGCGATTTGGCACGCATTTTAGAAACCTTTGGCACTCCTCCTCTGTGGAAAAGAGAACCAGGTTTTCCCACACTGATACAAATAATTCTCGAACAACAAGTTTCCTTAGCATCGGCAAAGGCTGTATTTAATCGATTATCTGAAATCGTTGTCCCACTAGTTCCAGAAAACTTTCTCACCTTTAATGATACGCAATTAAAAACAATCGGATTTAGTCGGCAAAAAAGTTTATATTGTCGAGGACTAGCAGAGGCAATTGTTAACGGTGATTTGGATTTAAACCAGTTGCTGACAATGGAAGAACCTGCGATTAGAACCCAGCTAAAACGTCTTAAAGGCATCGGTGATTGGACAGTTGATATCTATCTTTTAATGGCACTACAACACCCTGATGCCTTTCCTAAAGGCGATTTAGGACTAGCGATCGCCACACAACAAATCAAAGGTTTAGCCACACGTCCCACACCGAAAGAACTAGAAGCGATCGCCCAAAACTGGCAACCGTGGCGAGGAGTAGCCACCAGGATTCTTTGGCACTACTATTTAGCAACTTCCAGAACGAGAAATGCTTAATAACTTGGATATTTATTTATACGAGCGATCGCACTTATTGGTATTGGTGTCTCCTCAATATATATACGTACTGACAATGTAATATCTATCGCTTATGATAATTATTTCCAGAACTAGTTATTAACTAGCGTAAATATCTTCTTCACAACATATAACTATTGAGCTTATGAGCAAAACAAGTTGGTTTCCTGTTTGGCTACCTTATCCAAAGGCTTGGATAATGGCTATGAAGTTAGGGATACCAGCCTACTTTGGTGCAACTGTAATTTTTGCATTTGAATTCTGGCGCTACTCTTTAGTAGGAAGTATTCTAGCTGTTACGAATCACAATGGTATAATTTTATTTTTTATTGTTTCTGTTGGTGCATTGTTATTAGCTCTTATTTGGTTTTTAATTTTAGCAGGAGTATATGCACTTTTACTGAAGTTTTTGTGGTCAAATCCTCCACAATGGCTAAGATTACCAAAATTTAGCTCATTAGTTATTCGAGATTTTACAATACTTGTGTTTTCAATTTTGCCAATTATTGGGATTTTTGCAATATACATTCTGTTTATTACTGGTTTGAAACAGAGTTTTGATGATTTAAGACAACCTAAACTAACTTATGATATTTTTCTATTAAGATTTTGGTGGCTTTGGCTAATTTCTGCTGCTTATTTTTATCAAATATCTATGAAAAAATTTATTCGTAGTGACAAATATTAAACTGTTTATAAAACAATCCGGTTCAGTTAAGGCTAAACATCAAATCTGATGTAGGGACTGTCTTGAAAGTCAAGACAGTCCCTACTTCCTGTGTGCGATCGCTTCTAGCAATCATTTGAGTCATAAGATAAGGTTGATGCTAACGCCATGTTAGATTATTCTTACACTGTAAGCAAAAAGCTATGCTGTCGATTGAGCAACTAACAGAAGAAATCTTATCTTTGCCTAGTGCATTGAGAGCGCTTTTGGCAGAAAAAATTATCGAAAGTCTTGAATCCGACACAGATCCAACCATTCAAGCTGCTTGGATTAATGAAGCGCATCGACGGCGAGATGAGATTAGAAATGCTTCTGTGCAAGCCATACCAGGAGATGAAGCTTTAGTTCAGGTGAGGCGACTACTTGAGCAATAAAGTATGTATTTCACCCTGAAGCACTGACAGAATATGCAGAGGCTGTCCAGTATTATGCACAACAACGGCATGAGCTAGCACAAGCATTTATTAATGCTGTTGAGGATGCAGTCTATCAGATTAGAGAATCTCCTTATCGTTGGAGTTTATTTGATGAAGACATCCGGCGATGTCTGACACGTAAATTTCCGTATGGCATTCTTTACACAATTGAGCAAGATTACATTCTGATTCTGGCAGTTATGCACTGTAGCCGAGAACCGGGATATTGGAAAAGTTGCAGAGATTAGGTATTAATTTGTTTTAGATATTTATATTAGCGATCGCACTTATTGGTATTCTCAAAGCGATCACTTGTTGCCAACACTGTCAAATTATACAAATACTTAGTTGTAGTGGATGAAATGCTTAAACTATTATTTAGTAACTAAATTATACCTCATTTTATTATATAAATTACTTTAATGTCACCTGTGATACTTATAAAGTATGATAATTTCTATACTGTACATAAGTAAAATTAAGCCTAACTAAATTTGCTCTGCTGATGATTTTAGTATTGACAGGTTATATTAATTACGAGTAAAACTAAAGAAGTTACGTAAAAGTTACAAGTTTACTATTAGTTTTTACTCTATGTATCTCAAAACAGTTTTTATTCGCTTCTATAAGTCATTTAACGACGATTTCCTCAGAAAAAATAATAATAGAGTAAAGCATAAACCTTGGGAAGAGATAGGCAATGCTTTTTACCCGTATATTGAAGTTCCTATCGATCCAAAAATTACAACAATTGTTGGTGCAAATGAATCTGGCAAATCTCACTTACTAAGTGCTATCGAAAAGGCTATATCTGGAAATAATATTGAACGGAGTGATTTTTGTCGTTATTCTCATCTTTTTACGGTTAAGCAGAATGAATTAAAATATCCTGATTTTGGTACGGAATGGTCTGGTCTATCTAAGTCTGAAGAAGTAAGCTTAAGAAAAATCATAGAAATTCCTGAGAATATTATTTTTGATCGATTTTTAGTATTCCGAAAAAATATTCATAATTTAATTGTATATCTGCCTGAAAAAGGAGACTACAGACCATATAGGATTGGGGATGAACAAGCTAGCAAGTTGCAAAGTTTACTTCCTGAGATACTCAGAATTGAGTCTGATGTTGCACTTCCGTCCAGTGTTCCTATTAAAAAATTAGTCCACTTAGATCAAGAGAAATATCTCGATAGCCGAAAATTTGAACTTTTAGATCGGGAACAAAGAAGCAGAATTGTGGATGCGCTCGATGAATTGAGTGATAACCCAGAACTGGTTACTAAAGTTCGTCTTTTGTGGGGTGAAAATAAGGATGTTGTTGATCCCGATGCAATTAAGACAATGAAATTAATTATTTCAGCATTGGATGAAGCAGTCTTTAGTTCTAAAGAAAAAGAGAGGAGAGAGAAAGAGTTCAATTTAGCTTATAAATTGATTTGCAAAATTGCTCAAGTTGATACCAATGCTTTACTTGATTTAGCTGGAGCAATTAAAAAGGGAATGCAGGGTTATGCAAATGGAATCATTGAGAAAATTAACCGACAATTATCTATTAATTTAAACTTTCCTAACTATTGGGTTCAAGACAAAAACTTCTGTTTAAAAGTCATGGCAAGAGACTATGACTTAGTTTTTACAATAACTGATAGAACAGGAACTGAATATTCATTTGAAGAAAGAAGCCAAGGATTACGATACTTTCTAAGTTATTACATTCAGTATCGATCTCATGAACCTCATCCAAATAAAACCGAAATTCTTTTAATGGATGAACCAGATGCTTATTTATCTAGTCAAGCACAGCAAGATTTACTTAAAGTATTCGACCTGTTTGCAAGTCCAGCACCAGGTTCACATTTAACCCATCCTATTCAAGTAGTCTATGTAACTCACTCTCCCTTTTTAATTGATAAGAATCATGCTGAACGCATTCGAGTCTTGCGAAAGGGAAATGAGGATGAAGGAACGAGAGTAGTGAAGGATGCTGCTAAAAATCATTATGAACCTCTGAGATCTTCGATTGGTGCTTATGTTGGTGAAACAGCTTTCATTGGCAATTGTAATTTAATGGTTGAGGGTATTTCCGACCAAATTATCATTGCAGGAGCTACCATATATCTTCGCGGAAATGATATCCCTAACTTAGAAACTTTAGATTTAAATCAAATCACTATTGTTCAATCAGGTTCAGCATCGCATATTCCCTATTTAGTCTATCTTGCTCGTGGACGAGATATAGAACAGCCAGCAGTAATTGTCTTACTCGACAGTGATAAAAGTGGTAACGAAGCTAAGAAGCAATTATTAGGTAAAGGTGGTCAACATAGAAGACCTGTGCTTAAAGAGCAATTTATACTTCAGCTTACTGATCTAAAAGAAGAATTCTCTTTAGGGACTGATGCTGCAACAGTAAAAATTGAAATAGAAGATATTATTCCGTTGTCTATATGTATACAAGCAACTAAGTTTTACTTGCAAGAATTTCTTCAACTAGATGAAACAGAATTTTCCTTTTTGACAGAAGATTTAGTTTTAAGTAAAACTACTAACCAAACTATCCTTGACGCTATACAAGCAAGTCTTTTAGAGTTTCCTGACAAAGATTTACAAATTAATAAGGTTGGCTTTGCTCGAAATGTTATTCGAGTGGTAAATGAGTGGTCACAAAGACAAGATTTAGATAGGCATCAATCTGATGCAATTCAAATTTTTGAAAAAAATTTTAGGATTTTGTTTAAGAAGTTGAATAGTATGCAGCGTCATGCCCAGCAGAGGTTAACGGACGAAAGACTCTCTCAAAAGATTGAGCGTTTAAAGAAAGACTTTATTGCACTTCATCCTATTTCTGCAAAGCGTGAAGATGGGGTTATCCTTCTTGATGAGATTGAGGTGATTTTAGATAGCAACATAGACAATAGTGCAATTAAAGAAATTGAAGCGATTAAGAACGCAATTCAAAACTTACGTCGTGATTATAAGCTTGAAATTGACATGAGTAAAACTATTGATGACTACTCTGGATTTCAGAAGGGCTTAGAAATAATTAAGTATGCAGGGCTTTTAGCTAGTCAAGAGGAGGCTCCCGATGAGATTCAAGTGGAGAAGTCAGCTATATTAATATCAGAAGAAACTTCTGATAAATTACAGGTAGATGAGTTGATTGTAGATGAGCAACTACAAGTCATTAATCAGGAAGTACCTACTACTAGTTTTGAGGGAGAGATTACTAAAGTAGCTGATAACTTTGCTAATTCTAATCAGAAAAGAAAGTCCCGACGAAGCTGAATACTAAGCGACAAACTACTAGATTCCTATACTCATCGCTCAAAATAAAATATCAGTTATCAGCTAACGACTGATAACTGATATTTTTTCACTAATTTAAGCAGTGCGAAAACGTGCCAACTCCTCGCCCGTTTTGGCATCATGGGCGTGGACTGTACACACAAGACAAGAATCAAACGATCGCGCCACGTGTCCCACTTCCACAGGATCAGCAGGATCAGCGATTGGTGTGCCAACCAAGGCTTCTTCAATGGGGCCGCGTATTCCTTCACCATCACGGGGGCCGATGTTCCACGTACCAGGGGCAATCACTTGATAGTTTTTAATCTTACCACCTTCTATTTCTACCCAATGACACAAAGAACCGCGTGCAGCTTCTGTTGCACCCCAACCCTTGCCGTCTTTTTCTTGGGGTTTGATATACCAAGGGTCGTTTAACTTGAACTCCCGTAAGCAGTGTTCAGCTTGGCGGTATAATTTCACCAGTTCGTGAACCCTGGCTAATTGACGGACGTGAATGTTAGCACCACCGAAGTGTTTGAACACATCCAGAATAAAACCGTCGTAGTGTTGCCAAGACTCGCCATGCTTACCACCAGCAACTAATTGTCTAGCTAAAGGGCCAGCCTCTAAGCGTCCGAAGTCTTTGTGCAGTACAGCACTTGCCCAAGAATAAGCATTATTAAAGTCTTTGGTATTTTTAGCTGTAGGTTTGGTGGTGCGATCGCTTGGGTGAATATTCTCTATCCCCTCATCGTACCAAGAATGGGTGGTATTCTCACGGGTAAAGGACTGATCCATCAAGGTGTGGGTGTCTGTAAAGCTGTCATACACACCACTTTTCATAATCATCGCCGCATTGCGTCCTTCAATAGTCGGATGCTGGTATTTATCCTCGTGGGCTAAATATCCCCAACTGACATACTTACCCACACCAGCACCATATCTATCTAAACCGATATCTAAACCCATGCGCCAGTAAAAACCCAAGTCTGACTCCCGGTGTTTGATGTCTTCATCTAACCAATCCATGAAGTCATCATAGGTTTGAATTTCTTCATAGCGTTCCAAAGAACAACCCAGCCACACAGGTTCTAACCAGTTGGTACGGAAGTATTCTAAAATTGCCCAGGCGCGAGTAATGTCGGTTAAAGTGGGGGCGCACATTACACCACCAGGAACCATATAACTGCTATGATGTCGGGTAATATGTTAAAAATGTTCCTGAGTAACTTATTAAATAAGGTTATTTTGCTCGGTAATAACATTTTATTTTCACCATTTCAGCTTATAAATAAGGGAATATTTAGGGAATGACCGGGCAAAATCAAAATCAGGGTAATTGCGATCGCCAAAACTTAATATCGGAGACATATCCCCCATCTACAGATGAGGATGCAAATGCAAACTCAAGGGACTGGTTTACCGATATGTTTGCAGACTTTGAGCCGCAGAACACCACAGACGGTAGCTACAGAGGAACAATGGCGAAAATTAAAGCAACAGAATTACACTATCAAGAAGTTTTTGAGCAGAAGTTAGTCGAAGCTAATACTAATTTAAAAAGGGATAGAATTAGAGTTACCATTAAACAAACTGGCAATTCTCTCCAATTACGCGCTACCCTACCGTTAAAACCAGGGGATAGTAGTGTAGGTAAGCAGAAAAAACAGTATGATTTGTCTCTAGGAATACCCGCAAATTTAGAGGGATTAAAAACTGCTATTGAGGAAAGTTACGAGTTGGGTAAATTAATCGCTCGTCATACTTTCCAGTGGAATGAGAAGTATTTAGGAATTAAATCTAGAGAAAAGCAAGAGATCAAAACTATTGGGGAATTATTAGATACATTTGCGGAAAAATATTATCAAACCCGTCAGAAAACCATCACCAGTGAAAATACTTTTGCTAACTATATATCTGTAATTAAAAGAAATTTTTCTTTAACAACTTCGGCAACAAAAAATAATTTTGAGGAAATTATTAATTCATCTCATGGAAATAAAAAAAATGAATTAATTGCGGTAACTTCTGTTTTTATTAAAACATTTAATTTAGGATTTACACTTGATGTGACACGGGATCATGTCACTCCTGCCCATCGAGAAATACCTGAGAATGATAAAATAATATCTTCTTTTGACCTATTTGAAAAATTCGCCCTCAATCGCAAAAATACAAATATTAGTGATGAAATAGACACTTGGGAAATGTGGCGTTGGGTATATGGAATGTTGGCAACCTTTGGGTTAAGACCAAGGGAACTATTTGTACAACCGGATATTAATTGGTGGATGTCTCCGCAAAATATAGACCATACTTGGAAAGTGAATAAAAATACCAAAACTGGATATCGAGAAGTTATTCCTTTTGTTCCTGAATGGATAGAATTATTTGATTTAAAAAATACCAAACCATTAAATATTTTAGAGAAAAAAACTGCAAAAATCGCATCTGTACAAAATATTAATTGGATGCGGAGAGATATATCCAGATGGTTTAAAAAAGTGGGAATTGAGTTTCAACCCTACGATTTGCGTCATGCTTGCGCGATTCGAGCGCATCTTCAGGGAGTACCGATTAAAGCCGCAGCAGACAATTTAGGTCATACTGTTGATGAACATACAAAAACTTATCAAAGATGGTTTGGGATTGAAAATAGGAAAAAAGCCTTTGGTGAGGTAATTAGTCAAAAGTCATTAATTGAGTTACAGAAAAATGAAATATTGGCGCTCAGGATGGAGAATGAAAAGTTGAGGTTGGAAGTTGAAAAGTTTAAATTATCGGAGAATGTATAAATAATCTGAGCTATCACTTTTTTTATATTATTGATGAATAATTGTCATAACTTCATCTTTTGTGAAAATAGTTAGGAAAACATATTTGTTCAAACATACTCACAAAGAAGAGAAAGTATCAATAATTTCTACAAACTTTTAAATTCTACTAAACAATCTGCTATAATTATCAACACGTGTAAAAATAAGTTTAAGTCAATTATCAAACATAGTAATAGTATGCAAATCAAAAAGTTAGAGTATTACGATGATGAATACAAATGGAAGCTGGCAGAGGTAGATTTTCTACCAAATATAAATCTTTTAGTTGGTGTATCTGGTGTAGGAAAAACAAGGATACTCAGAGCTATTTACTACCTCAAGGCTATAGCTAATGGCGCATCTTTAAGCGGAGTCAAATGGAATGTTTGTTTTATAGCCGATAATAATATTGAATATACTTGGAGTGGAGAATTTGAAACAAGAAGAAGCACTATCTCGATAAATGAAAGTTCGGAAGAAGATGAGCAAGTAAAACTCATAAATGAAAAATTAGTTTGTAATAATAATAAAGTTTTGATTGAGAGGAAAGACCCAGAAATTATTTTTAATGGAAACAAAACTCCTAAATTATCACCTTTTAAAAGCGTAGTTGAACTACTCAAACAAGAAGATCAAATAGCTCCTATAAAAGAATCATTAGATAAAATTATACTGGCTGATTCTGAGAATTTTGATAGAGTTTGGCGTTTGCCAGTGTCTATTTTTAAAAAATTTGAACAAGCTTCACTATCTACCTTGCAGGAAAGTGGTTTGCCAGTGCCAATAAAACTATCTATTCTTTACAGAACAATTCCTGAAGAATTTAACAAGATAAAAGAAACTTTTATCTCCGTTTTTCCCAATGTCTCAGACATAAAAATCGAGATTATCAAGAATAATGATCTTCCTATTGCACTATCTGATTTGCTAAAGGACGCTACCACCGTTAGCATTAAAGAAAAAGGGGTAGAAAATTGGATTGAGAATATTTCTTCAGGAATGTTGAAAACATTGATGTATATCAGTGAGTTATATTTAGCTCCTGAAGACTGCATCATCCTAATCGATGAGTTTGAAAATAGTTTAGGTGTTAATTGCTTGGACAGTGTTACCGAACTTGTACTCAATAATAAGAAGATACAATTTATTATTACTAGCCATCACCCTTACATAATAAACAATGTTAGTCCTGCCTACTGGAAAATCGTGACTAGAAAAGCTGGCTTGGTAAGTGTCAAAAATGCAGAAGATTTTCATATATCCAAGTCTAGACAAAAAGCTTTTATTGATTTGATCAATGTTCTAGAGGACGAAGGAGATATAGAAGAGTAGTGATGAATATTTACTTTTTGGTTGAGGGGAATAGCACAGAGAAAAAGATATATCCCAAATGGCTTGAATATCTCATTCCTAATCTAATTAGGGTTCAGTATCACGATGAAGTTCAAAATAACAACTATTACCTCATCAGTGGAGGAGGATATCCTAACATTTTATATGACGGTCTTGAAAATGCTGTTGATAAAATTTTAGAGACTCCAAAATACGATTATCTCGTTATATGTGTTGATGCTGACGAGGAATCAGTAGAGGAAAGAAGACAAAATATAAGTCAGTTGATTAAAAATAAAGAAATTCACTTAGGAAAGACTAAAGTTGAAATTATTTTGCAAAATCGCTGTATAGAGACTTGGTTGCTAGGAAACAAGAGGATTTTTAACTCTAAACAACCACTAGAGTTGCCATTGTCGAGCTACGTAAATTACTATGATGTCTCTCAGAAAAACCCTGAAGAGATGGGAAATTATAAAATGAGAAATCATGCTGACTTCCATTATGAATACCTAAGAGAAGTTTTTAGAGCAAAAAATACAACATATAGTAAGAAGAATCCGAACGATGCAAAAGAAAAATACTATTTTGAGGAACTGCAAAAAAGAGTAAAAGATCAGTCTGAAGACCTTAAAACTTTTCAGTTTTTTCTAGAGTTCTGTGAGAAAATCAGAAATATTATGATTCAAAATACTGAGGAGCAGTAGTGCGATAGCGTTCGCGTAAGCGTCCGCTCTGCGGAAGCGCTGCTGCAAGCAGTTCGCCGATCTTATAGGGTGCTTTCCTCACTACAATTCCTAATTACTCCGCCGATAAATTCCTCTTAACGCACCAGAATTATAGAATTTAATCAAGCGATCGCAGTCTAGAGGTGTTAGATTTGCCCTTAAACATCTTTGAAAAAAGCGATCACTCAATTTCCAAACAAACAAATCAATACTTCTATACAATTTAAAGCAGAAGTAGTTCTATAATATGACAAAAGTAAAAATGCCTAACTTGACACTGACAAATGAACAAGTTATTGAGTTAGTCAAACAGCTACCCAATGAGCAACAGATTGAAGTGTTTAGATTTTTACTGCTACAACAGTGGGGGCAGTGGGAATCCCTGTCGCGCTATGGAGCAGATAGAGCCAGACTTGTTGCTCAAGAATGTGGTCAAAACTGGGATACAATGACTGAGGATGAGCGAGAAGCCTTTATTGACGAAGTGGTGCATGAGGATTAGTGCGATACACCGTTGTTTTTGATACTAATATTTTGATTTCTGCTTTGTTGTCCACAAACAGTAATCCGTTTCGGTGTTTAGCTCTGGCAAAGATCGGGCAGATTGAGTCTGTAACCTGTCACGAGATTCTGGACGAGTTTGCTGAGAAGTTAATCGTCAAATTCAGGTTTTCCCAGGAGATGGCACAAGCAGCAGTTGAAGAGGTACGTAACTTTTCTCGGTTGGTCGAGATATCTAAAAAATTGAAGACGGTGGATGCTGATCCAGATGATGATATGGTTGTTGAATGTGCTGTTATTGGTGACGCAACTCATATTGTTACTGGCGACAAACATCTTTTATCGCTAGGAAAGTATGAAGAAATTGCAATAGTCAAAACAACTAAGTTTGTTCTATTGTTATCCCAATCCTGACAGCACCAGCACCCAGGGCGATCGCGCATCTTATAGGGTGCGTTCCTCACGATAACTCCTAATTACTCTGCCGATAAATTTCTCTTAACGCACCAATATTGTGGACTTTAATCAAGCGATCGCAATCCTCTGTAGGTTGGGTGAAACGGAGTGAAACCTAACATTAAATCTCTTCATTTGCCGAGATTATCTGAATATTTATAAAAAGCAATTAATATATATATAGGAATCATATTACAGTTTCATTACCTTTGTGCGATCGCCTCTTCGCTAAGATACTACAAGATACAATTTCCGAAAACCATGCCCTACAACAAGTTCACATTACGCAAGGTAGTTGAAGATTTTTCGCTACAGATTGTAGAAAATGGTACATTTATCCCTGAATTAGCCGCGATCGCACCTAGCGAATTACTGCGGGAAACCTTGGCGGATAGCTTACCTTGGGCTGTGGCGGTTGGTAGCGAGAAGGCTCGGTCGGAAGCAATTATTACACCAGTTTTGTTGGAAGTGCGACGACTGTTAAATCGGCAAATAAGTGTATTCTCCGGCGAAGACTTTACCGTAGATGTGGATGCAGAATTGACCGGACGTTGTGATTTTTTAGTCAGTCGATCGCCCGAACAATTATTTATTAAATCCCCTGCGCTGATTATTGTCGAGGCAAAAAAAGAGGATACAAAATCGGGATTGGGGCAATGTGTAGCCGAAATGGTTGCAGCACAAAAGTTTAATGCCAGGGCAAATGAATCGATATCGGTGATTTATGGTTGCGTTACCAGTGGGACTGCTTGGCGGTTTTTGAAACTGGAAGAGCAAATTGTGACAATCGATTTAACAGATTATCCTTTGCCTCCCGTTGATCGCATTTTGAATATTTTGTTGTGGATGTTGCAGGGTTAGAGATGGGGCAATTCATCCACTTTAATTGCGATAAGTGAAGCTTTACGCCGTCATACATATCGCTAATATGGGGTTAGTGCGATCGCGATCGTAAAACCAGTATTACTAATCCGATTCCCCTCTCTTAACCCTGATGTACTAATGCTTTGCTAAATCTCCTCAATAGCTTTTGTAATGCACTCGAACTCAGTTATAAATATCAGCCGTCTAACTTCACCGTTAAACATCTTTGAGAAAAGCGATCGCTCGATTTCCAAACAAACAAATCAATCAGACAAAACACTCAAGCCCGAATCACAGTAATCCGACGCTGATTTTGTGTCAGCACAACCTGAGTTGACAAACGTTCTTCCATTGGCAGAGCATTTTTCCGCCTGTCAAACACAAATAACCAACCAAAATCTAACCCCAAGCGAGCTAAATAGGATTCTAACTGCTCAATCCCCTCAGTGAGGGGGTCACGCTTTTTCTCCCGCCATACCTTTAACTCAATACCTAAGATGACATCTTTGTAACGCAGACATAAATCCATTCTGTCACTACCAATGGCATATTCCCTCTCCAAGACACCACCACCATTGATCACACGATGCAAGAAAGCCATTAATACGATGTGAGGAGCAATTTCATGATACCCAGTGCTACCTAATAATGGTTCCCCGTGCTGTCGCCAAAACTTGAGAAATGCTGCCAGTAACGCATCTATATTTAATTCTCCTTCCGGGGTTAACCAAGTTGGTGCAATCACTGGTAGGGAAGCCATTGGTGTCACCGTTAACACCCTGGGTAAAACTTCCCGATAAATGGGATTAGCAATAGTTAATCCACCTTGGGGGTGCATTTTACACAAACCTAAATCAATCACAAATTGAATATCATCATTGGGTATATCCCCCAATTCCAAACCCGCTAACATCGGTTCAATAATTGCTTTTATCCTTGGTTCTCGTAAGCGTTCAGCTAAAGAATCAAGATGAGTATCTTGACGGGCAATTAATATTTCTTTTGCTTGTAAAATATGTTTTTTCGTAATAGCAATACTTCTATCTTTCACCATTTTTTCCACAACTTCTTTAGCCAGAGCATTCACTAACCAAGGTTGTCCTTGAGTTAAATCAAACGCTGTTGCTGTAGCTTCTGGTGTGAAAATTTGTCCTGTCTGTTGTGTATGTTGTTGATATAGTTCTGCAACTTCCTCGGCATGAAAATTTCTCAGGGTAATGGAAGTGACTTTAATATTAAAAGGACTAGATGTGTTTAATCTGTCACTACCACCGGATGCTACCTTATAATCTCGCACATCGCGTAAACCAATTAATCCTACGGACGAGGGAAAATTTTCTGGACGATTAGGAAAACCATCTCGTAACTGTCGTAAAACTGAAATTAATGTTTGGTCTTGTAAAGAATCAATTTCATCTATAAACAATACTATCGGATGATTTATAGCTCTTGACCAAGCTCTTAAAAAAGCCTTAATTCTATTTCCTGCTTCTTCTTGTTGCGATTGTTTAACAGGTGGTTGTAGTTCTGGGGGTAATCTATCCTCAATTGTGTCATACCAAGTTCCTAAAATTGCTAATTCTGCTGCACCTGGGTCATGATTAAAAGCACTTCCCACCTCTACCGATACCACTACTGCTGCATAAAGTCCTGTATCAGTAAGTTGCTGTGCTAGAGCTAACATTGCTGTTGTTTTCCCTGTTTGTCGTGGTGCATGAAGGACAAAATAACTCCGCTGTTGGATTAGCTCCTCCAAATCTGGTAATCGTGTTGTTGGAGATAGCATATAGTGGATATCGTCTTTACAAGGACCTGCAATATTGAACCAGCGAGGCATGGGATTTTGGCCGTTGGCGGACACTTTGAGTTTAGACGATTTTGGAGTTGGAGCGAGGCAATGTAGGGAAAAGTTAGGTAACGCCTGAGAAAAGCAAATAACTTTTAGTAGATAAAAATAAATGGATTTATGATATTGCTGGAGTGGGTTTATTGCCTAATTTAAGGAAAAATGAGGTAATTATTGCACCTATCCTGGCAAATCCTTACTATATAAGCACTTTACTAATTTATTTCCATATAACTGCTGTGCGGCCATTGTCCACCCAACAGCGCATAAATTTCTACGGGTTTGGCAGAAATGGTGATACCCAGTTCGTAAGATTTCCCTGTGAACGCAGCAAAGCGTCTGACGGCTTCATCATAATAGCGGCTACTACGGTACTTTTTATTAGTCAAGTCAATAGCAAACAATCCATAAAAGTAACGGGGAATACTTTGGATTGTTTCGACGAGTTGACCCAGGTTTCTCGCTAAAATGGCATTGCGGGGAACTTCTGCACCCCAGGCTGTATCTAGCGCCCAGGATGCACAAGTCAGATGAGAACCACCGCAGATCCCACAAATACGCGGTGTGACAATTAAGCCGGCTTGGGGATCTTTACCGCGTAAGATGATTTCAAATCCGCGAAACAGTTCGGCGTGTGTCCAGGCGTTAATTACCTGCCCATCTTCAATATCTACCCGCACATCCAAATCCCCCTCGACTCTACCAACGGGGGAAATATCTAATGTTTTAATTGTCATTCTCCTCTCCTGTTTTCATGATTTTTAGTAGTGGTGAAGTGCTAACAGTTGAGGCAGTTGCGGTGAATATTACTTCAGATGTCGTTTACTTTTGTTGCAAATGCTTGTATCCAAGTACACCCATTATATCGCCTGGATGGTTCGAGAAGATTGGTTCCGTACTCCATTGTTGTGATACTCTAATAACTTCTGGCATTCGTACCCATACGTCTCTAGCTTTCCAGTTGAGGAAACTTTCGGCTTCTGTAACTTCTCCAAAACTACGAAATAGATCGTCTCCATCGTACTTTGCAAATGATCTGAGCAGAACGCCATTTCGTGCGAGTATCCAATGAGTATAGTGGCAGTACTCTTCCCAACGGATACCGTAGCACGTCATATCTTCGTAAGCGGCAAAAGACTGCGCTTCACCAAACTTTTGGCTTAATTCAGTTACTACTTGCTGCATCGTATTCAGATATTCTTTATAACCTCCCCTTCGGTTCCACTGATGAATGATAATTATCCAATCATGTTGAGCAGAAAACACGAAAGTATTAGTTTTATCCTCGAAATCACCAAACCTTCCTTGATGAATATTCTCTAACTCTAAAGCATTGACAACCGCATTAACATCTGAGCTTTTGATTGTTATCCAGGCAAGCTCCGTCACATCCATCTATTATCTCCTTTGTGGCTTCACTATAGTACATTTAACTAATGCGTAGTTTGCTCACAAAATAACATACATGACTTAATCTTGCACTGAGATAAACAGTCTCAAAACACCGCCTCAACTGATCAACTAAAGCACTGTAATTAATGACTAAACAGTAAAAAAGTCTTCTTCCGCCCAAGCTGGTGCTGCATCTTTGGCGACCATTGTCAATATGGCGTAGTTTTTGGTTTTGACTCCTGGTGGTAATTCTTTGGGAACACCCATGACTGTTTGTGTCTTGAAGACAGTTCCGGGTTTGAGATCGAAGAAGGGAAATTCCGGTTCTGTACAACCTAAACATGGCATCCCGGCGCGGGTTTTGGAGGAAACGCGGTTCCAGAGGATGCGGTTGCAGGATGAATGTGTCATGGGGCCGCGACAACCCAAGTCATAAAATAGGCAGCCTTTGCGTTGACCAAATTCGGCGGTTGAGGCTTTGTAGGCGAAGTGGACGTTACGAGTGCAACCTGTTTGGGTGTAGGTGTTGAAGAAGGTTTGAGGACGGTGGAGTTCGTCGAGGGCAATGTCCGCGATACGTCCAGTAGCGATCGCCACTAATATCTGCGTAATCCAGTCAGGATGTGCCGGACATCCGGGAATATTAATCACTGGTAATCCTGACTTGGTGCGGAAATCTTTACCAAAAAATCCCCCTTCTTGGCGTTTGAGAAATTGCAAGCCTTCCGATTCACTGGGGTTGGGGGACATAGCCGGAATACCCCCCCAGGTGGCACAATCTCCCACAGCCACGATAAAACTAGCGGCTTTTGACAAGTCAGTTAACCAATCTTTCATTGGGCGATCGGCAAAACGGTTCCATTCGCCTGTACCATTGGGGGCATTAACGACGCTACCTTCAAAGACTAAAATATCCAGAGGTATTTTGCCTAAAATACAATCCCACAATAGATTTTGTAAATTATCGCCCAATTCTAATCCTAAAGAAGGATGCCAAAGCACCTTAATGCCAAAATCAGCAATTAAATCGCAGACTGTCGGTTCTTCGGCATTAAGAAAAGACATGGTGTTGCCAGAACAAGCACCACCTTGCAGCCAGAGTACGTTAGTCATTGGCTATGTGTGTATTTTTGATTTAGTGACGATGCAGGTGTTGACGCTTGTAGGGTTGCACCTGTTTTGTAAAAATCATGACTTACGCAGCTAACAGACCAACACGGACGAGGGTAGTCAATTGTCAATATTCAAAATCAAGGTGTGTGAATTTGAGACTATTGATAGGTGACAAAAAACCAGGAAAACCCTTGGGAATACGTCAGTTTTGCAAGGTTTACTTTTCATAATAGAGTATTTTTTACTCAATCAAATTTTATTAAATAAAAATTAATCTTTAAGCAAAATAAAATTTAAATCATGATGACTTTAAAGATGGGAGTCTTATACCAATTCAAAATTCAAAATTAAGAATCCGGACAGGACAAGGTTTTGGGGATGTGTATCTGTCGTATTCTTTATTTAAATTCGTCTTAGCTGTAGCCTAGCATGAACTAGTATTGAGTGACGAAAAGCACTAATTTTATTCTCTAACCCTTAGCTTCTAGCTCTTGCTCCTATCTTAAACTATTGAGATAACTGCATAAATTCTGATCTTATATGCGATAAGTTAACAAGGCCGGAGATAGAAACAATCTATTTCAGACTTTGTTGGTGTTTGGCAATACCCGATAGAGGGTTTGTAGAATTTTAAGTTGATGGCAAATATTTAACTAGGTTGGTGCGATATGAATCAAGATTTTCCGATCAGGCAAATCAAACTTGAGTTGGAACCAAATGAAGCTAAAATCCTGGAAGATTATTGTAATCAGACGGGTTTAACACAAATTGATGTGATTAAACAGTTGATTCACCAGTTGCCTTATGATCCAAATTACTCTTCAGGGGATTTAGGGGTAGACCAGTTTTATGGTGTCCAGCTTTCCTCCCTATTATCTTCGTGAACCGTTAGTTGAAAATTATTTGTCTCTAGAGAACGAATTAATTCCCGAATGACATCCGTGGCCGGCCTTCCCGTTTTTTGACAGTACTGTTCAAGTTTTTCTAACTCGTTAGATGCCAGATTTAACGTTATTCGCTTCACAGCCCATTTTTTGTTCATGACTTACACAAAATTACTATCGATAAAATGTATTAATTACATTCAACTGCCAGTAACTTAATTCCGTAAATTAGGAAATCTACATGGCATTTAATCTATACTCATATATTTTGGGTAAATGTCAATATCTTTGGATAACTAAGCATAAATAAAGACAAACCACCAGGGGAATTATGCTGCTAATTTTCTCTCATATTATACAAATTTTTTATGAATTTATGAGAACAATCATGAGTATTCCTAAAAGTTAGTTATCAATCAGTGGTAATTAATAATTCTGTCCATTCCCCACTGATAAATCTAATGAGTTAGAACTTACGCACTCAACCAATAAACCATAAATGAGGGTGGTCAATAGTCCATGGTGAGATCGTGCGTTCCTGAGCCACCCCCGTGGGCGGGTTTCCCGCGCCACTTGCTACAACGGGGGAAAAATACGCAACGCACTGGCTTGACTTGAGGGAGTGGCGTATCGCCTTGCGTCGGAAAGCAACTATCGTTAGCGACGTTCGCGTAGCGTCTCTCCTTGGGAGAAGGAGCGTCACCCGAAGGGTCAATGGTCAAAATTAAGTTTTTTGGACTATTGACTATTGACCATTGACAAAAAGTGCGGAAAATCAGTGACACTGCGTAAGTCCTGTGAGTATTGAAAGCAGATACTCATATTGGCAATTACCCCATAGATTTTAGAATCAGGGTGTTTTATATTAAAAAGTTGATTGATTCGAGCAGCTGGATAATGATCAATTACTGGCTAATTTTCCAGTCCCGATCTTCGAGTACATAGGGGAATTCCGCTTCAATATCTTAAAGCCTGCGTAAATTGGTATAGCCCGGAAATTAGAGGCGAGAATCTCTTCAATCTCTGATGGGCGTTGAAAAACTTAATTTCCCTAACAGTTAGGGTATGGTAATTATGACACCCAGCATGACAGATTCGGCAGTTAAGGCAGCGATCGCCGCCATTGCATCGGAGTCAGCCACGACAGCAGAAAAAATCCAGATGCTGATTGAGATGGCACAAGGTTTTCAAAAGAAGCCGAAAACCTCCCAGGACTTAAGGAATGCAGTTTCTTTATACTACCGGGCATATGAATTGTCTGGGGATGAGTATCTGTTGTTCAAAGCCCGCGCCCAAATTGGTATGGCTGGGGCATTACAGATGATTCCCGATGGGGGGACTGACTTACTTTTGCAAGCCAAGGCAGGTTATGAGGAGGCGTTGCCGATTTTGCAAAAACTCGCCTCACCCCTAGAAGTGGCAGAAGCACAGATGAATTTTGGACTAGTGTTGCAATCATTAGTACCGTTGCATCTGGCACGGGTCAACGATAGTATCCAAGCTTATCACGAAGCTTTGCAAGGGTTTACTTGGGAAGATTACCCACAAGAGTACGCGATTTTATATAACAATATTGCGATCGCTTACCTATCTCTACCCATGACTTCAGAACAGGAATATTTACGTCAGGGGTTAGCAGTACAATCATTTGCCACTGCGCTTAAGCATATTAATTTGATTGATCATCCCAGAGAATATGCTATGTTGCAAAACAACTTGGGTAACGCTTTGCAGTATTTAGTCAGTTCTCATCCTGTGGAGAATAATTTACAAGCGATCGCTGCTTATAACGAATCCTTGAAAGTGCGTAATTCCCAAGATACACCCTTAGAGTACGCCAACACAATTTCTAATAAAGCCAACGCCTTATTCAATCTACCAGACGACCCAGAAAAACCAGAATCGGGAAACTATAATCATCTCTTACAAGCACAGGCTTACTATCAAGAAGCTTGGGAAATTTTCACACAACATCAACAATTTGACCAAGCAAATGTAGTCTCTCAAGCCTTGAAAGATGTAGAAAAAGAGATAGAAATTCACCCAAATAATTGCTAAAAAACACATCTAATTACAATGCTGAAAATTGGGGATAAAACTATATCAATAAAAATCGATAATAGCTTTTTCCTCTCTACTCAACACTCACCACCACTTAATTTCCAATTACTAAAAAGGAGAACAAAAAATGAGTGAGATTTTCAATAATTCTCATCTGAATGATTTTCTCAACAACATGGTCAATGGTGACTTAACTTTAGTTACAGAAATATTGTGGTTAGTGATAGCCACAATTATCTCCATGCTTGGTGGTGCTATTGGCGGCATGATATTAGCAGGAAAAGATATTGGTTATTCTTTATCAGCAACACTAGGAGCATTATTTGCCCCTACTGCGGCAATTATCGCCATAGTTTTAGGATTTTTCACCTTAACTTTCTTGAATAATTATTAGGATTGAAGATGTTGGAATTAGGTTGGTTTTCTGCTAAGTTATTTTTTCAAGGTAAGCTAATACGTAATCCTGGATATTTTATTCGACAAACTACCATTGGTATCAGTGTCGGTTTGTTAGTACTAGTATTACTTGCCCAAGTCGAAATCCCCCTCTGTTTACCCATAACTTTATCCAGCTTTACCACAGGTATGATTATGCCTTTTCTCTTGAAAGATTTCAAAACCAAGTAATTGAAGGGAGTGCTGAGTGAGGGAGTAGTGAGTGCTGAGTGAGGGAGTAGTGAGTGCTGAGTGCTGTTAGCGGAAGCGGGGCGTTCAGCCCGTGCTGAGTAAGGGAGTGAGGGAGAAGAAGAAATGCTAATGACTAATGACTATTGACTAATGACTATTGACTATTGACTATTGACCAATGACTAACAACTAATGACAAACCTTGAAGAATACATTCGAGAAATAGACAGATTTGAAGCTATTGTATCTGAGTGGGACGAAAGCCAAAGGTGTGTGGTTGTTGGACTAAAAACAGCAATTGAGGCTTTGCATAAAGCTGCGTTGACTAATTTAATTAAAAGTGTCAAACAAGAGTCAATCTCAGCTTTGCGTCAAGCTGTTGATGATGAAATTGTGTATGCAGTTTTGCTATATCACGATTTAGTCAAACCACCACAACCACCAATTTTACAACGGATTCAAACTGCCCTTGATGAAGTGCGTCCAGGTTTAAAAAGCCACAATGGAGATGTAGAATTCGTTGCTTACAAACCACCGGATATAGTAGAAGTGAGATTAATCGGCACTTGTAGTAGTTGTCCAGCTTCTACCTTGACTTTATCTCACGGGGTAGAACAAGCAATCAAAAAATACTGTCCAGAAATTACTACAGTCAATGCAGTTAATGATCACTCTAGTGCTGAAACAGTTAACACTAGTTTTACTAGTCCATTTTTTAGCCCAAAAGCTACTGTTTGGGTAAAAGTAGCAACTGTTGAACAAATACCCAATTCTGATATTTTGACAGTCAATATTGCTAGACACTCACTAATTTTGTCACGTGATGGGGGAAATATTACCTGTTACAAAAATACTTGTTCACACCTAGCAACACCTTTAGATATTGGTCAAGTAAAAAATGGGATAATTACTTGTCCTGCACACGAATTTCAGTATAGTTTAGCAACTGGGGAATGTTTGACTGTACCAGGTATGTCTCTTCAGTCCTATCCAGTCAAAGTTAGAGACAACCAAGTGTTTGTGCAGTTGTAAAACTGATGAAAAATTAATTCAAAATTGCAACTGTCGATACACGATGATGCACGTTGATGCTTTTAAATGATGTCAGCGTGCATTTATGTCTTTCTGCCATGTCTAGCGTAACTTACAAGTATTATCCTGCATTTCTCACAAAACAGTAGGGGCGGGTTCACAAATATGCTTCAATCATTCACGAATATCTCGTTAACCCGCCCCTACAGCCTCTGGACTTCGGTTTGATAAATTTCGTGAGAAATCCGGATTAAGGTTTCGTTCTTTAACTCAACATTAATATCCATATTGAGTTTATGAGATCCATGTTGGGTTGCGCTGCGCTAACCCGAATTCTTATCGTAGAGTGGGTAGTGTTCACAATACCCTTATTAACAAAATACATAATTTTAGTGAATAAATATTTTTATTGTAATTAAATTTGTGTCAGACATAAAAGCGGTAAATTCTCAAAACTTATCTCTATTAACTCCAGAAGCAGAAGTGGTTTTAGGTAATAAAATCACTTCCCAAGAATTAGTTATTCCCGTAGCGCCAAGTCCGATAACAATGTTTGGCCCTCGTGCTGCTTGCTTGGTATCCGAAACAGGTTCCTTATGGGTATCAGATACAGGGCATCATCGATTATTAGGATGGCGCAATTTACCTACACAAGATCATCAACCGGCTGATTGGGTAATTGGACAACCAGACTTTTATCATGAGGGGCAAAATGCAAAAGGTACACCAAAAAGTAATACTGTAAGTGTACCCACAGGGATTTGTGTTTGTGGAGAAGGTTTGGCAATTGCTGATGCTTGGAATCATCGAGTTTTAATTTGGCACAAGTTACCAGAAGATAGTCATGTTCCCGCAGATTTAGTCTTAGGACAAGCTAATTTCACTGATAATGAACACAACCGGGGTAAGCAATTACCTGATGCAAATACAATGCACTGGCCTTATGGAGTTTTCTATCATCAAGGACAGCTATTTGTGGCTGACACAGGTAATCGACGCTTACTAATTTGGCAGCAATTACCTATAGAAAATGGGCAACCTGCTGATTTAGTTTTAGGACAGCCAGATATGATATCTCGTAATGAGAATGGTGGCAATTCTCCTACGGCGGCGAGTATGCGATGGTGTCACGATATTGCTGTTTGGAATGGTAATTTAGTTGTCACCGATGCGGGTAATCATCGAGTTATGATTTGGCAGGGTATACCAACAGCAAATAATACTCCTTGTGAAGTTGTCTTGGGGCAAAACAGCTTTGATGCGGTGGAAATGAATCAGGGTGTTTATATTCCTAGTGCTAGTAGCTTGAGTATGCCTTATGGGGTAGGAGTTACTGATGATTGGTTGGTGGTGGCAGATACTGCTAATTCACGGTTGCTAGGATGGAGAAAGCTGACATCAATATTATCATTACAAGGTGTAGCGGCAGATATATTGATAGGACAAAGTAGTTGCCAATCTAAGAGTGAAAATCGTAATTTTGGCTTACCAACAAGAGATAGTTTGAATTGGTGTTACGGGGTAAAAATTTGTGGACAGACGGTAGTAATTTCTGATTCTGGTAATAACAGAATTTTGTTGTGGAAATTCAATTATGGTAACTGAAGAAATCAGAGTTTGTGGTACTGTGCAAGGGGTAGGATTTCGCCCTACTGTATATCGTCTGGCTAAAGCTTGCGGCTTGCGGGGTGATGTTTGTAATGATGGACAAGGAGTGTTAATTCGCGTATCTGGTAGTGAAGCGGCTTTAACAGAATTTGTCCTTAAGTTACAGCAAGAATGTCCACCACTAGCCAGAATTAATCAACTTATAAGAACACGCTATGAAGGTGAATTAAACTGTGATAGTTTTGTGATTTCTCCTAGTGTGAGTAGTAAAGTCCAGACAGAAATTGCCCCTGATGCTGCTACTTGTCCTCAATGTCAGCAAGAGATATTTGACCCTTTTAGTCGATTTTATCGTTATCCTTTCACCAACTGTACTCACTGTGGCCCCCGTTTAAGTATTATTCGCGCTATTCCTTACGACAGATGCAATACCAGTATGTCTGCGTTTGTCATGTGTCCTCAATGCGAGAGAGAATACCACGATATCGAAAATCGCCGCTTTCATGCCCAACCTACAGCTTGTCACATTTGCGGCCCCCAGGCTTGGTTAGAACGTGCTGATGGTAAGCCTGTTGATGCTTCCATGTTTTCTATGATGGATGATGTGGATGCTGTTTGTACCTTGTTGCAGAAAGGCGAGATAGTCGCCATTAAGGGCATAGGTGGTATTCATCTTGCTTGTGATGCCACACAAGAGACGGCTGTGCAAAAATTACGCCAGCGTAAGCAAAGATATCATAAACCCTTCGCTTTAATGGCAAGGGACATAAAAGTTATTGAAGAATATTGCATAGTTACTAATAAAGAAAAAGAGTTATTAGCCAGTTCCGCAGCGCCTATTGTGTTGTTGGAGAAAAGGGGACAAATCAATTCAAAATTCAAAATTCGTCTTGGAAAGTTAGGCGGGACGGAAACCGACACCGCCTACTTTCCGCAAAATTCAAAATGGAAGAATGAAAGAATGGGACAAAGAGATAATTTTTTCTCCCCATTTCCTCCTCTCCCCATTTCCTCATCCGTCGCACCAGGGCAAAATACTCTTGGCTTTATGCTACCTTATACGCCTTTGCATCATTTAATTTTGCGACGGATGAATCGTCCGATTGTTTTAACTAGTGGTAATCTGGCTGATGAACCCCAATGTATTGATAATGATGATGCTAGAGCAAAGTTAGGTAAAATAGCTGATTATTTGCTTTTGCATAATCGGGAGATTGTGAACCGAATAGATGATTCAGTTGTACGGGTTGTCGATAATAAATTACAAGTCATTCGTCGTGCTAGAGGTTATGCACCAACACCGATTAATTTACCACCAGGATTTGATCATGTTCCGCAGATTTTAGCAATGGGTGGTGAGTTAAAAAATACCTTTTGCTTATTACGTGATGGTGAAGCAATTCTGTCTCAACATTTGGGTGATTTAGCAAATGCTGAAGCATTTAATGCTTATCAAGAGACACTGAATTTATACTTAAATCTATTTAACCATCAACCAGAAGCGATCGCTATCGATTTCCACCCTGAATATCTATCTAGTAAACTTGGTCAAGAACTCGCCATAGCTAATCAAATCCCGCTTATTTCTACTCAACATCATCACGCCCATATTGCTGCTTGTATGGCAGAAAATGGCATACCTTTAGACTCATCACCAGTTTTAGGTATAGCTTTTGATGGTTTGGGTTATGGTACAGATGGTACACTCTGGGGGGGAGAGTTTCTGTTAGCTGATTACCGCAAGTTTCAGCGTCTTGCTACATTTAAGCCAGTCCCGATGATTGGTGGGACACAAGCAATTTATCAACCTTGGCGCAATACCTATGCTCACTTATTGAATGCGAATATTTGGGATGATTGTCAACAGCAATACAGTAACTTAGAAATTTTCAGATTTTTGAATAAAAAGCCAATAAATTTACTCAATCAGCTTGTAGAAAAAGGTATTAATACTCCTCTTGCATCTTCAGTTGGACGACTCTTTGACGCTGTAGCAGCAGCTATGGGGATTTGTCGGGAAGAATGTAGCTATGAAGGACAAGCAGCGATCGCCTTAGAAGCGATCGTTGATCTTCACACATTAAATAATCATGAAGAAATGGGAATATATCCCTTTAATTTTGTCTTTTCCGATAATATTTACTATATAGAGTCAAAACCAATGTGGCAATTATTGCTAGATGACTTACAGCAGCAAACTCCTCAATCAGTTATTGCTGCCAAGTTTCACAAGAGTTTAGCAAGTGCTATTGTCGAAATGGTCAAACATCTTTGTCAAAATAACTTAATTAATCAAGTTGTGCTGACAGGAGGCGTGTTTCAAAATCGCATTTTATCGCAGTTAGTTAATCAAGGCTTGCAAGACTTAAAAATAAATGTCTTAACTCACAGCTTAGTCCCCACAAATGATGGTGGTTTATCCTTGGGACAAGCAGTAATTACTGCCGCAAAATTAATGAATAATAGTTAAATCTTCATCCCCTTCGTGTCTCTGTGCCTCTGTGGTTCACATCTCTACACTAGGTAAATAAAAATGTGTTTAGGCATCCCCGGAAAAATTACTGAAATCACAGACATTAACCACAAATTAGCCATTGTTGATGTGGGTGGTGTGAAACGTCAAGTGAATATTGCCTGCATTGTCAACGAACAACATCCACCAGAAGCTTGTATTGGAGATTGGGTATTAGTTCATGTCGGTTTCGCCATGAATAGAATCAACGAACAACAAGCAAAAGAAACCTTAAAACTACTACAAGAACTAGCAACCATCCAAGCCGAAATTAGTAATGCGTAAATTCACATCACCCATAAAAATTATTTTTTAAAAACTCCTTACAGCAATTCTCAACATATGAAATACGTCGATGAGTTCCGAGAACCAGAAAAAGCTGAAGCCTTACGCGGTGAAATAGCCAACCTCAGCCAGCAACTAGAGAAGCCTATCAAAATCATGGAAGTATGTGGTGGACATACTCACGCAATTTTTAAATACGGTATTGAAGAAATATTACCAGCCAATATTGAACTGATTCATGGCCCTGGTTGTCCAGTGTGTATCATGCCCAGGGGGAGATTAGACGATGCGATCGCTATCTCTCAAAACCCCAATGTTATTTTAGCAACCTTTGGCGACACTATGCGCGTTCCTGGTTCTAAAACTAGCCTACTCCAAGCTAGAGCTACAGGTGCAGATATTCGCATGGTTTATTCTCCCCTCGATAGCTTACAAATTGCCAAAAATCATCCCGATAAACAAATAGTTTTCTTTGCTTTAGGTTTTGAAACTACAGCCCCCAGTACTGCTTTGACTATCCTCCAAGCTGCGGCAGAAAATATCAATAACTTTAGTATGTTTTGTAATCACGTTCTCGTGATTCCCGCACTCCAAGCACTATTAGATAACCCTGATTTACAACTAGATGGATTTGTTGGGCCTGGTCATGTCAGTATGGTGATAGGTACTGATCCTTATGAATTTATTGCCCAACAATATCATAAGCCAATTGTAGTTTCTGGCTTCGAGCCTTTAGATATTCTCCAATCAATTTGGATGCTATTACAGCAACTCGTAGAACATCGCTGTGAAGTAGAAAATCAATATAATAGACTAGTAGAAAAAACTGGTAATCAAGTAGCAATAGCAGCCATCAATCAAGTTTTTGCAGTCAGGGAAAGTTTTGAGTGGCGTGGCTTAAATGAAATCCCTAACTCAGGCTTAAAAATTCGTCCTGAATACGCCCAATTTGACGCTGAAAACAAATTTACCATCCCTAACTTAAAAGTAGCAGACCACAAAGCCTGTCAGTGCGGTGAAATTCTCAAAGGAGTCCTAAAACCTTGGCAGTGTAAAGTTTTTGGTACAGCTTGCACACCAGAAACACCAATTGGTACTTGCATGGTGTCTTCCGAAGGAGCTTGTGCAGCTTATTATAAATATGGCAGATTCTCGACGACTTTACCCAATAAAATAGTCGAGCAATCTAAAGTGACTATCTCTTCATAGCCTCAGAGATAAACTCCACATCAAAACATTTGTGAGGTAAATTTGTATGCCATTTGTCACAGTTAAAATTGCCAGAGGACACTCCATCGAGAAAAAACGGCAATTAGTAGAAGCCATTACTAATGCCCTCGTTACAGCTTTAGATACCAAACCAGAATGGATTACTATTCATATTGATGAATTTGAGCGAGAAAATTGGGCTGTAAATGGAATATTACACTGTGATAGACATCGGAGAAGACATGATGAAACAGGTAGATAAAACTAATTGATGTCTTTCTCTTTGTGTCTTTGTAGTGAAAAATAATTTTATTAACTACGAAGACACAAAGACACAGAGAAATTTTTCACCAGAATTAATTACGAATTATTAAAA